>DAOTUX010000127.1:0-2412 GCA_034436475.1 Chloroflexota bacterium | reverse complement strand
GCTGGACGCCCAGGCGCCGATGGTCGCGCTTCCGTGCCTCCGCCCGGCGCCACAGATAGAGGTCGAGGTCCTCCTGGGTGGCCCAGACCGTGCCATAGATGCGCTGGAGCATCGGTCGGTCCTCGCGACCGCGCCAGTACGCGCCCGAGTGGGTGAGCAGGCGGAACGGCCCGAGCTTGCCCGTGGAGGCGACATGGGGCCCCCGGCACAGGTCGATGAAGGGGCCGTGCTGGTAGGTGGTGACAACCGGCGCGGGTGCGCCCGACAGCTGGGCCGCGGTCCGCAGGTCATCCAGGATCTCCACCTTGTAGGCCTGCCCCTGCTGTGCGAGGAACGCGCGCCCTGCGTCCGGGTCCCACTCCCTGCGCACGAACGGGTGATCGGCGGCGATGGACTCGCGCATCCTGGCCTCGATGCGCGGCAGGTCGTCGTCGGTCAGCGGGCGGGGCAGCTCGAAGTCGTAGTAGAAGCCGTCCTTGATGGCGGGCCCGATGCCCAGCTTGGTGCCCGGGAAGAGATCGAGCACCGCCTCGGCCATGACGTGCGCGGCCGAGTGACGCATGGGGTCGAGCGGGTCCTCATGGTCACCATGCGCATGCGCGTCGAGCAGCTCCTCCGCGGAGCCGCGCGCCGGTGCGTCGAAGTCGAGGTCGGCCTCCTCGACGTGCTGCTGGTCGCTCATGGGTCGTACTCCGTCCTCGGATGTGCCTGATCACACCGACAGGACGAGAGGCACGCCTCCCGCGGTCCCACCCGTCTTCGCGATGCCGTCCTGGGCACCGCGCACTCGTTCCCGCTGTACGGGCGGACCCGTCCGGGTCATCCCCGGCCGCTCACGGGTGGTGCGACATCGGTCCGTGCGATCGCCCTGGCTTCCAGCCACGACCGGGGCTCTCTGGGATCAAGGACCGGGCGCGTGTCCCGATCGACGCGTGTCGACGGCGCCACGGTCGCGCGGACCGGTGCGCCTCGCCCACGAATGCTAGCAGGTCGGCTCGGTGGCATCGCCAAGTGCACGAGCGCACGACGACCTGCGGTGTCCGCCGTGTTGGGAGGAGTGGTGGGCGACACTGGACTCGAACCAGTGACCTCTTGCATGTCAAGCAAGTGCTCTAACCAGCTGAGCTAGCCGCCCCGGTTTCGTGCTCAGCACACCCGATAAGTGCCTGAGCGCTTGACCTGCGCCGGACGAGCCGCCATGCGTTCAACTGCTTGCGCATCTGCACGGACGCCTCCCCGGAGGACCCCGATCTTAGCAGAACCCCGTCAGGCGGCCCGTCAAGCCGGTCGACCTCAATGAGCGGTCAGGGCGAGCGTCCGATCCCCTGTGACCACATGGGCGAGGCGGGTGGTCCTCATGACGCGCAGCGGGGTGCCGTCGGCGGCCTCGAACTCGAGGGCGAGCAGGAGGTCGTCCGCGCGCGGGGCGGATCGCAGCCCGTCCAGCAGCTGACCGAACGTGTCCGGGCAGGTCGACCACATCGGGTCACAGCCGTTGATGGCTGCGTCACCACCCCCCATGACGCGGATCGTGCCGTCACCGCGGGCGCCATCCGGGACGACCATCTCGACCAGGCTGCTGGTCGTTCGACCGGTGCGCGGGCGCACGCTGACGCGGACCCGCAACCGGTCACCGCCGGCGACCTCCATCCGCCCCGAGCGCGTCCATGCCCCCCCGTTGCGTGAGACCTCGATGCGTCGGACCCGGTCGATGGTCGTGGCACGCGACGTCGTGGCCGCGATGTCGACGCTCGCGATGCGTGCCTGGGTGCCAGGGTCGGTGACCAGCAGGTCCAGCAGGGTGAACAACTGCAGGGCGGACGCGAACGCCACGTCACCGGTGTCGGTCACCACGTCGGTCCGCCGAAGGGTCCACGCCGCGTCCGTGTCGAGCCGCGTGCCGCGGATGGTCCAGGTCAGCACCGCGGTCCCTCCACCCGTGCGCTGGTCCACGGCCATCATGTCGTACAGCAGGTGGTCCGCGGCGACCGACGGCATCCAGGCGGGCATCGTGACCTGGGTGCGACCAGTCCTTGTGCGGCCCGTCGTGCGCGATCGGATCCGGGCGCTGATGGGCAGCAAGCGCGGTCGCCGACCGGCCACCGCACGGACCCCGGTGAACAGGTCAGCGTCGAGCAGGCCGAACAGACGCCCGACGTTGGCGAGCTTGTACGGGTCGGTGCCACCCACGATGGTCACCGTGGTGGCACGCGCCGCCCCGAACGCGACCGCGCCCTCGCCCGTCATGGCATGGCCGAAGCCGATGACCCGACCACGGCACACGGCCGTGACCGTCCCCACGGCGGCCAGCGACACATCGCCCTGCGCGACCACGCCCGCCATGTTCTGGCCCGCGCGCGGTGACGCCACCAGACCACGCGTGGTCGATGCGGCGCCCGCGGCCCCGGACAC
>DAOTUX010000126.1:0-4072 GCA_034436475.1 Chloroflexota bacterium | reverse complement strand
AAGCGGACCGCCTGCTCCACGATCGCCTGGGGTGACCGGTAGAGCGTCGGGTCGGTCTGCATCGACAGCCGGCCCTGGCGGCCCGCGTGCGCCTCGAACACGGGCTCCAGCAGCCGGGCGCCGGTGACCGACATGTCCTCGACCACCAGCCACGCGAGCTCGGTGACGGTGGCGGTCGGATGCTCCCGTGCCAGCTCCACGGTCCGTGCGCGCCAGCGTGTGGCGTCCTTGTTCCACACGTCAACCACGATGGTGGGGTTGCAGGTGGCCCCCACGGCGCCGTACGAGAGCGCGTACTCCAACTCGTCGACCGCGCAGGAGTCGTTCCAGACGTCGGTGGCGAAGCCGCTCACCGTCCGACCCAGCGGGCTGTCGGCGCGAGTCAGCGGGATCGACCCCGCAACGGACATGGTCATCGGTGCATCTCCTTCGGCCTCTCCCCGCGTCGCCGAGCCGGCCTCGCCGGCCGCCCTGATTATCCCGCAAGCGGTTGCGTCGTGGCGACGCGAGTATGGCGGCGCGCGTGTGGGGCGGCGCGCGTCCGAACCGTGGTGGATGTCGATCGTCGATCGTCGGACGATCCGGACCGGCGACAGGTAGAATGACGGCCATGAACCCCACCACCGCTGGCCCCGACCACGTGCCCGCCCCCATCGGCGCCTGGGACCTGACGACCGACGGGCGGGACGGGTCCGGTCACGGGCAGGACGCACGGACGATCGGTGAGGTCGCCTTCGGTGCGTCCGCCGACGGTGCCCTCGGACGTCCCGTGGCGCGTCTCGCAGGTGCGGGTCGCCTGGAGGCGCCGACGCCCGGGCTCGGGGGTCCGGGGCTGACCGTCGCCGCGTGGGTCCATGTCCCCGCGGCGCCCACGACCGTGCTGGGTGACGTCGTCTCGTGGTTCGACACCGGCAGCCGGCGGGGCTTCACGCTGGGTCTGGAGCATGGCAGCCCCTGCGGGAGCCACGGCAACGACCGGACCGCGTGGTTCGGGGTCGACACCGGGTCGGCCCCCGTCCTGACCGACCACGGTCGGCCCGGCGACGCGAGCGTCATGGTGTGCTCGCTCGCTGCCTTCGAGGGCTCGTTGTACGCCGCCACCTGGGAGCAGGGACCCACGCCCAAGGGCCGCGTCTTCCGACTCGCGGGCGGCGCATGGGAGGACTGCGGAGCGCCGTGGGACGCGAACGCGGTGACCCGGCTCGCGGTCCACGATGGCGACCTGTATGCCGGGGTCTCGCGCCTCAAGGGCGGCGGGTCGGGGCTGGAGGATTCGGCGAACCAGTCGCCCGGCGGACGGGTCCTGCGCTACGAGGGTGGTCGGTCGTGGGCCGACATGGGCCAGCTCGAGGGCGCCGATTCGATCGCCGGCCTGGTCCCCTTCGGAGGCTCGCTCTACGCCATCCCGATGTACACCGAGGGCCTCTTCCGGCTGGAGGCACCGGGCGACTGGCGCCGATGCGGCTCACCGGGGCGTCGCCTGCTCGCGCTGGGTGCGTATGCCGGGGCGCTGTACGGCGCTGGTAACGACCACGCCCATGTCGACAGCGCGATCGCCATGACCAAGGCGGGGGTGGTGGTGCCCGCCCGCGAGGTCTCTGGCGGCGGCGGCATCTTCCGGTACGACGGCGGGGAGCGCTGGGCCGAACGCGGCCTCCAGCCGGACACGACCCAGATCTACTCCATCGAGACCTACGGCGATCGGATGTACATCGGCACGTGGCCCACGGGCCTGGTGTTCCGGGCCGCGGGCCTCGACGCCCCGGGTGCCGCGACCTGGGACGCGGTGGGTCGGCTGGGCGACGACACCGAGGTCATGAACCTGCAGGCGTACAACGGCAAGCTCTATGGCGGCACGCTCCCGGGCGCCCACATCTACCGCTACGACGGGGATGATCGGTGGGAGGTCATGGCCACCGTCGACGACACCCCTGACGTGCGATACCGGCGGGCGGCGTCGATGGTCCTGTTCGGCGGCGAGCTGTTCGTGGGCACGCTGCCATCCGCGCACGTCCACTCGATGCGCGCGGGGGCCGTCGTGTCCCATGACCGCTCGCTCGCCCCGGGCTGGCATCACCTCGCGGGGGTGCGCGACGGGCGTCGGGTCACGCTGTACGTGGACGGTGCCCGGGCCGGGACCGCCGTGGGGGACATCGAGGGCGCGCTGACGCCCCGACCGGGGACGCCGCTGGTGCTGGGCGGGGGGCCACGGGCCGGTCTGGAGGGCGAGCTCGCGGACGTCCGGCTGTGGGATGTGGCGCTCGACCCGGCGGCCATCACCGGTCTGGCCGGCACGGGCGGGCCGGGACGCTGACGCGCTGGTCGGGGCCTTGACGGGCGGACCGACCCTGAGACCAGGCATCGAAGGCAAGGGAGGGGAGCATGCGCATCACCAGCGCCGAGGTCAACGTGACCAGTCCGGGGCGCAACTTCGTGACCCTCAAGGTCACCACCGACGAGGGCATCTCGGGTGTCGGCGACGCGACCCTCAACGGTCGTGAGCTGTCGGTGGCGTCCTACCTGCGGGACCATGTCGTGCCCCTCCTCATCGGGCGTGACGCGGGACGCATCGAGGACGTCTGGCAGTACCTGTACCGCGGCGCCTACTGGCGACGCGGCCCGGTGACCATGGCCGCCATCTCGGCGGTGGACATGGCCCTCTGGGACATCAAGGGCAAGGCGGCGGGCATGCCCGTGTACCAGCTCCTGGGTGGCGCGTCGCGGGAGGGCCTCCTCGCGTATGGCCACGCCAGCGGCGCGGAGGTCGCGGACGTGCTGGACTCCGTACAGGCACACCTCGACAAGGGGTATCGGGCCATCCGGGTCCAGACCGGGATCCCGGGTCTGGGCTCGGTCTACGGCGTCGCCTCGAGCGCCAAGAGCGGACCGCGCTACGACTACGAGCCCGCGCGGCGGACGGCGCTGCCGGTGGAGGAGACCTGGGACACCGCGGCCTATCTGCGCCACGTGCCGCGGGTCATGGAGGCGGTCCGGTCGAGGTTCGGCGAGGACCTGCCGCTGCTCCATGACGGGCATCACCGGATGACCCCCATCCAGGCCGCGACGCTCGCCAGGTCGCTGGAGCCGTTCGGGATGTTCTGGCTCGAGGACTGCACGCCCGCCGAGAACCAGGAGGCCCTGCGCCTGGTGCGCCGGCACTCCACCACGCCCCTCGCCATCGGCGAGGTGTTCAACGTGGTGTACGACTACCAGACGCTCATCACGGAGCAGCTCATCGACTACGTGCGCTCCGCGGCGACCCATGCGGGCGGCATCACGGGTCTCCGACGCATCATCGACTTCGCGGGCATCTACCAGATCAGGTCGGGGTTCCACGGCCCGACCGACATCTCGCCGGTGGGCCAGGCGGCTGCGCTCCACCTGGGCCTCGCCATCCACAACTTCGGCATCCAGGAGTACATGCAGCACAGCGATGCGACGCTGCAGGTGTTCCGGACGTCGTTCACGTTCTCGGACGGCCTGCTGCACCCGGGAGATGCCCCGGGCCTGGGGGTCGAGCTGGACGAGACGGAGGCCGCGAGGTACGCCTACACACCGGCGTACCTGCCGGTCGCCAAGCTCCGGGACGGTACGGTCCACGACTGGTAGCGATCGCGGCAGCGGGCCGGGCACGGACGGGACCGCCCGGTCCGGGGAGTCGCGCGACCTGCCGGACCGATTCGGGCGAGCGGGTCAGTGGCCCGGCGCCCTGGTTGTGGCCGGCACCCCGGCGGCGTCCGGCGCCGGCCACACGAGCGTGACCCAGCCGCCCGGTCCCTCCACGATGACCCGCTCACCCAGGGCCGCCGCCGCTGCGATCGACGGGTCCGCCTCGATGAGCGCGAGGAAGGCCTCCGTGCCGATCGCCACCTCCGGGGCCGGCGTCCCGGGGTCGTACCCGTCACGGGTCCACACGCCCTCGACGTCGTAGAACGTGTGGGCGCCGACCACGCGGGCGGCTCGTCCGCCCAGCTCGAACCGGCCGGCCCGGAGTGCCTCGAGGTCGGACGCGCCCTGGACGGCGCCCTCGCCGCTGACGGGTGCCGCGGCGACCGCATCGGAGACCGCCCGA
>DAOTUX010000125.1:0-21968 GCA_034436475.1 Chloroflexota bacterium | reverse complement strand
GGGCCCAGACTGCTTCGATGCCGAGTCATGCTACACGGAGGGTCTGACCCTGCCGGTTGCTGCGTACACCCATGACAGCGGCGATGGCTGCACCATCATCGGCGGCTACGTGTATCGCGGGATCGCGTACCCCGACCTCGTGGGCGCCTACCTGTTCGGGGACTACTGCACCGATACCCTCTGGGCGCTCTCGGCGGCGGATGCGCTTGCCAGCGGCGACGCGCCCCATGAGGTGGTGGGGGCCCTCGACGGCGGGAACATCTCGTCGTTCGGGCAGGACGAGACCGGCGAGCTGTATGCGCTCGACCTCGACGGCCGCCTCCTCCGCGTGACCGCGGCTCCCCGGTGAGGGTGCGGATCCTGGCCCCTGGCCGGCGCCGGATGGTGGCGCTCGCATGCGCCGCGGCGCTGGTCGCGAGCGGGTGCACCTTCGTGGGTCAGGCGTCGCCCGCGCCCGAGCAGACAGCCCCTGTGAGCGCGAGCCCGCCACCCACCGAGGCAGCCTCCACCCAGGCCCCTCCGACTGCCGCGCCGCCCACGTCGGCACCACCCACGGACGCACCCCCGACCGAGACCCCTCCTGCCGATGCGTCACCGACCCCGCGGCGGACGAGCAAGCCCGGTTCGAGCGGGTTCAAGGCCAGCAAGGTCAAGCTGCGACTGGAGCCGCTCATCGACGTGGGCGCCGACGCGGCCCCCGTGTACATCACCGGGGACGGCACGGGAGAGGGGCGCCTCTACCTGGTGCAGCGCGCGGGCCTCATCCGCATCCTGAACAAGAAGGGGAAGGTCACCGGGACGCTGCTCGACCTGCGCGGTCGCGTGGGCATGCAGGAGGGCAGCGAGCGTGGGCTGCACGCGGTGGCGTTCCACCCGAGGTTCGCGAAGAACGGCAAGTTCTACGTCCACTACAACACGCCAGCGGGTGACACGCGCATCGTGGAGTACCGCCAGCGGCGTCCTGGCCAGGAGGTGTCAGCGGGCGCGGGCCGGGTGATCATGGACTTCGCGCGTCCCGAGTGGAACCACAATGGCGGCTGGCTGGGGTTCGGGCCCGATGGGTACCTGTACATCGCATCGGGCGACGGCGGCGGCAACTCACCGGGCGACCCGTTCGGGAACGGCCAGGACCGGAACGACCTGTTCGGCAGCATCCTGCGCATCGACATCAACAAGGGCGACCCGTACGCGATTCCCAAGGACAACCCGTTCCGCAAGGGCGGCGGTCGCAAGGAGCTGTGGAACTACGGCCTGCGCAACCCGTGGCGTGCGAGCTTCGATCGTCTGACCGGCGACCTGTGGATCGGCGACGTGGGCCAGGATCGCATCGAGGAGATCGATGTGCAGCGTGAGGGCAAGGGCGGCCTCAACTTCGGCTGGTCCATCATGGAGGGGTCCCGATGCCATCGGCAGGCGGACTGCTCGCGCAAGGGCCTCACGATGCCGGTCGCCGAGTACCCGCACGGCGCCAAGGGCTGCTCGGTGGTCGGCGGCTACGTCTACCGGGGCACCGAGTCACCCGCCCTCTACGGCGCGTACCTGTTCACGGACTACTGCTCCAAGAGCATCTACGCGCTTGACGCAGCCAAGGGCAAGCCGGGCGCGGACCTCAAGGTGAAGCGGCTGCTGAAGAAGAACGACTCCCTGTTCGTCTCGCTCGGCGAGGATGACGAGGGCGAGCTCTACGTGGTCTCCATGGGCGGAGGCGTGTATCACATCGTGGGCCGCGAGAAGCGATAGCGGCCGAGATCGGCAGGGCCCTGGGGTCGTGATCGCCATGGAGGGCATCGTCGAGCGGTACGACCGCGACGCCGAGGACTACGAGCGTTACTGGGCGCCTGTGCTCGACGGCGCCGCGCGCTCCCTGCTCGACCGGGTCGAGAGGTACGTCGCGAGCCTGCGTGATGCGCCTCGGGTCGTGGATGTGGGCACCGGGTCGGGCGTGCTCGCCATCGACGCACTCGCCCGATGGCCGGCCGCGCAGGTGGTCGGCGTGGACCCATCGGCGGGGATGCTCGCCATGGCCGGGCGGCGCATCGCCCGCCTGGGCGTCGATGACGGTCGGATGGCCTGGCTCCGGGCGCCCGCCGCCGAGCTGCCACTGCCTGACGGCTCGGTCGACCTCGTGGTCAGCTCGTTCGCGCTCCAACTCGTGCCGGACCGAGCGACCGCGCTGGGGGAGGCGTACCGGGTCCTCCGGCCGGGCGGGCGCATCGCCTTCGTGACGTGGCTCGACCGCGGGGACGCGTTCGCCCCCGCGGTGGAGTTCGACGAGGCGGTCCTCGACCTGGGTGTCGACGAGCCGGAGCCTCCCGAGGAGGAGGCCCGCTCCGGTGACTTCGGGAGCGTCCGGAACGCGGCGGACGAGACTCGGCGCGCCGGCTTCGTCCGGGTCGCGGCCCGCGAGGCGACCCTCGCCTTCGACTGGGACCTCGCGAGCTATCTCGAGTACAAGATCCGCTACGATGAGGTCGCGCTGTTCCAGTCGCTCCCCGAGGATGACGCCCACCGGCTGGTGGACATGGCGCACCGCCGCCTCGCGGCGCTGGCACCAGAGGCGTTCCGTTGGCGGACCCCGGTTGTGTCGGTCGTCGGTCGCCGACCAGGATAGCCGGCCCCTCCGGCCGCGAACACCGACCCCTCAGGCCGCGAACACCGACCCCTCGAGCGGCCGGCACACCCTGCAGGCGCGGAAGCCGGCGGCGCGCGCATGCTCGCCCGAGCGGAACGTCACCCGATGCGCGGGCGTGACCCGGCGGGCGTGGCGGCACGACGGGTAGCAGAAGACACCCGTGGTGTCGGACCCCACGTATCGGATGCCCCTGCTCGCGAGACGCTCCAGCTCGTCAGGGTCGATGCCCTCGGTCGCGAGCACGGCGCGCTTGGCCTCCGGCCCGCCCGCCCCGTACTCGCCGATGTGACCGTCGGTGCGCACCACCCGATGGCATGGGATCACGAACGGGATGGGGTTCTCAGCGAGCGCCGACCCGACGGCCCGGACCGCCCGTGGCCGGCCGATCTCGCGGGCCACCCAGGCATACGGGCGGACCTCGCCGTACGGGATCTCCATGGTCTTGACGAGCACGCTCCGCTCGAAGCCGGTCAGACCGCCCAGATCCACGGGCAGGCCCTTCTGATGCTCGCCGGCGAGTTGCCGGAGGACCTTGCGCTCGAGGTCACGTGGCAGCCGGTCCATACGCACGATTGGTCGCCCGGTGCGCAGCTGGACCTCGGTCTCGAAGCCGATGGGGTCCCCCACCCGCTCGGCCGCGATGACGCCGTCCGGGCCCCAGGCCACGTACAGCCGATCGATCGGGCCCTCGATCTCAGCGTATCCATCGGCCATGCCCAGCCGAGCGAGCACGGCCCCGCCGAGCCCCTCGGGCGCCGTCTCGCGCAGGCCCTTCATCCCCTGGACCATCTCGAATGCCTCCCGCAGCGTCCGTGGCTGGCTCACCCTGCCACCTCCATCCCCGTGAGCGCCTCGCGCAGCGCGATGACGCCCCGATGAACATCCGACTTGCACGTGTTCATGGGCCGCCCCAGCGCCACGGCCATCTCCGGATAGGACAGGCCATGGACGTGACGCAGCTCCACCGCGACGCGCTGACGCTCGGGCAACCGCGCCAGCCGCTGCGCCCACTCGCGCGCCGACTCACTGGCGAGCGCCCGTTCCTCGGGCCGGGCCTCCGGCGGGTCCGGCGGGTCTCCGGCCATCTCGAGCGGGTCGGTGGCCCGTCCGGCGTCGCGCACCCGGTTGCGCGCGACGTTGCGCACGATGGTGGCCAGCCAGCCGCGGACCTGGAGGTCCCGCAGCCGGTCGCGGTCGTACCGCTCGATGGCGCGCCAGGCCCGAATCAGGGCGTCCTGCGCGACATCCCGGGCGTCCTCGGCGGACGCGGTCCAGCGCCGGGCCATGGAGTAGACGAGGTCCTGGTGATGCGTCACGAACACCGGGAAGGCACCCCGGGGATCGGCGGCCAGGCGCGTCGGACAGTCAGCGCACACGTGAGAGGAACCCGCCGCAGGGCTGGGCGGTTGCAGGCGAGGACATGGCGCCCAGCATGACGACCGCGCGCGGACGGCGTCAGCGGGCCGACCAGGGAATCACCGGGCCGACCCTGGCGCCAGGGGCCGACAGCGCGCAGCCGTCGATGCCTTGCCGCCGCCCCCGCTGGTCAGTGCAGGAGGAAGCCGCCCCCCAGGGGATCGCGCTCGTCCACCACGAAGGTGTGGTAGCCCGTGACGTACCCCGTCCCCGCCACGCTCGTTGTCACCGCCGGCCGGTCTCCTAGGCGGGTGGTGCCCTCGAGGCGCCCCAGGAACACCTCGCCCGAGATGCCCGCGTTCGCGATCTCGTCGCCCACGGGCAGCCGACCGGTGCCCTGGAGCCAGGCGATCAGGGCGCTGGTGCCCGAGCCGCACGGGGAGCGGTCCACCTCCGCATCTGCGAACACCGTCACGTTGCGGAGCGTGGCGTCCGGTGCACGACCGTCCGGGATGGTTCCCGGGTCGAGGTCGATGATGATCGTTCCGTACACGAACCCGAGATCGGGGTCCAGTGGGTGTCGGGGTGTGTGATCGCGACGCAGCAGCTCCGTGATGACGGCGCCCGCCCGTGTCAGTTGGGTGATGGAGCCCGAGTCCACACGCAGGCCCAGGTCCGCGGCGTCCACGATGCCGTAGTAGGCGCCGCCATAGGCGAGCTGCGCCGTGATGGGTCCCGCTGCACCGATCCCCACGGGTCGGATCACCAGATCCTGAGCGTGCAGGTACGACGGCACGTTCAGGAAGCGGACCCCCGACACCTCGAGATGCCCGTCCTCGGCGATCGAGGTCGATGCGGTCGCGGTCACCACGCCCGCGGGGGTCTCCCAGCGGATGGTGGTGGAGGGCGCGCTCGCCGGGTAGAGTCCCTCCTCGATGAGGCCGGTCGTGAGGGCGATGATGCCGTGCCCGCACATGGTGCTGTAGCCCTCGTTGTGCATGAACAGCACCGCGATGTCCGCATCGTCACGGTGGGGCTGGAGCAGCACCGCCCCATACATGTCGCGGTGCCCTCGTGGCTCATGCATCAGGGACCGACGGATCCCGTCGGCGTGCTCGCGCACCCAGCGGCGACGCTCGAGGATGGGGCCCATGGGCACCCGCGGGTAGCCGGACCGGATCAGCCGGATCGGCTCGCCGCCCGCGTGCATGTCGATGGTCTCGACGGTCGCGCGCGCTCGCGCGCGCGCGACGCTCACCGGCTGGACCGTGGCGGTGATGGCGGCACGGGCACCCGCTGGCATGGAGGGCATCGAGCCCTGAGGCGCCATGGGCGCCGACCCGATGGCGTCGGGCATCGCGGTCACGGGGGTCGTCTCGGCACCGACGGGCGCGGCAGGGTGCTCGACGGCTGCCATGGCCGCGAGGGCTCCCGGCAGGGCGGGCGTCCGTTCGTCATCGGGCGCCAGCATGACGCCGGTCGTCAGCGTGACGGCGGGCGTCGGGCCACCCGCCCCGGGCTGTGTCGCGAGCGCCGACGGGCTCGGTGACGGCTGGGCCCCGGACGGCTCCGACTCAGCTCGCTCGGCGAGCTCGGCGACCGGTCCAGCCGTGGTGGACGGCTCGCGTGCCTCGAACACCACGGAGAGCTCATGGGCGTCGCCCTCGACACGCCAGCGATGGGCGACCGGCTCCCAGCCGGTGGCGCGCGCCTGGCGCGCGTCACGACGATAGGCCTCCTGCGTGGTCTCGCGCGTGGGGCCGGTGTAGGTCCTGATGACGGGGAGTCGTGTCTGCACGTCCCCATCAGGCTAGCGCGAGCGGGCCCCGCCCGTCAGGCGCGGCAGGATGAGCGCCATCGCGATCAGGAAGAGCACCAGCATGAGGACCGCCATGGCCAGTTCGGAGTCGGCGGGCGTGAGGTCGTTCATGGGCCTCACGGTAGGACCCGGGTACCGGGCGGTCATCCCCCATCAGTACCATTCCGGTGCCGTGGCGCACCCTCAGCCTGCGAGCGCGCCGGCCACGCGATGCCCGCGCCGCCGGCGTGGCGTCACTCGATGATGATGGTCGCCTTCATGCCCGCGGTGTAGTGGCCGGGCACGACGCACCCCGCGATGGTCTTGCCTGCCTTGGGGAACGTGTACAGCAGCGTCACGGTCTGGCCGGGTGGCACCGCGACATAGCGGTCCGGGCCCGGCTCACCCTCACCGCGCTCGCGCTGGAGCTGCTCCCGGTCGCTGCCGATGAAGAAGTCGTGCTCGAGGGCCCCAGCGTTGGTGACCACGAAGCGCACGGGGGTGCCGGCCGCCACCGTGATCCGCTCAGGTTCGATGCGCAGCGAGTCGAGGCGCGAGACCTCGATCGCCTGTGCGCCGTCGTCGGGGGTGGCGGTGGGCGTCACGGCCGGCGTCGGCGTGGGGGCGGGCGGGGCGGTCGGTCGCGGAGGGAGCGTCACGACCGGCTGTCCGGGCGAGACCGCCGGGTCTGGGCCGCTGGAGACACGCACGCACCCTGCCAGGAGTGACAGCATCATGACCGCAAGGCACACCCGGATCGGATGGCGCGAGAGGGACGTCAGCACGTTGTGGGGTCCTCCGCTCGGCGTCGCGCGGGCCGCGGGCATCCTGCCGGGCCCGGCCCGGAACAGTCTGATGGTGACAGACGCTCCCGTCGCGCACCTGAAGGTACCGCGGGCCACGTGCGCAGGGTAGCCTGCATCACGACATGCCACGTCCCGAGCGTCCCTCCAACGCCGCGGTCCGAGCGGAGCCCCGCGGCATTGGCACCGCCCGCGCCCGCGACCCGCTGGCGCGCGAGATCAAGCTCCTGGGCGCCCTGCTTGGCCAGGTCATCGTGGAGCAGGAGGGCGTGGCACTCCTGGATCTCGTCGAGCGCATCCGGCGCGCCGCCATCGCGCTCCGCCGCACCGGCCGGGCCGAGGACCGGCGCGCCCTTGCCGCGGCGCTCGATGCGGTGGAGCCCCAGCGCGCGGAGGCGCTCATCCGGGCGTTCGGCCTGTACTTCCAGCTCGCCAACCTGGCCGAGGAGAAGGAGCGTGTCAGGCGCCTCCGCAAGCGGGCCCGACGCTCGCCGCATGCCATCGTCGATGGGTCCGTCGCGGACGCGCTGGAACGCCTCCGGCGTGCTGGCGTGCCGCGTGGGAGGCGGGCCGAGATCGTGGACCGCCTGTCGATCGGCCTTGTCCTCACGGCCCATCCGACCGAGGCGCGCCGTCGCACGATGCTCATGGCGCTCCGGCGCTGCTATCGCCTGCTCGACCAGCTCGACGACCCTCGTCTGACACCCGGTGAGGACGCCGAGGCGCGCCGCCGGCTGCGCCAGGAGATCACGCTGCTCTGGCACACCTCGCCGCTACGGGTCCAGGCCGTCACGCCCATCGACGAGGTCCGGAGCGTGATGGCGTTCTTTGACGAGTCATTGTTCGTGGTCACACCGCGTCTGTACCGGTCCCTTGACGCGGCGCTCGACGAGCACCGGGATTCCCACGGGAGGGCCCGGGACAGTGGCCAGACCGGCGCGCGGCCACCGCTCGTGCGCCCCTTCCTGGAATGGGGCTCATGGGTGGGCGGTGACCGTGATGGCAACCCGCATGTGACCTCGGCCGTCACGCGAGAGGCCAGCCGTGTCCAGGCTGACCATGTGCTTGTCGGCTACATCGCCGTCGTGCGGCGCCTGGGTCAGACCATCTCGGCCACGCGACCGTCGTTCGGCGTTCCTCGGCCGCTGCGCGAGCGGCTGGAGCGTGATGAGCGGGACCTGCCGGGCGTGGCCTCGGACGCGGCGCGCCGGTACCCGGCCGAGCCATGGCGCCAGGAGCTGGCCCACATCGAGGAGCGTCTCCGAAGGACGCGCCGGCGCATCGTGGATGGCGTGACGGAGGAGGGCTCATTCGGGAGCGTGGATGACCTGCTCGACGCCCTCGACGTCCTCCGGGACACCCTCGTGAGCGAGGGCATGGCGCGTGTCGCCCACGGGGACCTGCTCGACCTTCGCTGGCAGGTGGAGACGTTCGGGTTCCATGCCTTCTCGCTGGAGATCCGCCAGCACAGCGAGGTCCACGCCCAGGCGCTCCGAGCGCTGCACGAGAACCTGCCCCCGGAGACCGCGGCATCACCGGGCGTCTCGGTGGCCGAGGTGCTGGAGACGTTCCGGACGGTGTCCGCGATCCAGGCGGACCTGGGCCAGCGCGCGTGCCATCGCTATGTCATCAGCTTCACGCGACACGCGCGTGACGTCCTTGACGTGCTCGATCTCGCCGACGCGGCCGGCGCCCCCGTGGGCCTGGACGTGGTGCCCCTGTTCGAGTCGGCGGACGCGCTCGAGGCCTCGGGGGCCATCGTGGAGGGGCTGCTCACAGACCCCCGATACCGCGAGCACCTGGCATCGCGCGCGTGGCACCAGGAGGTGATGCTGGGCTATTCCGACTCGACCAAGGAGTCAGGGCCTCTGGCCGCGGCCTGGATGCTGTACCGGGCGCAGGAGCAGTTGGTCGAGGTCGCCCGGCGTCACGAGGTGAGGCTGACCCTGTTCCACGGCCGGGGTGGAGCCATCGGCCGGGGCGGCGGCCCGATGAGCCGCGCCATCCTGGCCAGCCCTCCCGGGTCCATGGAGGGCGGCCTCAGGCTCACCGAGCAGGGCGAGGTCATCGCTGACAGGTACGCCAACCCACTCATCGCGCTGCGCCACCTGGAGCAGGTGACGGGGGCCGTCCTGGCGACCGCGGCGCCCGACCACGACGCGCGGTCACGCACTGCGGGCTCCACTGGCCGGGCGCTCATGGACGAGCTCGCCGCGACATCGCGGGAGGCGTATCGGGCCCTGGTCTGGGGGGACCCGCTGTTCGAGACGTACTTCCGTGCGGCCACCCCTATCGCGGAGCTGTCCGCGATGGCCCTCGGCTCCAGGCCCACGGTCAGGGCCGGGGGGCCCCGCTCGCTGGCGCAGCTGCGCGCGATCCCCTGGGTGTTCGCGTGGTCCCAGGCGCGCGCCAACCTGCCGGGCTGGTATGGCGTGGGGAGCGCCATCGAGGCGTATGTCACGACACACGGTGAGGCGGGCCTCGCCCGTCTCCGGGAGTCGTATCAGGCGTGGCCATTCCTGGCGGGTGTCATCGACACCGCGGAGATGAGCCTCGCCAAGGCCGACATGCAGACCGCGCGCCGCTATGCCGGGCTCGTCCCCGTGCGGGAGGCTCGACGGATCTGGGTGCGGATCCGGCGGGAGTACCAGCGGACCCACGCCGGCATCCTGGCCATCACCGGCCGGGCCCGCATCATGGACGCCATGCCCGTGCTCCAGCGCGCCATCGAGTTGCGCAACCCCTACGTCGACTCGCTCTCGGAGCTCCAGGTCCGCCTCCTGGCTCAGGCTCGCGAGCTGGATCCCGGCCATCCCCAGCGAGCGCTGTTGGAGCGCCTGATCGCACTGACCATCAGTGGCGTGGCGGCGGGCGTCCAGAGCACCGGCTGATCGACCGGCCGTCCGGTGGCCCCACCGAGCGCGCCGCTGTCGAGCACGCATGGAGGCGCAGCGCACCGGGTATCGGTACTTTCGTCCGGTGGCCGGGGTCCGCCACCAGGTGCACCATGCGCCCCTGCCGCGACGGGGGGCGAGTCAGCAGCGGCACGAACTGAAGCATGAGGGCACGTGGGTTCCGCGATCGGTCCCATCGATCATCCTGCCCCGGGCGCCCAACTGGCTCCAGACGGATGGCGCCTCGCCCGGATCATCACCATCCTGACCCTGCTGAGCGCCGGGTTGGCGCTCGAGGCACTGGCGCTCGCCTGGCTCACCGGGTCAGCCAGCTATGGCATCCAACTGGCCCTGTTCCTGGGTGTCGCCGGCTGGTGCGCCTGGGCGCGCCGCCACATCGCAGTCCGGGGGCCATCATGGGTCGCCAGTCGCCTGGTCGTGGTCACGCTGACCGCGATGGTCGGGCTGACGCTCCTCGAGCCGAGCGCGGCCGGGTCGCTTGCCATGGCACCCTTGGTGGCGTTCCTGTTCGCGCTGCCCTACCTGACGAACGCCTCGATGACCCGCTTGGCTGTGGGGTGCTGGCTGGCCTGCATCGGCATCGCCATCATGGCCGTGGGCGCCCAGGCGACCGGCGGCGTGCGCGCGAACCCCGGCGGCGCGATCCCGCTCCTGAACACCGCCATCATCGCGGCGCTCCTACTGTACCTGCTGTGGGGCTATCGGGAGCGCTTGATGGCCTCCAGCCGGGACATGGCTCGCCTCATCCGGCTGTCACGGGACGTCTCCGAGTCGCTGGACCCCATCCATGTGGCCCAACGGCTGGCGCGTCACCTCCAGGAGGCGACCAACGCCGATGCGTGCGTCATCTCGGCGTACCGAGCCGAGAGCGCCGAGGTCGTCGCGTTCGCGTCCTGGCCCATCGAGCTGGCAGGGCGTGACACCGCGCGCTACGACCTGGACGCCTATCCGCTGACGAGGCGCGTGGTGGAGCAGCAGCGCATCGAGACGGTGAGCGCGGACGACCCGCGCGCCGACCCGGCCGAGGTGCGTGTCCTGCTCGATGACGGTGGCACGGCCCTCCTCATGGTGCCCCTGGTGGCCCGTGGGCAGACCATCGGCCTCGCGGAGATCACCCGGCGGGGGCCCTCCTTCCGGCCGAACGAGATCACGACCGCCAGCACGTCCGCGTCGGAGGCCGCGATGGCCCTCGAGAACGCGCGACTCCACGAGGAGCTGCGCCGACAGGCGTTCCATGACGGCCTGACACGGCTCGCCAACCGGGCCCTCCTCACCGACCGGCTCGACCATGCCCTCGCACGATCGGGTCGCGGGCCCGGTCGGGTGGCCGTGCTGTTCGGCGACATCGATGGCTTCAAGGCGGTCAACGACCAGCTGGGGCACGTTCGGGGTGACCAGGCGCTGGTCGCCATCGCCGAGCGCATCAGCGGATGCCTGCGCGCCGGTGACACGGTCGCGCGGCTGGGTGGCGACGAGTTCGCGGTGCTGCTCGAGGACCAGGCGGACGTGTCCGAGGCGGAGCACGTGGCGCGTCGGATCGTGGATGCGGTTCGCGAGCCGATCCTCCTGGGTGAGTCCCAGGTGAGCGTGGGCATCAGCATCGGCATCGCCTTCAGCAGCGCCGACGCCGCGACCGCGGACGCGCTCCTGCGGGACGCGGACTCCGCGATGTATCACGCGAAGGCCGCAGGCAAGGCGCGCGTGGAGGTGTTCGACCCGGCGCTCCGCCAGGGAGTCGAGGAGCGCAGGGCGCTCAAGCGATCCCTGCGACGTGCAGTCCAGCGGGACGAGCTCCGGCTCCAGTACCAGCCTGTGGTCCGCCTCTCCGATGGCCAGGTGACGGGCCTCGAGGCGCTCGTGCGATGGGACGCGCCAGGGTTCCAGCGACGAATGCCCGGGGACTTCATCGCCTTGTCCGAGGAGAACGGCTCCATCGTGTCCATCGGGCGATGGGTCCTCGAGGAGGCCTGTCGCCAGACGCAGGAGTGGCAGGAGGCGACCGGTCGATCGGACCTCACCGTGAGCGTCAACCTGTCGGCGCGCCAGTTCCAGGACCCGGCGCTCGGGCGGACCCTCGCGGCCGCGGTCGCCCAGTCCGGTCTCGCCCAGGGGTCGCTCATGGTGGAGATCACCGAGAGCGTGCTGATGCAGCACACCCAGCGGACCGTCGATGTCCTGGCCGAGCTTCGGTCCGTGAGCGTCCAGGTGGCCATCGACGACTTCGGCACCGGCTACAGCTCGCTCAGCTACCTCCAGCGCTTCCCGGTCGACGTGCTCAAGATCGACCGCTCGTTCATGGGCACGGAGGGAGAGCCCACGAGCTGGGTGCTCGCCCAGACGATCGTGGCGATGAGCGAGCGGCTGGGGCTCCGGGTCATCGCCGAGGGCATCGAGCGCGAGGACCAGTTGCGGATGCTCCGGTCGATGGGGTGCAGCCACGGCCAGGGGTACCTGTTCTCGCCACCGATCGACCCGCTCGGCGTGGATCTCCTGCTGGGCGTTCGGCCGAGGGGGGCTGCTGGACGCCGCCTGCAGGTGGGCGCGGTCGCCTAGCCTAGGCCAGCAGGTGCGCGGCGACCTCGGCGCGGCTTGGCGGGTCGGCGCCCTGCCGGCGGCATGTCAACGCTGCGACGGCGATGCCGAACCGGACCGCCTCGACCAGCCGGTCCCTGTCGTGCAGGTCGGTGGACGTGCTGCCGCGGACCCATTCGGCCAGGAAGCCACCGCCGAACGCATCGCCTGCCCCCACGGTGTCCACGATCGGGCCACCGGGGACCGGGAGCTCGATGGGGTCCGAGCCCGGTCTGAGCACCCGCACCGCGCGTGGGCCGTCGCTCACCAGGATGGTCGCGCCGGTGGTGGACAGGTCCCGCGCGATGTCCATCGCCTCCCGACCCGGGTCCAGGACGGCGAGGTCGTCGGTGCTCGCCCGGATGACGTCGGCGCGGGCGGCCATCCGACGGATGCGCCCCCGCCAGGACGCGAGGTCTGGGATGGCTGACGGTCGGGCATTGGGGTCGAGCATCACGAGGGTGCCCGCCGGTGCCGCGGCGACCAGCCCCTCGAGACTGGTCCCGGACGGCTCGAACACGAGTCCCAGCGTGCCCACGTGGATGGCCACGGGCGGTGGGTCGAGCGCTGCGAGGGCAGTGCCGGCCCCGAGTGCCGGTGCCGCGGTGCCCTCGACCTCGAACCGGTAGCTGGCGGCCCCATGCTCGTCGAGCGACGCGTGGGCGATCGTGGTGGGGGCGTCGGAGCGCGCGACGAGCGACAGTTCCACGCCGTCGAGCGCCAGGCCATCCAAGAGCGCCACGCCTCGGCGGTCTCGAGAGACGCATCCCAGGAACGCGACCCGCTCCCCCAGGCGCGCGATGGTGCGCGCCGTGTTGTACGGCCCGCCGCCAGGCACCTCACGCACGCTGCCGGAGGGGTCGGTGATGACGTCCATGAGGCACTCGCCCGCGACGACGATGCGGCGCTGCGAGCTGCTCGGGAGCGGGGGTCCCAGCACGGTCACGCCTCCTTGCGGTGTCACGCATCCACGCGTTCGCCCATGATGGCCGCATGAGGCGCGCGGCGCAGCCGGTCCCGTCGTTCTCGCCACCACTCGTGGACCTGGTCGCACGGGCACGCCGGTTGGCAAGGGGCGTGGGTGAGCGCAGGGTACTGGGCATCGCAGGAGCACCCGGCGCGGGGAAGTCCACCCTCGCGTCGGCGCTCGTGGAGGAACTGGATGGCGCGGCGGCGTACCTGCCCATGGATGGCTACCACCTCGCTCAGGCAGAGCTCGTCCGCCTGGGTCGGGCGGACCGGAAGGGCGCCCCGGACACCTTCGATGCGGCCGGGTACGTGGCACTCCTGCGTCGCCTGCATGACAGGCGCGAGGGGGTCGTGTACGCGCCGAGGTTCGAGCGCGCCATCGAGGAGCCCATCGCGGGTGCCATCGCCATCGACCCGAGCACGTCGCTGGTGGTCACCGAGGGCAACTACCTCCTGCTGGACACGCCGCCGTGGTCCCATGTCCGGGCAATGCTCGACGAGGCGTGGTACCTGGAGCTCGACGACCCCGTGCGCCTGGAGCGACTGATCGCGCGTCACGTCCGGTTCGGCAGGACCCCCGCAGTCGCACGGGAGTGGGTGCTCCGGAGCGACGAGGCCAACGCGGCGCTGGTCGCGACGACCGCAGGGCGCGCAGACCTCATCGTCCGGCAGGCCGGCAGCGAGCCGACGTAGGAGGGCGTGGGGTCAGGCTCCGCGTGGGCGTTGGCGCCGCCGTCTGTCGGCTGGTCCTCGGTATCAGCCTCCGGGTGGCGATCCAGCGGTCCCGCTGCCCTCCCGCGCCGGCACGAGCACGCTCCGCTCGAACTCCATGACCACCGTGCCCTCCTGGTTGCGACCCCAGGTACGCACGCGCACGATGCCCTGACCCGGGCGTGACCGGGAGGGTCGCACCTCGAGCACCTCCGACTCGGCGTAGAGCGTGTCCCCGGCGAACACCGGGGCCGGGCAGCGCACGTGCTCCCAGCCCAGGTTGGCGATCGCGTTGCGACTCACGTCCTCCACCGAGAGGCCGGTCACGACAGCGAGCGTGAGCGTCGACACCACCAGCGGTCTGCCGAACTCGGTGCGTGATGCGTAGTCCAGGTTGTAGTGGACGTCATGGGTGTTGTTGGTGAGCAGCGTGAACCAGGTGTTGTCGGTCTGGGTGACGGTCCGCCCGTGGGCGTGGCGATAGACGTCGCCCACTCGGAAGTCCTCCAGGAACCGACCCTGCCAGCCGTCGACCACACGTCGCTCGTCCTCGGTCATGCGCCCCTCGCCACGTGCCACGCCTCGGTGGCGTCATGGACCTCGTCTGGGTCGATGACACCCAGGGTGAGCGCCCGCTGAGGATCGAGCCGGCCCAAAGCGGCGGCCTGCCGCAGCACCGCGCGGGCGTGCCGATCCGTCGCTCGGTCGGACATCACGCCCTCGATCATGGTCGCGCCGCGCCCCTCTCGGACGGCCGCGTCGTAGGTGGCCAGCTTGGTCGCCTCGGTCCCCAGCTCCTCGGCGGACCATCCCGTGTCATACGCCAGGAGCACCGCGAAGAGCTGGGCGGGATGGCCCACCCACTTGCCCTGCATCCCCAGGTCGCGCGCCCGGACCGCGTCCCGGTAGACCAACTGCATCCGCTCCAGGAACCGGGTGCGGTTCGCCGCCGGGTCCAGGGCCGGGTCCGCCACCGGGTAGGCGAGGGTCATGCCGTCCACGGCCGGCACGCCGACCGCGCCAGCCACGTTCACGATCATCGCGCGCGCCCAGTCCGCGACCGGATGCTCGTTGCTGATGGAGGGCAGACCGATGTCCGCCGAGTAGTCCGCGAGACCGAAGATGAGGGCACACAGGCGGTCTGCCGCGCGCTGCGCGATCGCGGGGAGCTGCGTCGCCGCCCAGCCCGACTCCACGAGGTACGCCACCCGGATGCCGCCCACAGGCAGACCGAGGGCGCGCTCCGCCTCGGTGAGCGTTCCGTGAACGAGATCCACCTCCTCGGGATGCTCGACCTTGGGGAACACGATGCCATCGAGAGGGATGGTCCCGTCCGTCGAGCGCTCCGCGAGCGACCAGAGGAGGCCGTAGAGCTCGCGGGCCGTGGCACCCAGGGCGAGACCCGGTGGCCGATAGAAGCGGAGCGTGCGCGGTCCGCCCCCACTCCAGTCGGCGTCGAGCAGCACGTCGGCCGCATCGGCCCGCGCCTGCGTCACGGCGGCGTCCGTGAGGGCCAAGGCATCCTCCGCGTCGAGCATCACGAGCGGCGCCCGGCGGGGCTCGGCCAGCAGGCGCTCGACGCGTGCCACGTCCACGCCCAGGCGATCTGCGAGCATCGCTGGTCCCACCTCGAAGCGGTCGAGGATCCTGGTCATGGGCGATGTGCCGCCCTCCACCGCCTTGCGCGCCATCACACCCTCCGCGGGCGTGGTGAGGTGGGCGTGCTGCCGCCAGAACCGGAGCGGCAGGCGTGCACGACGCGACGCCAACTCCTGGCGGATGGCGCCGATGCGCGCCTCCGCGAGCGCGACGGCCGCGTCCAGGTCGGGCAGCGCTCGCCCGAGGCGATCGGTCATGTGCCGGTCACTGCCCGTCGTCGAGATACCCGATGACGGTGCCCACCGGTACCTCCTGTCCCGGCGCGAGGGTCTGCTCGACGAGCGTCCCGGCTGCGAGCGCCTCCATCTCCACGGTGGACTTCTCGGTCTCGATCTCGGCGAGCACGTCACCGCGCGCGACGCTGTCGCCCACCTGCTTGGTCCATGACGCGATGGTGCCGGTCTCCATGTCATAGCCCATGCGGGGCATCTCGATGGGGATGCGTGCCATGGTGTCTCCCGATGCTGCTGGTCGTCCTAGGGTCCGAGGTCGCCACCCGCTGGCGACCTCGGAGAGATGATAGCGGCGAGCTCTGGACGCGACGCGGGGCGTTGACAATCGATTGTCTAGGCGCCACTCTAGGTCGCGCGCGACACAAGCACATGTGGCGAGCGCGGCCTCGGCCGCCCACTGAGGAGGAGGCACCAGGATGGCATCCGAATCTCGACCCATTACTCAGGAGTCGGTGAGGCGGGTTCTCGGGGCGCAACTTGACCGCAGGACATTCCTGCAGCGTGCCGCGATGGCGAGCGTCGCCGGAGCTGGCGCGACGCTCGCCATGGGTGGGCTTCGGGGAGTCCGTGCGCAGTCGCCGAGCGAGGGCTTCAGCGACGCGACGGTGGAACTCTGGTCGTGGAACGGTGGCACTAACTACGAGAACGTCTACAAGGACGCCATCGCGCGCTTCGGTGCCGCGTTCCCGGGCAGCTCGCTGGCGCCGGAGTATCTCGACTTCGCCACCTACGTCACGCGTGCCAAGACAGCCATGGCCGGCAATGTGCCGCCGGACCTCCTCCAGATGCCGTGGGCCGGCGACTTCCTGGACATCGTCAAGGCCGGCTCGCTCGCGCCGCTCGACGACGTCCTGGCGAATGGCTTTCCGGAGTTCTTCCCAAGCCTCATGGAGTCCGTCTCGTACGACGGACACGTCTGGGCGGTGCCGCTCGACGTCAACAACCTGACCATCGCGTACAACACGGACGTTTTCCAGGAGCTTGGTCTGGCCGTACCCACGACCGCCGACGAGCTCATCGCGGTCGCCCAGGCCATCCGCACCGACGGTCGATACGCGCCACTGTCCATGTCAGTCAAGGACGGCTGGCCCGCCGGGGACGTCTGGTTCGCACAGGCCGCCTATACGACGGAGTCCGACGCCGCCATCCGGGACGCGGATCGGGGCCAGCTGCCATGGGACGATGCCGGCTTCGTCGCGGCATCGCAGGCGGTCAAGAAGCTCATCGACGGCGGGGTGTTCAGCGACGACGCCCAGTCGATCAGCACCCTGGACGCCGTCAACGTCTTCGGGCAGAAGAAGTCGGCGATGTACTACCCCATGGGCAACTTCATTCGGAACATCGTCGACACCGCCGCGGGTGGACCGGGCAAGCTTCCATACGACGTGATGGCGTTCCCGCCGCTCGATGCGGGCGAGCAGCCCGTTGCCACGGGCGGCATCGCGGTGATGTTCTCCATCCCCGCAGCTGCCAAGCAGCCGGCCGCAGCCGCCGAGGTCCTGCGACTGCTCACGGACGCGGGCGGTCGAGACACCCTGCTCCAGTGGTCGTTCAGCCCCGCCTCTCCGGCTGAGGCGCCGGCGACATGGGACGCGATCGACCGGCACATGCTGAGCTTCCAGGCGTCGGCCCGCACTCGGGCGATCTTCACGCCAGCGACGTATGCGGCACTGACCAACGGTGTCCAGGGCCTGTTCGCGGGTGCCTATTCGCCAGAGGACATCGCGTCAGAGATGGTCTCAGCACAGCAGGGCTAGCGACGGTCGCTCGCCGGTCGGTCCCGACCGAGAGCACGCCGGCTCGATATCCGGATGAGGTATTCACGGGCAGCCGGCTGGCCCTTCTTCGGGCCGGCCGCGATCTACTTCAGTGCGTTCCTGCTGCTGCCCGTCATCGCGGTCGGCGTGCTCTCGCTCACCACGTGGTCGGGCTTCAACACCAGCACCATCCAGTGGGCGGGCCTGGCCAACTACGAGCGCCTGCTGCGCGACAAGTTCCTGCTGCAGGCGCTCTGGCATACCGTCATCTTTACGTTCGCGACCACGATCGGGCTCAACGTTCTCGGGTTCGCGTTGGCCCTGCTCATCCATACCCGCGTCCGCGGGCATGATCTGCTGCGCATCGCGATCCTGCTCCCGATCGGGGTCTCGCCTGTCGTCGCCGGTCTGATTTGGCAGCAGATGCTCGGCCCACTGGGCCTGGCCAACCAGGTCGTCGAGGCCCTTGGCGGCACGCCGGTGGCGTTCCTGGGCCCGGACCTGGCGTTCGCGACAGTGATCGTGGTCTCCATCTGGATGTTCACCGGCTACAACACGATCCTGTACTACGCCGGCCTGCAGAGCCTGCCGACCGAGCGTCTGGATGCCGCGGCCATCGACGGTGCGGGTCACCTCGCCACGATCCGACACGTCGTGGTCCCGTACATGCGCCCGGTCATCGCGGTCGTTGTGGTCCTCAACCTCATCGGTGGCTGGAAGGTCTTCGACATCGTCTTCGTGCTCACCCGGGGCGGCCCGTTCCGACGCACCGAGATGCTGTCCACGTACCTCTACGAGCAGGCGTTCAACCGCAGCGACGTCGGGTTCGCGAGCGCGATCGCCGTGCTCATCGTCCTCCTTGCCACCACCTCGACCCTGCTGCGGGGCCGGCTCCATGGGTCTGGCGACGTATGAGGACTCATCGGACCCGGTGGCTGACGAGCATCCTGTGCGTCCTCATCGCGGCGCTGTACGCGCTGCCGCTGGTGTGGCTCCTCAGCGTCTCCGTTCGGACCCAGGAGGACGTCTTCCGGTCGATCCTCATCCCCGGCTCGTTCCAGCCGTCGAACTATCCGGAGGCGTGGTCCGAGTTCGGCCTGCAGCCATTGTTCGTGGCATCGGTGGTGGTGACCGTCACGACCGTCATCATCGGCGTGGTCCTGTGCGTCACCGCGGCGTACGGGTTCTCGCGGTTCCGTTCCCGGGCCAGCGAGGTCGTGTACTACGTCATCTTGATCGGTCTCATGATTCCGCCCTCTGCCGTGATCATCCCGTTCTTCCTGGGGATGCTCCAAGTCGGCCTGTACGACTCCTTGCTGGCAGTCATCGTGGGCGAGACCGCGTTCGTCCTGGCGTTCGGGACCCTGCTGCTGCGGGGCTACATGGACCACATCCCCAAGGACCTGCTGGATGCGGCGCGCGTCGATGGCGCATCGGAGTGGTTGAGCTTCCGCAGGGTTGTGACGCCGCTGTTGCGCCCCGCGATCGGCACGGTGGCGGTCTTCTTCGCTTTGTCCACATGGAACGGCTTCCTGATCCCGCTCGTGATGATCCGCAACACGGACCAAGCCACCCTGCCGGTCGGCCTGTCGCCGTACACCGGGGAGTTCGGGACGCAGGACTGGAACTTGCTCGCTGCCGCCGCGGTCATCTCTATCGCACCGCTGCTCATCGTCTTCATCGCGGCGCGGCGATCGTATATCAAGGGTCTGACAGCGGGAGCGGTGAAGCAATGATTGATCAGGGGCAGCGTCCATCCGGTGGCTCGGCACACAGCCTGTCTTTGGCCGGCGACGCGTGGCAGCTCTATCGAGGTCCGCTGCACGACGCTGGATCCATGGTCATGCCGGACGTCTCGGGCCTCCGCGCGTACGGACGCGTCCAGGTGCCCGGCAGCATCCAGGCCCAGGCGGGCGTCACGGACCTCTGGAACGACACGCCAGAGGCCACGTCCCTCAACTTCGACGAGTGGACCTATGTCCGACGCTTCGAGGTCGATGCAGACCCGGGTGCGCACACGTTCCTGGAGTGCGACGGGATGGACTACTTCGCCGACGTCTGGGTGGACGGCACATGGGTTGGGTATCACGAGGGCATGTTCTCGATCAGCGAGTTCGATATCACCGGTGCGCTCGGGACCGGCCCCGATCACGAGCTGGTAATCGCGCTCTCGTGCCCGTGGCGCGTGGACGAACGCCAGTTCTTCCTGCAGCCATCCGGGGTGGGCACCGTCTGGATCAAGAACAGCGAGTACATGAAGGGCAACCTGCTCCACTACTGGGATGGGCTGCCGCTGAGCGGCAATGCGGTGTTTCCATTCGGGCTGTGGGGCGACGTGCGCGTCGCGGTGCGGTTAGGCGTGATGCTGCAACGCATCACCGCGGCCACCCTGGAGGTCGGCCACGATGGTGCCGTGGTGGAGCTGGCGTGCGAATGGTGGAGCAGCGGCGACGACACCAGCGATCGCACCGTGAGCGTGGAGGTCGCCCCCCACAACTTCGAGGGACGACCACAGCCCCACACCATCGAGGTCGATGGCCTCGCGCCGGGCACCAGCGAGACTCGTCACCGGTTCGTCGTTCCCGATCCCGTCCTGTGGTGGAGCTGGGACACCGGACTGCCCAACCTGTACCGCGTGACTGCCACCGACCAGGCGACGCGCATCCGGGCGGTCACCCGCCTGGGCATCCGCACCCTCAGCCGGGACGACCGAGACCGCGCGTACTACCTCAACGGCCAGCGCCTGTTCCTGCGCGGCGTGTGGTACCCCTTCGCCGACATCTATCCGTCCAGCCCGGTCGCGAGCGAGCAGCGTCGGGACGTCGACATGCTCGTGGATGCCAACGTCAACCACATCATCGTCTTCACCTACGTGGAGAAGGTCGCCTTGTACGACGCCTGCGACGAGCGCGGGATCCTCATCTTCCAGGAGCTGCCCTTTCACCAGCTCGGCCCGATGAAGGTGCTCGAACCCAACTATCCCCGCCACCAGCGCTTCTGGGACTGGTCTCTAGGAGAGGTCCGGAACATCGTCCGACAGCGTCGGGGGCATCCGTCGGTGGTCACCTGGTGCCCGTTTGCGGAGACGCTCAAGGACGGCGAGTGGATGTGGGGCGCGGACTACACCGAGTACGTCCAGGCCATCGAGACCATCGTTCGCGACGAGGCGCCGGACACGATGTATCACCGGAGCTTCTGCGACTTCGACGAGTCGCATATCTGGAACGGTGGCTTCGCCTATGGCGAGTTCTGGGACCACTATGACCATGACTCGACGTTCGTGTCCGAGTTCGGTGCGATCTCGCTGCCTGTGGTCGAGACCCTGCGCGAGTACATGCCGGCCGGGTCGTTATGGGATCGACCCGAGCTGGCCGAGGGCCGGCTGCGGCTGCCCATCGATGCGGAGGAGTACGCCTTCCGGTTCTCGTTCGACTATCCCGGTCTGGCCACCATCGTGTGGCGGATGTACCACTGGGCGGACCGCCACCCGGCCTCGCTCGAGCGGTTCGTGGACGCGGTGCAGTGGTATCAGGCGATGGGCCTGCGGTACGCGGCGGAGGCCTATCGACGCAACCGCTACGACCAGATCGTGGGCTGCCGGACGTGGTCGTACCGGGAGAGCCTGCCGGGCGCCCACTTCACCGTGGTCGACCATCGCCAGCGACCGAAGCAGGGCTACTTCGGGCTCGCCGCCGCATATCAGCCGGTGCTCCTGACCCTCGACGACCGGTATCCGCTGCGGCCTCGCGCCGCTGGCGGTCGGTACCAGCATGAACTGATGGTCATCAACGACACGCCGACGCCGCGCGCGTTGGACGTGGCTGCCGTGCTCCACCGACCCGACGGATCGGTCGTCGCGTCGGTCCGGTCCCACGTCCTGGTCCAGGGTGACGCGTCGGCTTCGGGTGGATCGCTCGACCTGCCGCTCCCCGCCGACATGGCAGAGCCGGTCCTGCTGCGCTTGGCCGCGACCGAGGAGGACGGTGCGCTCGTGACCTCTGCCGACACCTGGATCGGTGTCGTCGCGCCGGCGTTCGCGCCCACGCTGCGCGTCCTGATCCTCGGGCAGCAGCGTTACAACGACCCGATCCGCTCTGCGCTCGAGGACGTGAGCGGGGTCGTGCTGTCCCTCGTCGATGAGAACGTCCGTGTCCCGCAGGACTCGTCGTGGGCCGAGGATCTCGCTGCCCGATACGACGTGATCTGGTTCACCGGATGGGACACTGCGGTGCACGTGTTCCGGCCCTCGGAGCTCCAAGCGATCGCGGACGCCGTGGCGGCCGGTGTTGGCTTCGTGCACACCGGTGGGCAAGGGTCGTTCCACGCCGCGGACGGGCGTGGTGCCCAGCTGGACCTCACCGCACTTGGCGCAGTCCTGCCGGTGACCATGGGACCCCACGAGGGCGCCTGGGACCTCATCCCGGCGGCCCGGATGGACCCTGGCTCCGACCGGTCGTTCAGGTTCGGGCTCGACCACATCGCCATGCACGGATACTCCCGGACTGCGGCGACTCCGGGCAGCACCGTCCACTGGTGGATTGGAGGTCACCCCTTGCTGGTGACC
>DAOTUX010000124.1:0-6588 GCA_034436475.1 Chloroflexota bacterium | reverse complement strand
GCTCGCGGCGTTCACGAGTGGCCGCGTCGGCGTGTGGGTCGACCGTGACGGGAGCGAGGTCGTCGAGGTCGTCCCCGAGGACGTCGGGGGGTCCCAAACGGTGCCGCTGGTGGTCCTCGTCGGCCAGCACACCAACTCGTTCGCGGAGATCTTCGCGGGCGTGCTCCAGCAGCGCGGCCGGGCCACCCTCATCGGGTCCACCACGCCGGGCAACGTCGAGGAGCTGTACGGCTTCGACCTCCGGGACGGTTGGCGCGTCCGGATCGCCACCGACGCCTTCCGGCCCTTCGGCGGCGAGGTCGGGGCATGGGAGCGCACGGGCATCGTCCCCGATGTCGAACTCCCCTCCCGCTGGGACCTGTTCACCGAGGCGACCGACCCGGGTCTCGCCGCCGCGATCGAGTGGCTGGCCAAGGGCTGACCGGGGAGCCATCCAGGACCTGGGCTTCATGAACCGGCCATGCCCATAGAATCGGGCGAGGACTTCGGTCCCGACGAGGTCGTGGCCCGCCCCGACGCCTCGGGCTGACCCTCCCGCCCACGCCGCGATCGGACGACCTCGCGGTGACCGGCTCAGGGCCGGACTCGATACCTACCGCACTGCCTCAGCCCCGGGCCGGCCGGGCTGTCACGCGATAGACGGTATCGGCGCGTTGGGCCCACCAGACCACGCGACCGTCCTCGTGGAAGGCCCAGTCCAGCAGCAGGTCGAACGGCGGGCCGACCTGCTCATCAAGGACGGGCCGCATGTCCTCCCGGAAGACGCCCGCCCAGGCCACGTGCCCACCGTCCGGCGAGAGCGCGAACGGGATGTTGGCCTGGCCTGTGCGCGGGTACTCGAACCTGGCCATGATGGAGTGCGACCCGTGCACGTCGTCAGCAAGCGGGCCCAGTCGGCCACCGACCATGATGGTCACGCGGCCCTCGGGCATGACCGTCACCGCGTACGCGACCTCACCCGCGGCCGAGAAGACCGGAGCGCTGAGGGCGACATGCGCACCCTGCTGAGCCGAATCGTCGACCACGACCTCAAACACGTCCCCACTGCCGATGAGCCACGCGACCCGGTCGCCGTCCGGGCTGAACATCGGCTTCCGCACGTCGTCGCCATCCAGCACCGCAAGGATGCGCCCATCGACGACGCATCCGGCCATCCGGCGCTTCCTCAGCAAGCCGCCCTCCTCCATGAGGAACGTCACGGCCACGCGTCTCGAGTCGGGGCTGAAGACAGGGTCACTGACCCACGAGGCCCTCCAGTCCGGCCAAGGTGCCCCGTCCACGACCACGCTGAACGTCTTCGAGGATGTCTCTGCGATGTACGCGAGACGGTGGGAGTCGGGGCTGAAGACCGGCATGCCGACCCTCGTGAAGCGCGGTCCCGCGACGTCGTCCTCCAGGACGGCGACGCCCTTGCCTAGGACGTCTGCAGCGTAGGCGAAGCGGCGGCTATCAGGACTGAAGCAGGCCAGCAGCGGTCGCTCCACCACGCCGATGCCGCGAAGCCGTGCCAGGCTCAGGTCGCGGACCTCGTAGGTCCATTGTTGTGGTTGGTCGTCAACGACCCACCGTGCCTGTCCCTTCACCCCGACGCCCTGGAAGGCGAACCGCCGGCCGTCCGGGCTGAATTGCATCGCTCCAGGCGCGTTGCGCGTGCCGGAGAACCAGGGACCGGCAGTGCCATCGATGACGATGCGCCTCTGGCCCGAGCGGCCTGCCGGCTCGTCCATCTCCACGAACGCGAGATGATCCCCTGGCGGACTGAAGACCGCCTGGACCGGGGCGAGGGGCATGGTGCTGACGACATCGCCATCGACGACCAGGCGGAACACACCCGACGTGCCCGCGCCGTAGGCGAGGTGTGTGCCCCCATGACTGAAGACCGGCGGGACGGAGCGGGTGAATGCCTCGAACGCCGGGTACTCGAGGTTGTCACGGCCCACGAATACCATCCCATCCCGCCCGGCGGCGTACGCGATGTGCGCCCCGTCATCGCTCGTGACGATGGCCGGCGACTTGTCACGCGACTCCACGAGTCCGTCGAAGGGCTCCCCTCCCCGGCCATCCCAGACGAGTCGCAGCCGACCGTCGTCGACGTGCTGGAACGAGATCCCATGCCCATCCGCTGTGCACGCGTACGGCGCCAGGCCGAAGGGCATCGAGAAGGCCTTCTCCACGACGAATCCTCGTCGTTCGGGCGAGACTCCGATGTCAGAAGCAGGCATCAGACGGCTCCTTGCGCGTGCGGGTCGGACCTCCGTGCCCGTGTGGGCGCGGCACGCCCACACGTTGGGCGTAAGACGGTCGCCGGACATCGGGAGGTCGCCAGACAGGATCGCGACCCCTCTACCAGATCATGCGCGCGCGGGACCTACGCGATCCGTCGGGCGTCGTGGATCGCTCATCGCCACCAACCAGTTCCGAGGCATCCGCCGACGCCGCTCGCACCCGACGCGTGATGTCGTCGACCCGGCCTGGGGGCCCGTCCTACGCGGGCCAGTCGATCCGCGCTGCCAGCTCGGCGCTCGTCAGCCCCAGGAGCGTGCTCCCTTCCGCGGGCCAGAACGCTTCGTCGCCCCGCGCGAACCATTCCACGGTGCGACCCCCTGGATCGACGATCGCGACCTCCTCGACGCGGTGGCGGAAGTAGAAGTCGAGCTTGCGCCTGCTCTCGTCGCCGGGGGACACGACCTCCACGGCAATCGCCGCGGTCGGCTGCCAGATGGGTGCGACATGCCCCCGGAGGAATGCGATGTCCGGCACCCGGAAGTCGTTGGGCGCACCCACGTTGCAGGGCGTGCGGCCGAGCAGGCTCGCGCGCAGGGCGAGCGGGCGCAGGAGCGCCACCAGTTGGAAACAGACGTCGTTGTGCGCGTCGCTGGGTGCAGGCGCCACGCGGTACTCGCCCTCCCAGACCTCGTCGTAGAGGTCCTGGGCCAGGGCGCGGCGGCGCTCGAGCCAGTCCTCGACGGTGGGTGGCGGGTCCATCACGAACGTCGTTCGCATGCGCCCAGCGTAGCGCGTGACCCTTACGCGGTCGATCGCCCCGGCTTACGCGGCGATCGTGGACACGTCAGGGCGATCGCACACCGCATTGACGAAACGACCCGAGCGGTCGTCGTCGCCCGCGTCCTCGGCATCGTGTTCCCTCTCGTGGTCCCGGCCGCACCAGGCGTATGTCGTTCAGGACAGGCAGCCCTGCTCGCCCGCGGAGGTCGCCCGCGAACTGGGCGTCAGCTCGACCAGCTGCCACGGTGCGTCGGTCCGCTGACTGTCTTCCTGCACGACTTCGGCGCGACGGTCCCGGAGCCAACGCTGGACCGGCACCCGACCGGCAAGGTCGGCTTCGAGTTCGTCGCGGTGCTGCCCTGCCCAGACCAGCCGCGGCCCGCCAGCCGGCATGTGGGGGAGGCCTGGGGCCCCGCAGGGCTGCGCAGCCCTGCGGTGCCTCGCCTGACCCACTCCCCACTCAAGCCGCCGGGGCAGCGCCACCTCGCACCAGGCCGGCTCGCCGTGCGTAAGCGCTAGAAGCGTCGACGACCTGGTGTGATCGCGGCACCCACGACCGCCGCCTTGGCGACGGGGGACGGGCCCGGGGTCACCGCCGCGGTGACGACGGCCGCCTTGGCGACCGGAGCCGGTCCCGGGCGGCTGACGGCGGCGCCGACGACCGCCGCCTTGGCGACGGGTGACGGCCCCGGTGTCACGGCGGCGGTCACGACTGCGGCTCGTCCGAGCCGGGAAGCCCTGAGTGGCATGTCACGCTCCCTGTGCTGCGAGGGCCTCGTCGGCCTCGACTGCGGCGATGATGGCCTGGATGGGGATCCGGCCGTTCGCGACCAGACGACCGCCCGCGCGGCGCATGGCGGATGCGAACGGCCCGGCCCAGGTGTTCTCGAAGATGAGCACGCCCGCGATGCTGCCCGGCTCCATGGCGGCCGCCAGGTTCACGATGTCCTCCTCGGCCAGGGTCTCCGCGAGCTGCTCCTCGATCCGTTCCAGGTCGCCGAGCTGCTCGAAGTCCGAGAGCTCGTGCCCCTCGATGCTCCCGTCGGCGTGCTTCTCGAGGATCACGAGGTCCATGATCCGGATGATCCCGGCGTCATGCAGACGGACCAGTTCGTCGGCGCCCTCGCCGGTGAAGTTCTGGGTCCCTGCCGGGAACTCCACGATCAGGTAGTCCACCGGTCCCAGGTCGTCGATGGATCGTTCGGTCATCGGTTCACTCCGCAGCGCGTGGGTATGGCGTGCAGCCTCGCACGATGCTGATTCGACCATCCCGATCGGAGCGGCGCCATCACCTCGATCGGATGAAATCCTTGGCCCGTGCCCGCATGTGTCGGCGATTCTCGTGAGTCGGTCGAGCGAGGCGGCCCGCGCCGGACGCCACGGCATCCGAACAGGCTGACCGCGTCCTGCGCGCAGCGTCCAGGTCAACTCGCAATCGCCGCCCCAGTCCACACAGATACTGTGTTCCAGTGATTCTGTGTTCCTGTGTCGAGATGAGGAACATCACCGTCTCGGTTCCCGATGATGTCTACCGAACGGCGCGCATCCGGGCCGCCGAGCGGGGCAGCTCGTTGGGCGCGATCGGGCCGAGGCCGGGAAGGCACGACCGGCGAACGAGATCCTCGTCACCTGCGACCTGGGGTTGTCGGTCCAGGTGCTCCAGGAGTTCTACGTGCAGGCGACCCGGGCCAGCCGATCGGACGCGATCACGCACGACCAGGCCACGGGCCTGGTCGAGTCGTGGCTTCGCTTCCCGGTCCAGGACCTGACGCCTGGGGTGATGGTCGCCGCGTTCGAGACCCGGCGCCGGTTCGGGATCTCCTATTGGGATGCCGCGATCATCGAGGCGAGCCGGGCCCTGGGCTGCGCGGTCGTCCTGTCCGAGGACGTCGACACGGGCACCGACTTCGGTGGCGTCCGCGTGCTGAACCCGTTCGCCGGCGCGTAGCGGCGGCGCTGACGCTCGTCCGGCCGGTGAGCCCACCGCATGACGGCGGCGGTGCGCCCGGCGTCTGCCGCCGGACGCCCCATCACACCCGAGCGCGACCTGTCGAGGCGTCAGGCACCCGCGCTCGCGTCGAGCGTGGCGAGCAGCTCGTCCAGCTGCCCGTCAATGGGCCCGAGGGCGGCCGCCCCGGCGGCGGGGGCCACACCGTCGATGGCGACCTCCCCGTCCCCGGGGTCCGCTCGCACCCGCCCGACCTCCTCCGCCAGACCGCCCGACGCCAGGCGCGCACTCCCGGTGGTCTGGGCGCCGGGGCCACGGGAACGCGTCGCGCCGTCCGCGATCCTGGGCCCATGACTCCCGGCGCGGCGCCCGGCGACTACCGCACGTGGATGGTGAGCTCCAGCGTCCAAGCGCCCTTCTCGCCGCCCTCCCAAGGGCGGTCATAGCTCGCGGAGATCACGGCCGTGCCGGCCGCGTCGGCCGCGATGGTGAGCACCTGGGACCCCGCCGCCCCGGGCATGGGCTCGGCCGGGGGCACCCAGACCCACGCGCCGGGCACCGCGACCGCGGGGTCCGACGTGGACGGCGCCGTCCACGTGAACCCGGTCGACGCGTTGGAGCACACGGTCAGGACGACCGCGCTCCCCGAGGGCGCATCCACCGACGCGCTGGCGGCGGTGCTGTCGCCGAACGCGGCGCAGTCGATCGCCACCGGCACCGCGTCACGCACCACGACGTCGAGCGTGAGCGTCCACGCGCCCTCCTGGCCACCGTCCCATGGCTGGCTGTAGCTCGCGGTGACGGTGGCATGGCCCGCGGCGCCCGCCACCAGCGTGAGCACCTCGGTGCCACTGGCGCCCGGCTGGGTGGCGTCCGCGGGCGCCACATAGGTCCAGCCACCCACCCTCGCGACCGACGCGTCGGACGAGACCGGGGCCTCCCAGCGGAAGCCGGTCGAGGGGTTGGAGCAGAGGCTGACAACGACCGCGCCGCCCACGGGCGCATCGACGGCCGCGGTGGCGTCCGGCGTGGCCTCGAACGCGTCGCAGCCGATGGTCACGACGGCGGCGGGCAGCGGGGCGACCGGCCCGGGCGACTGGGCGGCGGTAGGCGCCGCGAGCACGGCGCCGAGCAGCGCGGTGACGGCCAGGAGGGCCGGGAGGGAACGAGACATGGCTTCCCCTACTCGTGTGGCTGAGCGAGGTACGGAGCATCGGCGCCACGAGTTCGAGCGGCAAGAGCCGAACGTCACGAAGCCATCGAGCGCCTGCACCAGACGCGGCAGGCACGCGGCGCCGCTCCGGACCTTGTCGCGCTCGCAGGTCAGACCAGTACGTTGGGTCACGTCCCCGGGCACGTCGCGCCCGCCCCCGCTGGATGGGCACTCGACGCCCCGAGGCTCGTCGACCCGGGATAGACTCGGACGGCATCTCGGCGATGGCACCAGGGGATCACGGCCGCGTTCGCGTCCGGCCCGGCTGACGCCGGCGAGTGACCTGGGGGTCCGTCGTGAGCAAGCCCTACACCGCATTCGGCGACCTGGTCGCGGAGGCACCGGTCCCCACACGGGGCATCCTCAGCCAGACCCTCTCCGACGACGCCGGCGTCGAGTTGGTGTTGTTCGCGTTCGCCGC
>DAOTUX010000123.1:0-2598 GCA_034436475.1 Chloroflexota bacterium | reverse complement strand
CGGCCACGGACCCGGCACAGGTGCGCACGGGTGAGCCCGAGGCTGCCCGCCGTCGGCTTCCAGGTGTGGGGCCAGTTCGCCACCTGGCCCGCCCTGGCCGCGACGGCGCGGCGCATCGATGACCTGGGGTTCGCGTCCCTGTGGTCGAACGACCACTTCCTGCCCCCGGCCGGACGTCAGGCCGCGACGCCCGAGGGGCTGTCGGGTCCCTGCCTCGAGGGCTGGATGACCGCGGCCGGCTTCGCGATGGTCACCCAGGGCATCCCCGTGGGGGTGCTGGTGTCAGGGGCGGGCTACCGTGAGGCGGGGCTCCTCGTCAAGATGGCCACCGCGCTGGACCACCTCTCCGGGGGGCGGGCCCTGCTGGGCCTGGGGGCGGGCTGGCACCAGCGCGACCACGCTGCGTTCGGGTTCAGGCTCGGGTCCGTCCGCGAGCGCCTCGACCGCCTGGACGAGCAGTCGGCGGCCATCCGAGCGCTCCTCGACGGCCGCGAGGTCACGACGACGGGCGCGTGGGTGACCATGGACCGGGCCGTGAACGACCCGCCACCCGTGGGTCCGCTGCCGCTGATGATCGGGGGCAGCGGGGAGCGGCGGACCCTGCGCATCGTGGCCCGGGACGCCGACGCCTGGAACGGCGAGGGTGACCGGGACACCTGGGCGCGCCGGTCCGCGACCCTCGACGGGCACTGCCGGGACATCGGACGCGACCCGTCCACGATCCGGCGCACCGCGGGTGTCCCACCCATCCATGTCCGAGCCACCACCACGGAGGCGCGGCGGTCCCTGGCGTCGCTCCTGGGGCACCACCACCGGCTGCCGGCCGACGAGGCACGCGAGATCGCGGAGGGTGACCCGTTCGCGGGATCCCTCGATGACGTCCTTGCGGCCCTGGCTGCGTTCGCCGCGGTCGGGGCACAGGAGGTCATCGCCGAGTGGCCGGCGCCCTTCGACGAGGAGACCCTCGAGCGCCTCGCATCGGCGATCCCGCCCCACGTGGGCCGCCCGGTGGCACCACCCCGTGGCCGCCCCTTCACCGAGCGTGCCGGATGACGCCAGCGGTCCCGGCCATCGAACTGGTCAAGGCGACCAAGCGGTACGGCGAGACGATCGCCCTCGACGCGGTGTCGCTGGTCATCGAGGCGGGCGAGTTCTTCTGCCTCCTGGGCCCGTCGGGCTGTGGCAAGACCACCACCCTCAACCTCATCGGCGGCTTCATCCCCCTCTCCGACGGGGAGCTGCGCATCGAGGGCAGGCTCGTCAACGACCTGCCGCCCCACAGGCGCAGCGTCAACACGGTGTTCCAGAGCTACGCCCTCTTCCCGCACATGACGGTCGCCCAGAACGTCGCGTTCGGCCTGCGCATGGAGGGGCTGGCGCGCCGGGAGAGCGAGGCGCGCGTGGAGGAGTATCTGGGGCTTGTGGGCCTCGAGCGGCTCGCCGCCCGAAGGCCCGCGGAGCTGTCCGGGGGCCAGCAGCAGCGGGTCGCGTTGGCTCGGGCGCTCGCCAAGCGTCCCGCGGTGCTGCTGCTCGACGAGCCCCTGGGCGCCCTGGACCTCAAGCTCCGCCGCCAGATGCAGGCGGAGCTGTCACGCATCCACCGCCAGGTGGGCACGACCTTCGTGTTCGTGACCCATGACCAGGAGGAGGCGCTGTCCATGGCGACACGCATCGCGGTCATGACGGGCGGGCACGTCGCCCAGGTCGGCACGCCACGCGAGATCTACGACCATCCCGCGGACCGCTTCGTGGCCGACTTCATCGGTGAGTCCAACTTCCTCGATGGCCAGGTGCGGGCGTCCGACGCCGGCATGGTGTTCGAGCTGCCCGATGGCCGGCCCCTCCCGGTGAGCCCCAGCGCCGCGCTGGGCCCGGGCACGCTCATGGTCCGACCGGGCTCGACGCGGGTCGGCACGCCACCCGGGACGCCGGGGGTCGCGACGCTCCCTGGGCGCATCGAGCACGTGGGCTTCCTGGGCGACCGCATCCGGATCATCGTGGCCACGACGGCAGGCGCCATCGTCGTGGACCGACCACGTGGCTTCGGCGTCGAGGAGGAGCCGGTCGGCGGACCGGGGGAGGAGGCGTGCGTCTGGTGGCCGATTGAACGATCCACGGTCCTCTGAACCCACGAGCAACGAGCCGAGCAAGGGAGAGATCATGGGACACCTGACCTGGCCGCTCTCGCGACGACGCTTCCTCCAGGCATCCGCTGGCACCGCCGGAGCCCTGGCCCTGGGCCTCCGGGGCGCACAGGGGGTGCGGGCGCAGGGCGGCGGCTTCAACTTCATGACCTGGAGCGACCACTTCTACACGGAGCAGCTCGATGAGGTGGAGACGGCCACCGGCATCCGCCCTGCCATCAGCGAGCTGGCCGGCAATGCCGAGGGATACACCCGGGTTCGGGAGGTCGGCGGCCAGCTCGACCTCATCTCTGGGGATGCGCTCTGGGTGCCCCACTATCACGAGGAGGGCCTGGTCGACGCCTTCGACATCAACGAGCTCCAGGTCGCCTCGACGCTCTACCCCATCGCGCGCGAGTTCCCGTGGTGGACCACCGACGACGGCCTGTACCTGGGCTACCCGTTCGGCTGGTCA
>DAOTUX010000122.1:0-2512 GCA_034436475.1 Chloroflexota bacterium | reverse complement strand
CCTCGCGGGCCTCGCGTTCGGCCTCATGGGCGTCCTGCGTCTGGGCTTCGTGTCCCGGTTCATCCCCGCCGCGGTCCAGGTCGGCTTCATGTTCGGGCTGGGCCTCACCATCATCGTCGGGCAGCTGGCCACGATCATCGGGGTGCCCGACGGGTCCGGGACGTTCGTGGAGCAGGCACGGCACCTGCTCACGGTGCTGCCGGATGCCAACGGCTGGTCGATCGCCGTCGGCGTCGCGGCCCTTGCCGCGCTGCTGCTGGTGCCACGCGTCGCACCGCGGGTGCCCATCGCGCTCGTGGTCGTCATCGTGGGCATCCTCGCCGTGGCGCTCCTAGGCCTCGCGGACAAGGGTGTGGCGGTGATCGGGCTGATCGACGGCGCGTTCCCCGCGCCCGCCATCCCGGACCTCGAGCCGGGCGACCTGCACGCGCTCGTGCCGGGCGCGATCGCCATCGCGGTCGTCGGCAGCGCCGAGAGCCTGACCGTGGCCCAGCGGTTCGCGGAGCAGCACCGCTACGAGATCGACCCCGACCAGGAGCTGCGCGCCAACGGTGGCAGCAACCTGGTCGCCGGGCTGCTCCAGGGGTTCATCGTGGGTGGCGGCGCCAGCCAGAGCGCCGCCGCCGAGCACGCAGGTGCCAGCTCCCCGCTCGTCTCGCTGCTGGTCGCGGCGCTGACGCTGCTGACCTCCGTCGCGTTGCTGCCCCTGTTCCAGGACCTGCCGCAACCGGTGCTGGCGGCCATCGTCATCAGCGCGGTCATCGGCTTCATCCGGGTCGCGGAGCTGCGACGCATCGCCACCCTCCGACGCGATGCCTTCTCGATTGCGATCGTGGCACTGGTCGCGACGCTGTCCCTGGGCATCCTGGCCGGCCTCATCACCAGCGTCCTGCTGGCGCTCGTCGCGCTGCTGGTCCATCTGGCGCGCCCGGAGGTGAGCGTCATGGGCCGTGACGCGCGAGGCGGCCTGGTGTCCCTGGAGCGTGTCCCCGACGCGACCACCACGCCGGGAGTGCTGGTGTTGCGTCTCGGCGCACCCATCCTGTTCCTCAACGCAGGCACGCTCCACGACCGGATCCGGCGCGCGGCAGCCGAGGGAGGCACGCCGCCGTCGGTGGTCGTGCTGGACCTGTCGATGAGCGCCGACCTCGACATCGGCAGCCTCGACGTCCTGGGTCGGCTTGAGGAGCAGCTCCGCCACGAGGGTGTCGAACTGCGCCTCGTCAACCTCCATTGGAAGCCGCTCGCGGTGCTCGAGCGCGCCGTCGCGAGCGGCTCACGCCGACTACCGATCTACGCCACCATGGACGATGCAGCGCACCGAGAGGAGGGTCCGACCGATGGATGAGGCCCCGGAGGCGGCTATGCCGGCCGACGGCGGAGGCGCGACACCGGTCGAGGCTGCCGCCGAGGCTCCACGCTTCCTGCCACTCCAGCTGCCCAGCGCGCCCTTCTGGGTGGTCCTCATCGCGGGCATTGCGGCGGTCCTCCTGGTCGCCGCGTCCGCGTCCGCGCTGTTCGTGTTCGCGATCGGCATCGCCCTCTCCTTCTTTCTCGTGCCGGTCGTCAACTGGCTGGTGCGGCATGGCGTGCCGCGCATCGGCGCCTCGATCCTGGTCGTCGTGGTGCTGGTGGTCGTCACGCTCCTGGGCCTGTTGCTTGCCACGTTCATCCTCATCGAGCAGGGGACGGCGTTCGTGCAGGCACTGCCCGCCCTGTTCGCGGACCTCAAGGCGGACCTCGAGTCACTCGACCTCCCGAGCTGGCTCGAGGAGGCCATCACGGCAGTCGCCACCACGCTGCAGACGACGGCGGCGAACCTGGACTGGGGTACCTGGATCATCGGCTTCGTCCAGGGACTCCTGGGCATAGTGGACTTGTTCTTCAGCTTCATGCTGCTGCCGTTCTTCCTGTTCTACCTGCTCAAGGACCAGCCCAGGATGGCGGGCACCTTCTATCGGAACGTCCCGGAGCCGTGGAAGGCGGACGTCAGCCGGATGATCACCATCGGCGTCACGGACTTCGCCCAGTACTTCAAGGCCGAGGTCCTCGTCGGCTCGATCATGTTCTGCATCGTGTCGATCGGCATGTTCGTCGTCGGGACGGTCGTGCCCGACGCGACGATCCTTCGGGACTACGCGCTGTTGCTGGCCTTGGCCGCGTTCGTGTTCGAGCTCATTCCCCAGATCGGCCCGATTCTCGCGTACCTGCCCGCGCTGCTGCTGGCGGCGACCGTGAGCCCTGTCGCGGTCGCGGTCGTGAGCGTGTTCTACTTCGTCATCTTCAACATCGAGGGCTCGATCCTGGTGCCCACGTTCGAGGGCAAGATGATCAGCTTCAGCGGTGCCTCGGTACTGCTGCTCATCGCCATGGGCTTCGCGCTCGCGGGCATCATCGGGGCGATCATCGCGCTGCCGGTGGCAGCCATCGCGCGCGACATCTTCGGCTTGTTCTTCCTGCGCGCACAGGAGCAGGCGGGCCTCCCACCCCCGGTCGACCTGCTTGCCGTGGC
>DAOTUX010000121.1:0-40464 GCA_034436475.1 Chloroflexota bacterium | reverse complement strand
TCGACCCCTATCTGGCCGCGTTCCGGGTCCCCGACCTCATCTATCAGCTGGTCGCCGCGGGTGCCGTGGGCTCGGCGCTCATCCCGGTGCTCACCGCGCTCGTCAGTGGCGGCGAGGAGACGCGCGCCTCTCGGGTGGCCTCCACGGTCCTCGACCTGATGCTGGTCGTGCTCAGCGGGGTGGCCATCGTCATGTTCGTCTGGGCGCCGGAGCTGGTGCCGCTCCTGGTCGAGGGCTTCGACCCGGCTCGAACGGAGACCACGGTCCACCTGACGCGGATCATGCTCCTGTCGCCGATCTTCCTGGCGCTGGGCGCCGTGGCGTCGGCGGTCCTCAACACGCGCGGCCGGTTCGGCGTGGCCGCCATGGCCCCCGTGGTCTACAACGTGGCCATCATCGTGTGCACCATCACGCTCGGCGGCGCGATGGGCATCGCCGCGGTGGCATGGGGCGTGGTCCTGGGATCGGTGCTCCACCTGGGCATCCAGGTGCCCCTCCTGCGACGCTCGATGACCTATGCGCCGGTCATCGACCTCGCCGACCCGGCTGCCCGGCAGACGCTCCGCCTGATGGTGCCGCGGGCCATCGGGCTGGGCGTGATCCAGGTCACGGTCCTGGTCAACACTGCGCTCGCGGCAAGCCTCGCCGCAGGCTCGGTGACCGCGTATTTCCTCGCCTTCACCATCCTCCAGATCCCGCTCGGGGTCGTGGGCTTCCCGCTGGGGGTGGTCCTGCTGCCCAGCCTGTCGCGGGCCATCGCGGCGCGCCACATGGACCAGTTCCGGGTGCTCGTGGAGCGCTCGATGCGGCTGCTGCTCTGGGTGACGCTGTTCCTGGTGGCCACCGGCATCGTGCTCCGGGAGCCGGTCACGGAGGTGCTGTTCGGTGGCGGGCTGTCAGCGGACGTCCTCGCCTGGACCGCGGCCACCCTGGCATGGTTCCTGCTGGGCCTGCCCGCGCATGCGCTCAACGTGGTCCTCACGCGGGCGTTCTACAGCGACCAGGACACGCGCACCCCGGTGCTGCTCGCCACGCTCTCAGTGGGCGTCAACGTCATCGTGTCGCTGGCCACGGTCAGCGCGATGGGGCTCGCGGGGCTGGCGCTGGGTGTCGCGCTCGGCGGCTGGTTCGAGACTGTCTGCCTGTCGTTCCTACTGGGCCGGCGCACGGGTGCCGTGCCCGCGGCGGCCATCACGCGGGGCGCGCTGGTCACGCTGGCGGGCGCGGTCCTCGCGGGGCTCGTGGCACTGGCCGGCTGGGGCCTGGTGACTGCCGCGATCGGGGCGTCGCCCGGTCGCATCGTGACGCTCGTCGCGGCGTCCGCGGTGGGCCTCGCGGCCCTCGTGGTCTACCTGCTGTACAGTCGGATCATGGGCATCCCCGAGCTGCCGCAGGCGGTGCGGCTCCTGCGGGCGGCGCTGCGCCCCGGGGGCCAGGCGTGACCGGTGTGGCGCTGGCTCCCGACCAAACCGCCACCGCGGTCGTGGCGGACATGACGTCGAGCGAGGCATTGACCCGGGACGCCGAGGCATGGGACCGCTTCGTGGCGACCGCACCCAGCGGGTCGTACCCGCAGCTGACCGCATGGGCGGAGGCCAGCGAGGCCAAGGGCTGGGCGGCGACACGCATCGTCGTCGACGCCCCTGGCGGCCCCGTGGGCGCCCAGGTCCTGCTGCATCGGATGCGTCCCGGACCGTTCCAGCGTGGCTATGCCACGCGTGGGCCCGTCGCCGCGGTCATCGATCGACCAGCCCTCGCCGCGTTCACGAGCGCGCTCCAACGCGCCGCGGACGACCTGCGCCTGTCGCACGTGGTCATCGACCCGGAGCTCGAGCCGGGGGATGTCGAGCGCTGGCTGGGGGAGCTGGGCTGGCGCCGTCTGTCGGCTCCCATCCAGATCGACCGGACGCGCATCATCGACCTCTCGGCACCCGAGGACCGCCTGTGGTCGGACCTGCGCTCGTCCTGCCGCTGGTCCGTGAACAAGGCGCGCCGCTCCGGCTACAGCGTGTCCGACGAGGGCGAGGCGGGGCTCGAGGCGTTCGGCGCGCTGTACCGTGAGACTGCCGAGCGGGTCGGTTTCGAGGCGAACGCGGCGTTCCGGGAGACGTTCCGCGCGTTCCAGCGTCGTGGGCTGGGCCGTCTGCTCGTGGCGCGCGACCAGGATGGGGAGGCGGCGGCCACCCTGATGCTCCTCGACTGCGGCGACCGGGTCATCGAGCGCTACGGGGCCTCGTCGGCGGCGGGCGGGGCGGGTCGCGCCAACCATCTGGTCAAATGGGAGGCGATCCGAGCGTCCCGTGAGCGGGGCATGCGTCGCTACGACATGTGGGGCACGGAGGGTGCCGGCCTTGCCGAGTTCAAGGCCTCGTTCGGGGGATACGAGCGCGGGTACATCGGTGCCTGGGAGCTGGTCACCAACCGACTCGTGCAGGGCGCTTTCACGGGGCTCGCGCGGATCCGGCGCGGCGGCGAGGCCCGCGCCCTGCCGGTGTCACCCGCGGCGCTCCGCGTGACCGATGTCGCGACCACGGCACCCGACGGCTGGGACGCGCGGGCGGTGAGCGCGCCGGGCGGTCATGTGATGCAGGGGACCGCGTGGGCGGAGCATCGTCGGTCCCAGGGCGCCGACCCGCGCTTCGTGACGTTCAGCGACGGGTGCGTGGCCTTGGTCGTCCTGCGCCACCAGCGACTTGCGCCCGGGCTGGTGGCCACGTGCCGGCGCGGCCCGACGCACGGCGGCCTCTCGGGCACCGAGCTCGCGGGTCACATCGCGGTGCTGGGGGATGCGATGCGCGAGCTGGGCGCGCGAGAGCTGGCGGTGGACCCCGAGCTTGACGCGGACGACGGCTACGAGGCGGCCATGGATGCGCTGGGGGCACCACGCACGGCCGAGTTCCAGCCGTCCATCCATGTGATGCGCCTGACGTTCGCCGCGGGTGCCACGGAGGAAGGCGTGTTCGGTGCCATCCAGCGCACGACGCGCCAGCGGATCCGCGCCGCGGAGCGGGTGGGGACCGTGGTGCGGCGTGACGAGACCGGCGAGCGGTTGGAGGCGTTCGGCGAGTTGCTGGTGGAGCGCGCGGACGCGCTGGGCATCGCAATGCGCCCCGAGCGGGGGTATCTCCGGGCGTGGCGTCGGCTCATCGCAGCCGGTCAGGCACGCCTGCTCCTGGCGGAGCACCAGGGCGTGCTCGCCGGCGGCTTGCTGCTGTACCTCCAGGGTGGCATGCACTCAACGGCGTACTCGGCCGACCATGCCGCCCTCCGGCACGCGCTGCCGGGCACGATGCACCTGGTCCGCTGGACCGTCATCCGGGATGCGCTCGCCGAGGGTGCGAGCGCGGTGGAGCTTGGTGGCGTGGACCTGCCCGGCCATCGCGAGCCACCGGGCGCGGGCGAGCCGAACCACGGCCTCTATGTCCACAAGGCGTCGTTCGGTGCTCGCTGGGTCGAGCGGACGCCCGCACGGCGTCTGGTGCTCCGACCGGGAGCTGCCAAGGTGGCCATGGCACGCGACGGACTCCTGGGGCTGGGTCGTCGAGCCGTTCGGGCCGTCCCCGGCCGCCACCGGTGACGGCCCGAACGGTCGCGGGCCTGGTGGGGCGTCTCGAGGCCCGCGACCTGCTCCGGTCAGTGCCGGGCGCCGGGGCGCGGCTGGGGGATATCACGGTGGGCGGGGTCACCCACGACTCGCGGCGGGTCCGCCCGGGCGACGTGTTCGTGGCGGTCCCAGGCGCCCATCACGACGGGCACGACCATGCGCCCGCGGCGGTGGCGGCGGGCGCCAGCGCCCTGGTCCTCGAGCGGGCGGTGCCGACACCGGGCGTGCCGCAGCTGCTGGTGCGTGCCGCGCGGCCGGCGCTCGCGGCGAGCGCGGCGTGGTTCGAGGGCGATCCCAGCCAGCGCATGGGTGTCGTGGGCATCACGGGCACGGACGGCAAGACGACCACGTCCTATCTCGTGCGCGCGATGCTCGAGGCGTGCGGGCTGAGGAGCGGGATGCTGGGCACCATCGACGTGGTGGCGGGCGGGCGGAGCCTGGGCAACCCGGGTCGCGCCACGACGCCCGAGGCGCCCGAGCTCCAGGCGCACCTGCGCGAGATGGCCGACGCGGGCGACCGCTTCGCGGTGGTGGAGGCGACCAGCCATGGCCTGGCGCAGGACCGGGTCGGCGACGTGGCATGGGATGTCGCGGTCCACACGAACGTGACCCACGAGCATCTCGAGTTCCACCGCACCCCGGAGGCGTACCGGGCCGCCAAGCGGCTCCTGTTCGAGCGGCTCGTCGTGGGGGTGACCAACCCGGACAAGGGGTTCGGCAAGCACGCGGTGGTCAACCTCGACGACCCATGGGTGAGCGTGTTCCAGGACGCCGCGCGGGACGCGGGCGCGAGGATCGTGGGCTATGGCGCGGCGCCCGGCGGGGAGGCGGAGGTGCGGGCGCTCGGCGTCCGTGAGGGCGCCCGGCTGGAGGTGACGGTGCGCACCCGACGCTGGCAGGCGCCGGTGCGGCTGGCGCTGGCGGGGCGCTTCAACGTCCACAACGCGCTCGCCGCGGTGGGCGTGGGGGAGGCCCTCGAGCTCGACCCGCAGGCGATGCGCGGTGGCCTCGAGGCGCTCGAGCGGGTGCCCGGGCGGATGGAGCCGGTCGACCTCGGACAGCCGTTCCGGGTGCTGGTCGACTACGCCCACACGCCCGACGCACTGGCCAAGGCACTCGACGCGGTGGCCCCGCTCGCGGCCGCGGGTGGGGGCGGTCTGGTCGCGGTGTTCGGGTCCGCGGGCGACCGGGACACCGCAAAGCGACCCCTGATGGGCCGGGTGGCGGGGGAGCGCTGTCGGCTGGTAGTCATCACCGATGAGGACCCGCGCTCGGAGGACCGTGAGGCGATCATGGACGCCATCGCGGAGGGCGCCGAGCGCGCCGGCAAGATGCGTGGGCATGACCTGCTGGTCATCGCTGATCGCGCCACGGCCATCGCAGAGGCGGTCGGGCACGCGCGACCCGGGGACGTGGTGCTGCTCGCGGGCAAGGGTCACGAGCGCACCATCGAGATCGCCGATGGCGCGCTCGCCTGGGACGAGGCGGGCGCCGCGCGCGACGCGCTCCGGTCCGCGGGCTACGGCGACGGCCCGGTAGCGGCGACGCTGCCGTGATCGAGGTCGTGGACCTGACGAGGGCATCGGCGTCCGACTGGGACGCGCTCGCCGTGCGCTCACCGGAGGGGGAGGCGCTCCAGTCCCACGCGTGGGGCGAGGTCAAGGCCGAGGGTGGCTGGCGACCCCTTCGGGTGCGCATCGACCGGGACGGGACGCCGGTGGCAGTGTGCTCCGTCCAGGAGCGCGACCTCGCATCGCCGCTGGTGCGTCGGGTGCCCGGGGGGTTGGGCCGATACCTGGCGGTGACGGGCGGGCTGGGTCGCTTCCTCTACGCACCGCTCGGCCCGGTGCTCCTGGGTGACGACGCCGAGGGCGCCCTGTCAGGGCTCCGTCGGCTCGCGCGGCGGAGGCACGCGGCGCTGCTGGTCATCGACCCGGCGTGGGAGGAGGGCAGCCCACGCGCGGATGCACTTCCCGCACAGGGCTTCGTGCGTGCCGAGCGCGCCGTCCAGGTGTCCACGACGGGCATGCTCGTGCCGCTCCAGGCCGAGGAGGCAGCCCAGTGGGCGCTCCTCAACCAGAACGTGCGCCGGAACATCGAGCGGTGCCGCAAGGCGGGTGTCGAGGTGGTCCGGTTGGACGCCTCGTCCGCGCCCGACATGCTTGAGGCGGCGCTGGCGATCGCGTACCAGATGCTGGTCGAGACCGGGGCACGACGCGGGTTCGGGGAGGACCTGCGACCCGCTGACTACCACGCGTCCTCGCAGGGCGCGCTCATCAGGGCGGGTCATGCGTCGCTGTGGATGGCGCGACACGCTGGGCGGGACCTGGCCTACACGCTGGTCCATCACTCCGGCCTTCGGGCCACCCTGTTCGAGGCGGGCGAGAGCGAGCCACCGACCGACGAGGCTGCCGACGAACGCCCGCGGTTCGCGGCCAACTTCCTGCTCCAATGGACCATCATCCGATGGGCCGCTGATCGGGGTTTCGCGGCCTACGACCTGAGCGGCGTGGACAACCACTCCGCGCCGGGGCTGCCCGTCGATGACTCGCACCCGCTGTGGAACCTCTATCGCTTCAAGGCGCAGTGGGGCGCACGGCCCGCGCAGTTCGTGGGTGCCTGGGAGCACGCGCCGTGGCCACTGCTGGGCCGGGGCTTCCGGGCGATACGAGCGCGGACGCATCCGAGGTCGGCGACGTAGCCCGATCCCCGCATCCGACCGCCGAGGCCTCGCGATCCCCGCATCCGACCGCCCGATCCCCGCATCCGACCGCCCGATCCCCGCATCTGACCGCGGTGATGGCCTGATCCCCGCATCCGACCGCCCGATCCCCGCATCCGACGGCCCGATCCCCGCATCCGACCGCCCGATCCCCGCATCCGACCGCCGAGGCCTCGCGATCCCCGCATCCGACGGCCCGATCCCCGCATCCGACCCCGAGGCCTCGCGATCCCCGCATCCCGGGCGGGGTGTCCGGCCGTCGCGGCGGGAGGCGCACCCCGCTGGCGGCGCCTCAGCCGCTCGTGTTGCGGCTGGGGTCGAACTGGGGCCGCGGCGCGTCGATGTGCCTCCAGAGCACGCGCAGCAGCTGCCGGACCGTCTTGTCAGGGTTGTACAGCCCACGATTGCTGAGGAGCGCGATGGACACGCCCTCGCGCGGGAAGTACCAGACTTGGTCCTCGTAGCCACGCAGGCTGCCTCCGTGGCCGAATCCGCGACGCCCAGAGAAGATCCGCATCCGCGTCCCCAGGCCGTACCTGTCCTTGGCTCGGTAGTCCACCATCGCGCCACGCAGTCGCTCGGGCAGCACCAGGTCCGACCCGTACAGCGCCATCGCCCAGCGCGCCAGGTCGGCCGCGCTCGAGACCATCGCGCCCGAGGCACCGGCGATCGACGCCGCGGACATGTTGGGCAGCCAGCGGTCGTCGGTCTGGTCGTAGAAGGTGGAGCCGCCGCCCCAGAGGTGACCGTGCGCGCGATTGGCGGGCGTCCGCTCGTCGGGCTGGTACGAGGTGCGGGTGAGCCCGAGCGGGTCGAGCAGGCGCACCCGGATCTCCTCCGCGACCGAGCGACCCGTCACCTGCTCCACGACCTCGCCCAGGAGCACGAAGTTGGTGTTCGAGTAGTGGAAGCAGGCACCGGGGCTGCAGTACGGCCTCTCGACCAGCCGCAGGATCTCCCGGGTCGTCCACTCGCGGTTGGGGTCTCGGAAGGCAGCCCGGCCATATCGGGCGCTCTCGAAGAAGTTGAAGATGCCGCTCCGATGCTGGAGCAGCATCCGGATGGTGATGCGCTTGGCGCGTGGGAAGTCGGGCATGAACTCGGACAGCCGGGAGTCCAGGGACAGCCTGCCCTCATCCACCAACTGGAGCACGACCGCGGTCACGAACGTCTTGGTGATCGAGGCGATGCTGAACACGGTGCCATCGGTGACCGGTCGCCTGGGTGACAGCTGACGGGCCCCGCTCGTGCCCAGCCACACACGCCCGTCAGCGGTACGGATGGCGACCGCGATGCCCGGCGTCGGGATGCGCTTCCGGGCGGCATCGAGCGCCTTCTGGAGCGCGTCGACGGTGGCGTCATCGAAGGCCGCGTCACGGTCGAGGACCGGCCCGAAGGGGGACGATGGTGATGGGCCGAGAGTCAGCGCCGATGGTGATGGGCCGAGGGCCGGCGCCGACGGCCCTGCGGATGACCCGGCCGGTGGCCCCGCGGATGGCCCTGCCGACTCGAGGCCCGCGGGGATGACCAGGGCCGCGTCTGTGGCCGCTTGCTCGGGCCTGGGCGTGGCGTCTGCCGTGACGAGCGGACCCGTGGGGGCCAGCGTGGGCAGCTGGGCGGTGGCGAGCAGCGTGGGCAGGGAGCCCGCGGGCCCCGCCGTCCCGGGCGCCGGGGTGGCAGGCGAGGAGCCCGATGCCAGGTCGCAGGCCGCGACCAGGACGCACAGCAGGCCCACGAGCACCGACCGCGGGAGAGGGGTCAGGGGACGCACGATGTAGCACGGTACACTGGATGCCCATGTCCCTCCACGTCCCGACGTCCAAGGCCGAGCGGAACGGTCGACGGTCGGCGCACCCGCCCGTCGCCGCGCCGTTCGCGTCGTCGCGCGCCCTGGATGCCACCGAGAGGCGCATCGAGCGGGAGCTCCACGAGCGATACCCGGGCGCGGACCTCGCTCCCGTCGCCGCGGCATATCGGTTCGCACGCGAGGCGCACGGCCCCCAGCGGCGCGCGTCCGGGGAGCCCTACATCACCCACCCCCTCGCGGTGGCCGAGATCCTCGCGGAGCTGGGACTCGACCCTGCTGCGGTGCAGGCGGCCCTGCTCCACGACGTCCCCGAGGACACCGAGTACTCACTGCACCAGGTGGAGGAGCGGTTCGGCGCCGAGGTCGCGCACCTCGTCGACGGCGTCACCAAGCTGTCCAAGTTCAGCGCCCGCTCCCACGAGGAGCAGCAGGCGGAGAACATCCGCAAGATGTTCCTGGCCATGGCGGAGGACATCCGCGTGGTCCTCATCAAGCTCGCCGACCGCCTCCACAACATGCGCACCCTGGGCGCCCTGCCGGTCGAGAAGCAGCAGCGCATCGCGCGTCAGACGCAGGAGATCTACGCCCCGCTGGCCGAGCGCCTGGGCATCTGGCAGTTCAAATGGGAGCTCGAGGACCTGTGCTTCAAGGCGCTCGAGCCGGAGGCGTACCGGAACCTCGCGAGCCAACTGGAGAGCCGGCGCAAGGCGCGCGAGGCGTACGTCAAGCGCGCCATGGAGGTGCTTGACGAGGCGCTCACGGAAGCCGGGATCACCGCGGAGCTCTCCGGCCGTCCCAAGCACATCTTCTCCATCCACAAGAAGATGCAGCGCAAGGGTGCCGCGCTGGGGGAGATCTATGACCTCCACGCGGTGCGCGTGCTCGTGGACAGCGTCCGTGACTGCTACGCGGCACTCGGCGTGGTCCACTCGCTGTGGCGACCCATCCCCGGGCAGTTTGACGACTACATCGCGATGCCCAAGAACAACGGGTACCAGAGCCTCCACACAGCCGTCGTGGCCGTCGATGGCAGGCCGCTCGAGGTCCAGATCCGGACGCACGACATGCACTCCATCAGCGAGGTGGGCATCGCCGCCCACTGGCGCTACAAGGAGGGCTCCCGTTCCGAGCGGGACTACGACGCCAAGCTCGCGTGGCTGCGCCAGCTCATGGACTGGCAGCGGGAGGTGTCGGACGCGACCGAGTTCGTGGAGGGCGTCAAGCTCGACATCTTCCAGGACCAGGTGTTCGTGTTCACCCCGCGCGGGGATGTCAAGGACCTGCCTGCCGGGTCCACGCCGCTGGACTTCGCGTATCGCATCCACACCGACATCGGACACGCCTGCATCGGCGCCAAGGCCAACAACCGCCTCGTGCCGCTCGACTACAAGCTCCGGAACGGCGACATCATCGAGATCGTCACCACCCGGAGCGCGCACGGCCCATCCCGGGACTGGCTGGGCATCGTCACCACGAGCCATGCCAAGGAGAAGATCCGGCAGTGGTTCAAGCGCCAGCAGCGGGACGAGAACATCGCCCACGGCAAGCAGTCGCTGGATCGCGAGTTGCGACGGCTCGCTCGCACCTCGCTCGACAAGGTCCCGCACGAGCAGATCCAGGAGCTGGCCGAGCATGGTCGCTTCCCGAGCGTGGACGACTTCTTCGCCGCGATCGGCTATGGCGCTCTCAGCGCGCAGAGCGTCGTCACCAAGCTCGGTGTGGCCGATGACTCGGCCACCGTCCTGCCACAGGTGGCGCCACCGCCGCCGCCGCGCACCGGCGGCGTGCGGGTCAAGGGGGTCGGTGACCTGCTCATCCGATACGGGAAGTGCTGTCATCCGATTCCGGGCGACCCCATCCGGGGCTTCATCTCGCGAGGTCGGGGCATCACCGTGCACCAAGCGACCTGTCACACGATCGTCAACGAGCGTGACCGCGACCGGCTCATCGAGGTGGATTGGGAGACCGCCGCCCAGCAGACCTACCCCATCGCCATCCGCATCGAGGCGTACGACCGGACGGGTCTGCTGTCGGACATCACGAACGTGGTCGCCGACTCACGCATCAACATCATCGCGGCGCACGTGTCCGTCCAGCCCGATCATCGGGCGGTGGTGACCGCGACGATCCAGGTCACGTCGGTGGCGCAGCTCGCGCGCGTGATGCAACGGCTGGCACAGCTCCGGGACGTCGTGTCCGTCCAACGCGACGAGAGCTGAGTGACGCTTGCGCCGCCCATGTCAGGGCTCGGCTGGCCGGCGCGTGGCTACCGTCTGGCGCACCTGGCATGGGGGGTCGCGCAGCTGGCGGCGCTCGCGCGGGTCTGGGCCAGCGCGTCCGGTGCCCCGCGGGCCGGCTGGTTCTGGCCCTCCGTGGGCTTCCTGGGCGTCCAAGGCGCAGGCCTGCTGGTCGGTCGCGGCGACTGCCCGATGACGCCGCTCCAGCATCGGCTGGGCGACCCGGTCCCCATGTTCGAGCTGGCGCTGCCGCCCCGGGCCGCGAAGGCCGCCATCCCCATCCTCGCGGCGGTGGCGCTGGCCGGGGTGGGACTGGCGCTTCGACCGCGTCCTGGCGGGTCAGGCCCGCCCCGCACCGACGTCGTCAGGAGGGGATGAGGACCGCCACGTCCGGTCGGGCGCGGGCGAGGCCCTCGTCGAGCGTGGCCAGACGCATCCCCGGTCGGGCGCCCGCCAGGCTGACGAGGTATCCGTCGATGACCTGGCGATGCCCACGCACAGCGTCCAGGTCCACCTCCAGGTAGGACCGATCGTCGGGCCAGAACTCGCAGCCGGGTCGAGCCCGCAGGGCGCAGGGTGTCGCGGGTCGTGCGCGTGGGAGCGCCCATGCGTGTCACGAACCGGCCGAGCGCACCTGAAGCCGCGGGCCAGGTCGGCCATCGCACGATGCATGGGCACCCATGTGTTAAGGTCTCTTCACCAAGTTCCCGATCGCCCCAGCGATCGGATCGGGTGCGACGCCCCGTCGAGCGCCCGGACCATGGCGCCGCGCCCCAGCGTGGCGCCCCTGCCATCCGTCGCCGCGCCCCAGCGTGGCGGTCCGGTAGAGAGGAGTCGCCGTGCAGGTCGACCGTGCGTGCCCCGATGAGCGTCATGAGCTGCCTGGCGTCGAGCCCGAGCGTGACGTCCGGGCGGTGCCCGGGAGGGGCATCCGGCGCATGACGCTCGGCCTCGCCCTGGGCCTCGCGCTCATGGTCGTCGGCGGCGCGTCGAGCGCGGCCGCCCATCCCAGCCAGGCGGATCGGGTCGTGCGCGCCGTCACCTCCCACATCGGCGCCCGGTACGTCTGGGGCTCCACAGGACCCCGTGGCTTCGACTGCTCCGGCCTGGTCTATCGGTCGTTCCGGGAGGCGGGGCTCGCCAAGCGCATCGGTGGCTTCAGCACGGCCCACGGCTACTACCAGCGGTTCCGTCGCAAGGGCCGACTGGGTCGCGTCGCGCCACGGGTGGGCGACCTCGTGGTGTACGCGAACGGTGGCCATGTGGGCATCTATGTCGGCCGGGGCAAGGTCGTGAGCGCCCTGCTCAGCGGCGTCAAGCGGCATCCGATGCGTGGCCTCAGCATCCGGTTCACGGGCATCCTGCGGGTGGACCTCACGCGTGGCGGAGACTCCGTGGTGCCAGCGGCCAAGCGCGAGCACGGAGGGGCCGTGATCGCCGAGCGTCGATTGCCCCTGCGCGTGCACCCTGGTCGGGGCTCCACCTCGCTGCGCTCGATCAGGCAGGGCACACGCATGGCCGTGCTCGGCAGACGCACCCGCAAGGGCACCACCTGGCTCAAGGTCCGCGTGGGCCACGGCCACCGCGGCTGGGTCAACGAGGCGCTGACCTCCACGCGCTGATTGTCGGTCGCGCGCGCGGGGCGTCGCGGCCGGAGGTGGCAGCTGGCGTGACCGGCGCCCAGACCGGCAGGCGACGGCTGCTGGGTGCCCTGCCCGACGCCCCCGGCGGCGGAGCGCCCGGGCGGGCGCCCGACGGCTAGACTTGACCCGCGATGTCCCGACCCCAGGCCCCTCGGGGCACCCGTGACCTGCTGCCCGGCGAGCGGGCCCTGTTCCTGCGGCTCGAGTCGGTCGCCCGGGACCTGACAGCGCGCTACGGCTACCAGCCCATCGAGACGCCCCTGTTCGAGCAGGCAGAGGTGTTCGAGCGGGGCGTGGGCGCGGTGACCGACGTCGTGGAGAAGGAGCTGTTCCGTGTCCAGGCCGGGCGCGGCGAACACGAGCGCGAGCGCTGGGCCCTCCGGCCAGAGCCTACCGCGGGCATCGTGCGGGCCTATGTGCAGCACGGGATGCAGACGCTGCCGCAGCCCGTGAAGCTGACCCTCGTGGGCCCGATGTTCCGCTACGACCGCCCGCAGGCGGGCCGCTATCGCCAGTTCTGGCAGTTCGACGTGGAGGCGCTGGGCGACCCGGGTCCGGCCGTCGATGCCGAGATCATCGAGTTGGCGACGCGCTTCTATCGCGAGGTCGGTCTCGAGGGGGTGGAGGTGCGTCTCAACTCCATCGGCGACAAGGCGTGCCGACCCGGCTACATCGAGGCGCTCCGGGCCTACTTCGAGCCGTTGGCCGAGGACCTGCCCGATCTCGAGCGGGATCGCCTCGCCACCGCGCCGCTGCGCCTGCTCGATTCCAAGGACCCGCGGATGCAGCCGCTCATCGCCGACGCACCGGTCATCACCGAGCGGCTGTGTGACGCGTGTCGCGCGCACTTCGACGGTGTCCGACGCCATCTGGACGGAGTGGGTGTCACGGTGCGTCTGGAGCCGCGCCTGGTCCGGGGCCTGGACTACTACACCCGCACCACGTTCGAGTTCTATCCCACGGGCCGCGATGGGCAGCAGGACGCGCTGGGTGGCGGGGGCCGCTATGACGGCCTGGTGGAGCTCCTGGGCGGCAAGCCGACGCCCGCCATCGGCTTCGGCCTGGGTCTCGATCGCGTGGCCAACGCGCTGGTGGCGGGAGGCGACCCCACCGATGCCCCGCGGGTGCCCGTCGTCGTGGCCGGCGCCGATCCGGCCGACACCCAGTCGCGGCTGGAGGTGGCCACGCGCGTGCGCGCCGCCGGGGTGGCAGCACGCGCGGAACTGGGCGAGCGCAAGCTGGGGCGCCAGCTCGAGAGCGCCGCGAGGGAGGGTGCGCACCTGGTGGTCATCGTGGGTGACGAGCTGGCTGCCGACGGGCTCGTCCAGGTCCGGGACCTAGAGGCCGGCACGCAGCGCCCGGTCGCCCTCGCCGACCTTGTGCGCGAGCTGCAGCGAGCGCTGGCCCAGCATCGCCACGGGGCTGACGAGCGTTGACCGAGGCGGGCGCGGGAGCGAGCGGACCCGTCTCGTCTGATGACGACCTCCGGTGGGATGCCACGGTCGCGGCCTCGGCGCAGCCCAGCTACCTCCAGACGACCGCTTGGGCGCGCATCAAGGCCGCGAACGGATGGCGCCCCGTCCGGTGCGTCGACGGCGACATGTGGGCGCAGGTGCTCATCGCCAGGCGACGGGGTCTGCCATGGGGCGTCGGCTACGTCCCGCGCGGCCCCGTCCAGGGACATCCGCTCGGACGCGCGGACCTGGCACGCTTCACGCATGCCATGCGCGCCATGGCGCGACGCGAGCGGCTCGCCTGGGTGCGCGCCGAGCCGGAGCTGGAGGATTCGCCCGTGCTCCGCGAGGCGCTCGGCAACCTGGGCTGGGTGCCGGCGCCCCACGTCCAGCCCGATCGCACGCGCATCATCGACATCGCAAGGGACGAGCCGGCGATCCTCGCCCAGATGCATCGCAAGTGCCGCCAGTCCATCACCAAGGCGGAGCGCCTTGGCGTCCGCGTGACGGAGGCCGATGGGACGCGTCTCGAGACGTTCTACGCCATCCACACCGACGCCATGCGGCGCGCCGGCATCGCGCCTCGGACCTTGGGCACATACCGCCTGATGTGGGACACGCTGGCACCCCGGGGGATGGCGCGCCTGTTGTTCGCCGAGGCCACGGGCACCGACCAGGCGGTGGCGACCCTGTTCCTGGTGGCGTGTGGCCCACGGGTCACGGACCTGTACGGCGGCACGACCGCGGAGGGAGGTCGCCTGCGCGCCAACTACCTGCTCAAGTGGGAGGCGATCCGGCGCAGTCGCGTCGCCGGCCACGCGGAGTACGACCTGTGGGGCCTGCCGCGTCACGGCATCGAGCAGTTCAAGTCGGGGTTCGGGGGCACCGAGGTCGACTACATCGGCGCCTGGGACCTGGTGACCGACCACGTGGGTCGCCGCGTCCTCCAGGCGGGAGAGCGAGGGCGCGCGCTCGTGCGTCGCTTCCGCCATCGGGACCATCGGCCCGATGCCCCGGATGGCGAGGCGGGCGCGGAGGACTGACCGCTACCGGCTGCAGGGCATCACCGGAGGCCCGCCTGACGGCCGCACATCCGCGGCGGCCGTCAGGCGCTCGCGCCACGACGGCCATCGGCCTGATGCCGCGGGGGCGCGGGGATTGGCGACTAGGAACGCTCAGCAACGAGCTTGTAGTCACCAGCGCGTGATACCGTGACTACATGGACGTGGCGATTCGCGAGTTGAAGGCGCACCTCTCGGACTACCTGGAACTGGTCCAGCGCGGCGAGGTCATCCGCATCACCAATCGCGGGCGGCGCGTAGCGCGCATCCTGCCGGAGCCCGGTGCGGGTGGGATTGACCGTGGGGTCGCGGAGGGCTGGGTGCGCCCGCCATCCGGTGAGCCGCCGGCACCCGTGGCCCGGGTCGCGCCACGCGCTGGGACCCCCGACACCACGGAGCTCATCCGTAGAGACCGAGACGGGTGATCTACCTCGACAGCAGCGTCCTGGTCAAGCGATACGTCAGCGAGCCCGACAGCGACCGCGCCGAGGCGATGCTCCTCGACGATCCCGACTGGGTCACCGCCCAGCACGCCTTCGTGGAGGTCGCCATCGCACTCGCCCGGCGGGTCCCGTCCGAGACGCTCGGGCGCGCGATGGAGGCCCTTGAGCGAGACTGGGCGCGGATGGCGGTCGTCGCCGTCGACGACACGCTCTGCCGGCGCGCCGCCCGGATCGGCGCGGAGGCGGGGAGCCGTTCGCTCGATGCCCTCCACCTTGCCGCCGCGGAGCGCGTGGGGGTGCGGGCGATCCCCATCCTGACGTTCGACCTGCGGCTCGCCCATGCCGCTCGCAGCCTGGGATTCGAGGTTCGAGGCTCGTGATGCACGTCGGTCGGGCCGGGCCCAGGTGACGCCCAGGGCCCGCGAACGTGGCCGGCTCGCCGCCTCGGGCCGCCGGCTCGCCGCCTCGGGCCGCCGGATCCCGTACCATGGCGAGACCCATGAGCACCACTCCGTCTGACGTGCTGCGCACGTCCCTCCGTGACCTGACCTGTGCCGATGCGCGCCCCGAGCATGAGGGTCGCGCCGTCGCCCTCGCCGGATGGGTGGACCGCCGGCGCGACCTGGGTCAGCTGATCTTCCTCGACCTGCGCGACCGCTACGGCATCACGCAGGTCGTCATCGACGCCCAGGAGTCGCCCGAGGCCCACGCGGTCGCCGCCGCGGTGCGCACCGAGTACGTGGTCCGGGTCGAGGGCCGCGTCGCGGCGCGGCTCGCGGGCAGCGAGAACCCCAGGCTCGCCACGGGCGCCGTGGAGCTGCGGGCATCCACCATCACCGTCCTCTCGACCGCGCGCACCACTCCCTTCGTCATCAACGACCCAGATGCCGAGGTCGACGAGAGCGTGCGACTCACATATCGATACCTCGACCTCCGACGAGGGCCGCTCCAGCGACGGGTCCTGACGCGCGGGCGACTGGTCCAGGCCATCCGCGAGGCCCACCACGAGGCAGGTTTCGTGGAGGTGGAGACACCGCTGCTCATCAAGAGCACGCCCGAGGGCGCCCGGGACTTCATCGTCCCGTCCCGGCTCCAGCCAGGCAGCGTGTACGCGCTGCCGCAGAGCCCGCAGCAGCTCAAGCAGCTGCTCATGGTGGCGGGCATGGACCGCTACTTCCAGATCGCGCGCTGCTTCCGTGACGAGGACCTGCGTGGCGACCGGCAGCCCGAGTTCACCCAACTGGACCTTGAGATGAGCTTCGTGGCCGAGGCGGATGTCATGGCATGGGTCGAGGCGATGGCCATCGCGGTCACGCGAGCGGTCGTCCCGGACCGGCCGATCGCCCAGGCGCCCTTCCCGGTGCTCACCTATCGCGAGGCCATCGACCGGTTCGGCTCGGACAAGCCGGACGTCCGTTACGGCATGGAGCTTGTCGACCTGGGCGCTGCGGTCTCCGGCGCTGGCTTCCGGGTGTTCGACTCGGTGCTCGAGGCCGGGGGTCGGGTGGCTGGCATCACCGTCGCGGGCCAGGGCGGCATGAGCCGCGGACAGCTTGACGAGCTGACCGAGCTGGCGAGGCGGTTCGGGGCCGGTGGGCTCATCTGGCTGGCGCCGGGGAAGGAGGGCGCGATCCGCGGCTCGATCGTCAGGGCGGTGGGGGAGGAGCGCTCGTTGGCCATCACGCGAGCCGCGGGCGCGGGCGATGGCGACCTCGTGCTCATCGTGGCGGACCGCGACATCCACGCCCAGGAGGTCCTCGGGCGCCTGCGGGTGGAGTTGGCCGGGCGATTGGGCCTGGCAGACCAATCGGTGCTCTCCTACGTCTGGGTCCATCGGTTCCCGATGTACCAGTGGGACGAGGATGCGCGCCGCTGGGACGCCACCCACAACCCGTTCAGCGGTGTGATGCCGGAGGACCTGGGGCTGCTGGTGACGGGCTCGGGCGACCCGGCGCGCGCAGCCCCCGACGACCCGGCGGGGCGGGCGCGGGCGCTCCAGTACGACCTCGCGCTCAACGGCTGGGAGCTGGGGGGCGGATCGATCAGGTTCCACACCCGGGAGTCGCTGGCGCGCTCGTTCGCGCTCCAGGGCTACTCCGACGCGTCGATGGTCGAGCGGTTCGGGGGCATCCTCGAGGCGTTCGAGTACGGCGCGCCGCCCCACGGCGGCATCGCGCTGGGCGTGGACCGCTGGGCGGCGCTCCTCATGGACCAGACCAACATCCGCGAGGTGATGGCGTTCCCCAAGACCTCGTCAGGCTCGGACCTGATGCTCGACGCGCCCTCCCCGGCAGAGCCGGCCCAATGGGCCGAGTTGGGGCTCGCGCTGGTGCCGCAGCCGGAGCCCGCCAAGGGCTGACGGCAGCCGCAGTCCGGGTGGCGATGAGGGGCTCCAGCCCACGGCCGGTAGGGGGCTTGGCCAGGACCGGGCGGTGACTGCCAATCGGGTGGCCCGGTCGTCCGACCGAGGCAGCCGCGCGGCGCATCGGGCTCATAGGTGCTACAGAGGTGCTACGCTTGGGCCCATGCGGCTCATCAGTCAGCGCGAGCTCCGCAACGAGTCGGGCGCGGTCATGCGCGAGGTGCAGCGAGGGGCCACGTACCGCGTCACCCATCGCGGCACGCCCATCGCCACGCTTGCCCCGATCGAGACCACTGCCTTGGATGAACTTACGCTGCGCGAGGGCACTCAGGTGATGACGTTTCCGCCCGGCGCGCGCGTCGCGGAGCGGACAGAGGAGGTACTCGCGGAGTCGCGGCGGCGTTGATCCTCGTCGACACGTCGGCTCTGGCCAAGCTCCTGGTCGAGGAGGACGGCTCGACAGCGCTCAGGGTGATGCTCTCCGAGGCCTCGGCCGGGGGCGAGTCGTTCGCGATCTCGACGCTGGCCATCGTCGAGTTGCGGCGTCTCGCGATTCGGCTGACGATCGAGACGGAGCGCACGGATCCGATCACGCGTCCGTTCCGCGTCCTCCGGCTGACGGAGGGGATCCTCCACCTGGCTGGCCGCCTCCCATACCGGCATCTGGGATCCTTGGACGCCCTCCATCTGGCGACGGCCCTCGCCGCGGAGGCGCGCTCGATCGTGACGTACGACATTCGTCAGGCCGAGGCGGCCGCAACCGAGGGCCTGGCGGTCCTGCAGCCCGGGCGCTGAGCCGCCGCCGCGGACCCCGGGCGCGCAGCCGCCGCCCTCGGCGGCCGGCGACAGGTGCTGGGCGGCGTCGCGCCCAGGCCCCGAGGATACCCTGACATTCCGACGGCCCGGTGGTGCTCGCCGCCTGCCCCCCGGTGCCGACCGTGGGCGACGGCCGCCGCCCGCGCTCGGCCGGACCGCCAGGACCATGACGATGACACCGGGCGCGCCAATCCGTCAGGGCATCGCGCGCGTGGCGGCGGCGAGTACCCCCACAAGGGCGGATCGTCATGGTTCTCCGGCGTGCGACACCGAAGACGCCCGCGTCGGCCCCGCCCGCCCGCGTCGGCCCCGCCCGCCCGCCGTGATGCTCCGAGCGGACTCACCGAGGTCGCGGCACCCCTGGCGCGAGTCCGCCGCCGGACTCAATGGAGGATCTGGGCGAGGAAGCGCCGGGTGCGCTCCTGCTCCGGCGCCCCGAAGATGCGCGACGGCGGGCCCTGCTCGACGATCACACCCTCGTCCATGAACACCATGCGGTCGGCGACGTGGCGCGCGAACCCCATCTCGTGCGTGACGCACAGCATCGTCATGCCCGATTGCGCCAACTCCTGCATGACGTCGAGCACCTCGGAGATCATCTCGGGGTCGAGTGCGGAGGTGGGCTCGTCGAACAGCATGACCCGCGGCTGCATCGCGAGCGCCCGGGCGATGGCCACCCGCTGCTGCTGCCCGCCCGAGAGCTGGAGCGGGTACTTGCCCGCCTGCTCGGGGATGCCCACGCGCGCCAGCAACCGTCGGGCCTCCTCCTCGGCGCGCTCGCGCGTCCAGCGTCTCACGCGGATCGGGCCCAGCGTGATGTTCTGGAGCACGGTGAGGTGCGGGAACAGGTTGAACTGCTGGAACACCATGCCCACCTCCCGTCTGATGGCGGCGATGTTGCGGACGTCGGTGGTCAGTTCGATGCCGTCGACCACGATTCGCCCGCGCTGGTGCTCCTCCAGCCGGTTGATGGTGCGGATGAGGGTGCTCTTGCCCGACCCAGACGGCCCGAAGATGACCACCACCTCGCCCTGGCGGACGGTCAGGTCGATGCCACGCAGCACATGCAGCTCCCCGAACCACTTGTGGACGTCCACGCACTCCACGATCGGCGTGCCGTGGTCGGGGCCATCCGAGGGCTGGTCCGGTGCCGAGGCCGTGTCGACCTCCCGCGTCTCGGCGGGCATCTCGGTTCCGTCCATGGGCGGACCTCCTAGCGGCGCCCCACGCCCAGGTTCCGCTCGAGGCGGTACGAGGCATGGGACATGGTGTAGCTGAGGGCGAAGAAGACGACGGCCACGAAGGCATAGACCTCGAACGACGCGCCCAGCCACTCCGGCTGCGCGAGCACGGCGCGCCCGATGCCGAGGATCTCCAGCAGGCCCACCACGACCACGAGCGTGGTGTCCTTGAGCAGGCTGATGAACAGGCCCACATTCGCGGGGATGACCATCCGCAGCGCCTGTGGCAGGACGATGAACCGATCGACCTGGAAGCCCGACAGGCCGATGGCCTGGGCAGCTTCCACCTGGCCCCTTGGCACCGCCTGGAGGCCGCCGCGCACGTTCTCCGCGAGATATGCCGCCGTGAACAGCGTGAATCCCCCGATCGCCCGGGTGACGCGGTCGAGCCGGACGTCCTCGGGCAGGAACAGCGGCAGCATGATGTCCGCCAGGAAGAGGATGGTCACCAGGGGCACGCCCCGGACGACCTCGATGAAGCCGGTGGCCAGCCAACGGATCCCCGGCAGGCGGCTCCGCCGACCGAGGGCGAGCGCGACCCCGACGGGGAACGAGAGCGCGATGGACACGGCGGCCAGCATGAAGGTCAGGAGCAGCCCGCCCCATTGGTCGGGCCGGACGATCGGTAGCCCGACCACGGGCACCCCATTGAGTAGCAGCAGCGTGACCACGCCGCTCGCCAGCCACGCGAGGTTGATGGTCCTGCCTCGCAGGGGACGGAGACCTGCGACGAGTTGGGCCGCGAGCGCCACGAGGGCGTTGGCGGCGATGGCCAGGGCGACCCACGGGCCCATCGGTGACAGGACCGCCAGCAGCGCCACCGTCAGCTGACCCGCCATCAGCCAGCCCGCGATCACCCGGGCGTAGCCGCCTCGTGACCCTGCCGTGAGACCCGCCACGAGCGAGACGCAGGCCAGGCATGCCCACACGCGCCAGGCCTCCTCAGCGGGGTAGAGCCCCACCAGGAACAGGCGCAGGTTCTGGGTGATGACTCCCCATCGAGCTTCGGATATCGCCCAGGCCAGGGCCTGCGACACCAGCCACGCGCCCGCGGTCGCGACCAGCACGGTGAGCAGCGTGTCGCGCCAGGTTCGGAACAGGTTGCGTCGCAGCCATCCGACCGCGCCGCGCTCGTCGCGTGGCGGCGGCAGGCGTGGGATCGCACGGGGGTCCACCTGGAGGGTCATCTCAGCGCTCCCGGATGCGCACGGTGCGGTTGTAGATGTTCATGAGCACCGAAGTCGCGAGGCTGATGCACAGGTAGATGAGCATCACGAACGCGATGACCGCGACCGGCTGTCCGGTCTGGTTCGCGACCGTGGTCGAGACGTTGAACAGGTCCGGGTATCCGATCGCGATCGCCAGGCTCGAGTTCTTGACCAGGTTGAGGTACTGGGAGGTGAGTGGCGGCACGATTACCCGCAGGGCCTGTGGCAGGACCACTAGTCGCAGCACGTGCGAGTCCCGCAGGCCGATCGCCCGTGCCGCCTCCCGCTGACCGTGGGGCACGGCCTGGATGCCGCCGCGCACCACCTCGGCGATGAATGCGGCGGTGTACAGCACCAGCCCCAGGAGCAGGGCGCAGAAGGCCGCGGAGAAGGACAGTCCGCCGGTCAGGTTGAAGCGACCAGCCTCGGGGGCCTCGATGGCGATGGGCGGCGTCGGTGACAGCGCCCATGCGAGGGCCGGCAGGCCGACGAGCGCGAGGCAGCCGAACACACCGGCCCAGCGGATCGGTCGTCCGGCGGCCGCGCGGCGAGACCCGAGCACCCACAGGCCGATGCCGACCACCGCACCCAGGACGCATGCGCCGAGGAACACGCCGAACGTGTCGGTGGGCACCGGCCTCGGCAGGTAGACACCCCGCTGGTTGAGGTACACGGGCCCGGGCAGGACGATGCTGTCGCGCACCGGTGGCAGCTGGAGGAAGACCGCGAAGTAGAGCAGGAACAACTGGACCAGGAGTGGTGTGTTCCGGAAGACCTCGACGTATCCCGCGGCGAGCCGGTTGACGAGCCAGTTGCCGGACAGTCGGGCGATGCCCAGGACCAAGCCAAGGATGGTCGCGAGGATGATGCCCGCGACGGCGATGACGAGCGTGTTGAGGGCGCCCACCAGGAGCGCCTGACCGTAGCTGTCGCGAGGCGAGTAGGGGACGATCGCCTCGGCGATCTCGAACCCGGCGGCTGACCGCAGGAAGCCCAGGTCGAAGGTGAGCCGGCGCTCCGCCATCTCGCCCGACAGGTTGGCGAGGAGCGCGCCAAGGCCCAGCACGACGGCACCCACCACCAGGACCTGGAACACGCCCGCGCGCACCCGCGTGTCGCGCCACGGGGGGACCCGGGTGCCTTGGGACAGCGGACCACCCGATGCGCCGTTCACGCGATGTGCGTGGCCGTCGTGCGGGGAGCGGTCATCCTGGGGGGACGAGCGCGCCGGGAGGGGCGCTGCCCCTCCCGGCGCGTGTCATGCCTGAATTGGGGCCGGGGTCAGCGGTAGGGTGCCGCGTACAGCAAGCCGCCGTCGGTCCACAGGGCATTGAGACCGCGCTCGATGGCGAGCGGGGTGGCAGGGCCCAGGTTGCGCTCGAAGATCTCGCCGTAGTTGCCCACCGCGCTGATGGCCTTGACCGCCCAGTCGTCGGGCAGGGCCAGATAGCTGCCGAGGCCGCCACTCACGCCCAGCAGACGCGCCACCACCGGGTTGGAGTCGGGGTTGGCAGTCAGGCTGGTCACGAGGTCCGCGACATTCGCCGAGGTGACACCCGACTCCTCGGCCTGGATGAGCCCGAACACCACCCACTTGACCACGTTGAACCACTGGTCGTCGTTGAGGGGGGCCACCGGACCCAGCGGCTCCTTGGACAGGACGTCTGGGAGGAGCACATGGGCTGACGGGTCCGCCATCGTGGAGCGTCGCGAGGCGAGCTGTGACCGGTCGCTGGTGACAGCATCGCAGGCACCCGACTCATACGCTTGGTAGGTGGGGTCGATGTCCTGGAAGACCTGGGGGGTGAACGTGATGTCCTTGGCCCGGAAGTAGTCGGCCAGGTTGAGCTCGGTCGTGGTGCCCGACTGGACGCAGATCGTCGCCCCGGCGAGGCCCGATGCGTCGGTCACACCCAGCGAGGCGGGCACCATGATCGCCTGACCGTCGTAGAACGTGGTGGGTGCGAACAGGCCCCACGACGCGTCTCGGGAGGCGGTCCAGGTGGTGTTGCGGATGAGGACGTCGATCTCCCCGGTCTGGAGGGCGGGCCCGCGCTGGGCGGCGGTCAGTGCCCGGTACTCCACCTTGCTCGGGTCGCCGAGGACGGCCGCCGCGATCGCCTTGCAGAAGTCGACGTCGAAGCCGCTGTAGGTCCCGGTGGCCTCGTCGAGTTGGCTGAAGCCCGGCAGCGCGCCGTTGATGCCGCACACCAGCGAGCCGCGCTGCTGGACGGCGGCCAGGATGCCCTTGGCGACCGGCGGCGGGGTGGGCGACGCGTCCTGGGCGACGACGGGTGCGGTGGTCAGCGCGATGGCCAAGAGCGCGACGCCTGTCCCGATGGTGGTCCTGCGCATGGCTCCTCCCTGTGCGTGTGGGTCCGACCATGCTGGCCGCTCCTCCGCGACCGGGCCGGCCCGTCCGATGCGTGCCGACAGCGTACCCAACCCGCGCAAGGCACCGGTCGCCATCTGGCGCCGATGGCTCAGGAGGGTGGGTCGCTCGCGTGGGGAGCGGTGTGTCCCTTGGGCTCGATGGCTCGTGGCCATGCGACGGGAGGGCGCGCGACGGGCTGCGTCGGCGCATCGGGGTCCGCGGGTGGCTGAGCGGCCTCGATGGATGACGCCTCCACGCCGGCGGAAGGCGCACCGGGCCCGACAGGGCCTGGCGCGACCGCTCCCTGGATGGCGACGATGGTGGCGGTGTCGACGAGGGACTCGTCCACGATCGCGGACGCGCCTTGTCGCACATCTGGCATCTGAGCGGGCCCGGGAGGATGCGGCGCCACGTCGGCCGCGACCGCCAGGCCCTCCGCGACCGCGGGCGCGTCCAAGCCCGCCACGTCGGGGGCGGGCTCGATGGTCTGCGTCGAGCGCCTGGGGGAGGGTCTCGGAATCCGGGTCGTGGGCAGATGCAGCCGGGGCGCACGGATGTTCGTGAGTCGCTCGTCGACCACCTTCTGGACCGGGGGGGAGAAGCGGGCCGCGGTGGTCCGAGTCTGAGGCAGGCCGCGATGTGGCTGGCTGACGCCACCCTTCCAGTGGGTGCGATGCGGCCCGTCGAGGAACACGCCGGCGACCAAGCCGTAGATCGCGCACGTCGCCGCGATGAGCCCCACCCAGGCGTCGATGCGCGGCAGACCGGGGTCCTGGAGCCCAAGGAGCCACAGCGCACCTGTGAGGATGGAGATGGCGAGGCACACCGCGGCCATGACCCAGCCCGAGCCACCCACCAGCCATCGGAGCCAGCCCACGCCCACCGCGACGCCCAGCACCGCAAGCAGCCCCGGGATCGGGAGGCCGTAGCTGCGGGCATCGCCACCCAATCGCACCGCGAGGGAGAGCACGATGCCGACAAGGAGCGCCTGGGAGACCGAGACCAGGAGCTCCAGCGCCACGACGTCGAGCGGCCGCTCCACGGGTTGGCGCCGCCGGATGGGGTCGCGGGTCGACAGCATCCCGATCCTCCGTGCGATGGCCGGGGCCCTGCCGCCATCGAGGTGGCATCAGGCCGAGGCAGGTGCCTCCCTGTGTCAGGGTACGCCACGCGTTCCACGCCGTCATCGCACCACCGGGGCGCCCCCGCCAACGAGCATCCCAGCCGTCGGCCCACCGCGACGCTGGTGTGTCGATCGGTGCGTCCAAGGCCGGGAGGCCGGATGTGCGACCATGTGGGAGACCCATGATTGACACCTCAGGCCCTGCCATGCCCGCGACCCCGACCGTCCCCACCCCCACCAAGGCGCTCGTGACCCGCGACGACCTCCGCGACGTCGCCATCGTCGCCCACGTCGACCATGGCAAGACCACGCTCGTGGACGCGATGCTCCGCCAGACGGGCGCGTTCGCCGCCCATCAGGTGGTCGCCGAGCGGGTGATGGACTCGATGGACCTCGAGCGCGAGAAGGGCATCACCATCCTCGCCAAGCAGACGGGCGTCCAGTACGGGTCGGTGCGCCTCAACATCGTCGACACCCCCGGGCACGCCGACTTTGGCGGCGAGGTGGAGCGCTCCCTGCTCATGGTCGACTCGGTGCTCCTGCTCGTCGACGCCGCGGAGGGCCCGCTGCCCCAGACCCGCTACGTGCTCCAGAAGGCCATGGCGCTGCGCCTGCCCGTGGTGGTGGCCATCAACAAGATCGACCGATCCGACGCGCGCCCCGCCGAGGTGGTGGACCAGGTCTACGAGCTGTTCCTCGACCTGGGCGCCGACGAGCACCAGATCGAGTTCCCCATCGTGTACACCAACGCCAGGGCGGGGACGGCCACACTGGACCTCGCGACCCCCGGCACCGACCTGCGCCCCCTGCTCGACCTCATCGTGGGGCACACCCCGGCCCCGACCCACCAACCGGGCCATCCGCTCCAACTGCTCGTCACCAACCTCGCCGCGAACGACTACATGGGGCGCATGGCGGTCGGACGGATCCGCAACGGGACCATCCGGCTGGGCCAGCGCATCAGCGTGGTCCGTGTCGAGGAGGAGGCGCCTGACGGCTCGGTCGAGCCGGGTCGGACCGTGACCCTGGGCGGCACCGTCACATCCCTCACCACGGCCCGCGGCATCGAGCGACAGGACATCGAGGAGGCTGGGCCCGGCGAGATCGTGTGGGTCGCGGGCGTCCCTGAGGTGACCATCGGTGACACCATCACCGACCCGGCGGACCCACGGCCGCTGGCGCGCCTCCAGGTGGACGAGCCCACGCTGCGCATGACCTTTGGTGTCAACACATCGCCGCTCTCCGGACGAGAGGGCCGCTTCCTCACCTCGCGTCAGATCAAGGCGCGCCTCGACCGTGAGGTGCTGGGCAACGTCTCCATCGAGGTGCTGCCCACCGCGTCGCCCGAGACCTTCGAGGTACGCGGCCGCGGCGAGCTCCAGCTCGCCGTGCTCATCGAGCAGATGCGGCGCGAAGGCTACGAGCTCCAGGTCTCCCGGCCCGAGGTGCTGCTCCACGAGGTGGACGGGCAGGTGCACGAGCCGTACGAGCGCATCACCGTGGACATCCCACCCGAGCACGTCGGCACGGTCACCGCGTCGCTCGCGGCGCGCAAGGCGCGCACCGAGCAGATGTCATCGGACGCGGACGGGCGCATCCGGATCGAGGCGGTGATCCCGACACGGGGCCTGGTGGGCTACCGTGGCCAGTTCCTGACCGAGACGAGGGGCACCGGCCTGCTCCACCAGATCGGCGAGGGCTATGGCCCGTGGGCGGGGGAGGTGACGCATCGCACGAACGGCGTGCTCGTGTCCGACCGACCCGGCACGTCCAACGCCTACGGCCTGTTCAACCTCCAGGAGCGGGCGACCATGTTCATCGGCTCGGGTGTCGAGGTCTACGAGGGCATGATCGTCGGTGAGAACAGCCGCTCTGGGGACATGGACGTCAACCCCACGCGCGAGAAGAAGCTCACCAACATCCGGACGCACAGCCACGATGAGGCGCTCAAGCTCACCCCGCCTCCGCCCATGACCCTCGAGAGCGCCATCGAGGCCATCGCGGCCGATGAGCTGGTGGAGGTGACGCCCGGCTCCATCCGCCTGCGCAAGCGGCTGCTGTCACTCCACGACCGACGACGCGAGCGGGGCCGCGAGGCCGACCTGCGCCGCTCCGAGGGGGGTGAGTAGGGGGCTCGCCCCGGCCTTCTCGGCACGGCCACCGGCCTGCCCCACCACGGCGAGCCACGCTGCCGCGGCTGAGGCCTTACACTGTAAGAGTCCCATGCAGACCCAGACCCAGAGGAGCCTCATGACCGACTACGGCCACCCGCTGTCGTTCGGGACCTTCATCACCCCCGGCGCGGCCGACCCACAGGCGCCCGTCCGTCTCGCACAGCTCACCGAGCAGGCCGGCCTCGACCTGGTGACGTTCCAGGACCATCCTTACAACCCAGGCTTCCTGGACACATGGACGCTGCTCAGCTGGGTGGCGGCTCGGACGTCGCGGGTCACCGTGGCAGGTAACGTCCTCAACCTGCCGCTGCGCCCGCCCGCGGTCCTCGCCCGGGCCGCCGCGTCCCTCGACCTGCTGTCGGGGGGTCGCACGGCGCTGGCGCTGGGTGCCGGGGCGTTCTGGGACGCCATCGCGGCGATGGGCGGCCCGCATCTCACGCCCGGTCAGTCCGTCGATGCCCTCAGCGAGGGAATCGACGTCATCCGTGGCATGTGGGCCACGGACGCGGGGCGGATGCTGCGCGTCGAGGGCGACCACCATCGCGTGGTGGGAGCCCGACGGGGCCCCGCGCCGGCTCACAACGTGCCCATCTGGCTCGGCGCGCTCAAGCCGCGGATGCTCCGGCTCATCGGCACCAAGGCCGATGGCTGGCTGCCGTCACTGCCATACCTGGGGGAGGGGGACCTCGGGCGAGGGAACGCCATCATCGACGAGGCGGCGGTCGCTGCTGGTCGACGGCCCTCGGACGTGCGCCGGCTGCTCAACGTGGGCGTGCCCGCCGGCCCAGCCAGCGCCTGGGTCGAGCAACTCGTGGGGTTCGCGCTGGAGGACGGCGTGGACACGTTCATCGCGATGGTGGACGACCCCCGGCTCATCCACCTGTTCGCCGACGAGGTCGCCCCCGCGGTCCGCGAGGCGGTGGCCATCGAGCGCACGGCAGGGGGCGTAGGCAGCCGCCCGGTGTAGCATCGGTTCGATGAGCATCTACCTCGATCACGCTGCGGCGACCCCGCTGCGCCCCGAGGTGCTCGAGCGGATGCTGCCGTTCCTCGGTGGCGTGTTCGGTAACCCCTCGTCGCCCCATGCGGAGGGCCGTCGCGCCCGGCTGGCCCTGGACGAGGCGCGCGAGGCCATCGCGGCCCTGTTGGGTGCCGAGCCGCGTGAGGTCGTGTTCACGTCGGGTGGCACCGAGGCGATCAACCTGGCCATCAAGGGCGGGGCGTGGGCGGGCAAGGCGATGGGTCATCGGATCGTGACCACCGCCGTGGAGCATCGGTCGGTGCTCGATGCGTGCCTGAGCCTCGAGAAGTTCGGGTTCGAGGTGGTGCGCGTCGCGGTGGATCGATATGGGCGCGTCGACCCCGACGCGTTCGACGAGGCGCTCACCGAGCGCACCTGCCTGGTCTCGCTCCAGCTCGCCAACAACGAGGTGGGCACCATCGCGGACCTGGCGCCGCTGATCTCACGGGTGCGGGCGGCATGCAAGGGCCTCGTGCACGTTGACGCCGTACAGGCGGCCGGTGCGATGGCCATCGATGCCCGAGGCCTGGGTGCCGACTTGGTGTCGGTCGCAGGTCACAAGCTCGAGGGCCCCCGAGGCATCGGCGTCCTCTGGCTACGACGCGGGACGGCCATCCTGCCCCAGGTGCACGGGGGCTCCCAGGAGCGATACCGGAGGGCGGGCACGGAGGATGTGGCGAGCGCCGTGGGCATGGCGGAGGCCTGGCGACTCGCGACCGCGGAGCGGGACTCGGTGATGCCGCTGGTCGCGGGACGTCGAGACCGCCTGTGGGGCGCGCTCCGGGACCTGGGCGACGTGGGCCTCACGGGGCACCCCATCGACCGGCTGCCGGGCATGCTGTCGGTGCTCGTGGGAGGGCTCGACGGCCAATCGCTGGTCCACGCGCTCGACCTCGCGGGCCTGTGCTGCTCCACTGGCAGCGCCTGCACCACGGGCTCCACGGAGCCATCGCACGTGCTGATCGCGATGGGGTACCCCGCGGAGGAGGCCCGGGGCGCGCTGCGCCTGTCGCTGGGCCGAACGACGACCGATGCCGATGTCGACGGGGCCGCGGCCATCCTCGCGGATGTCATCGGTCGACAGCGCCAGGGTCTCACGGGTCTTGCGGGCGCCGGTGGGGTGCCGACAGCGGCACGACCTGTGTCGGTCCCCGTCGGCCCAGGTCCGGCGTCCTCATGGCCGGAGGGACACCCGTGACCGAGCGGGTGCTCGTTGCCATGTCGGGCGGGGTCGATTCGTCGGTCGCCGCGGCGCTCGTGGCCCGCTCGGGGGTCGACACGGTGGGCGTCTGGATGCGTCTTCATGACGGTGCCGACTCCTTCTCCGATGTGCGTCGCTCGTGCTGCTCCGCCGACGCCGCCGATGACGCGCGTCGGGTCGCATCCCAGCTGGGCATCCCGTTCTATGTGCTCGACCTCGAGCGTGAGTTCGAGCAGGGTGTGATGCGGCCCTTCGCGGATGCGTACCTGGCGGGTCGGACCCCCAGCCCGTGCGTGGACTGCAACACCACCGTCAAGTTCGGTGCGCTCCTGGGCCGTGCCCGGGCCCTGTACGGGGCGGACGCCGTGGCCACGGGTCACTACGCTCGGGTTCGCGTGCGCCCCGACGAGACGGCCTCCCACGGCGTGCGTCACGACCTGCTGATGGGCGCGGACCCTGACAAGGACCAGAGCTACTTCCTGTACGGCCTGACGGCCGGGCAGCTCGCCCGCGCGAGGTTCCCCGTCGGTGGCCTGACCAAGCCCGAGGTGCGGGCCATCGCCACGGAGTTGGGCCTGGTCACCGCGGCCAAGCCGGAGAGCCAGGAGCTGTGCTTCGTGCCGCGTGGGGACATCGCGGGCGCGCTCCGGGAGCGGGGCGGGTGGGTGCCCTCCCCGGGCAGGGTGGTCGACGCGGACGGGCAGGTCGCCGGGGTCCATGGGGGCGCGGCAGCGTACACGGTGGGGCAGCGTGGGGGTGTGGGCGTCGCGCTCGGCGAGCGGCAGTACGTGCGACGCGTGGACGTCCGTGCGAACGTGATCCAGCTGGGGCGCCGCGCGGACCTCGAGCGACGCTCGCTGGACATCACGGCCCTCTCGATGACCACGGGCGACCATCCTACCGGCCCGTTCCATGCCCTCGTCCGGGTCCGGCATCGCGCCACCCCGGTGCCCGGCCGTGTGTCACCGGGCGGTGGCGGCGCCGGGGCATCGGGCACGTGGCGGATCGAGCTCGATCGCCCGGTGTGGGCACCTGCCCCCGGACAGAGCGCGGTCCTCTATGACCCCGACGAGCCTGCGCGGGTGCTGGGCGGCGGTCGCATCGAGGAGCCCGCGTGGGCGGCATGAGCCAGGGGCTCGCGTGGGGGCGTGGGCCGGGGGCCGGCGTGTGGAGGGGCTGATCCCGCCCATCTCGCCGGCGGTCGTGCTGAGCATCCTCGTGGGCGCCTTCCAGACCTGTCTGTATGTGGTCATCCGCGGCACTGTCGGAAGGCACCTCCCGCTCACGCTCGTCGCGGCCATCGGCGGCGCGTTCGTGGGTCATCTCGTGGGTCGCTTGGCGGGCGACCCGGTCCAGTTGGGTGACTACAACATCCTCTGGGCATCGCTGATGGCATGGGTGGGCATCATCGTGGTCGCGGGTCTCGCGGCGATCCGCCCACCACGACGACCCGGGCCCACGCGTGAGGACGGTCGCTCGAGCCTGCCCGAGCCCGGTCCCTCGACCACCGATCGGGTGACCAGCACCCACGGCTGACCCACTGCCGGCGCAGGTCCTCGGCAGCCGCGGCGCGTCGAGTGCGCTACGGTTCGCTGATGCAGCAGGAAACGCTTTGGGTGGTGCTCGCTGGCGCGGCGATCGTGATCGCGGCATCGTTCGTGGCGATGGCGTGGGCGCTTGTGCGGATGGCCGGTGAGACGCGACGGACCGCCCAGGCAGGCCGCCAACTGATGACCCTGCTGCAGCATGAGCTCCCCTCGACGATCGCCGCCCTCGAGCGCACGGCCACGAGCCTCGACCAGCTCGCTGCCGAGGGGGCCGAGCGGCTTGTGACTGCCGACCGCCTCGCGGCAGAGGCGGAAATGACGATGGCCTCGGTGCGCGACCTGTCCCGCTCGGTCCATGAGATCGTGCGCGGACCCGCCGAGACCGTCACGGGTGTCAAGCGCTCGGCGCGGATGGTGGGTGACGGTCTCGCATCGGGAGCCGACCGGATCCGCAGGCGACTGACTGGTGACGGTGACGTGTCGAGCGACGCCTGAGCGGCTGCGCAGCTGATGCGCCCACCGCCCGCGAGGGTGTCGCGCGGGCGCGAGGAGTACCACCCGGAGAGGTGGGACTTGAGCCGTTCGGCTGCATGCGCCGATGCCGTGCGCGTCGGCTGGGACGCCGGGTCGCCGCCGGCCTGCTCGCGTCGCTGGGCGGATGATCGGGCCGGCGGCGAGCGCCGGGGCCCGTGGGACTCGTCACCCGAGTCGCGTGACGCATCGAACGGCCGATCGCCGGCGCCCCGACCCGCGGGACGCATCGCATGGCCGACGGGCGGGCCCACGTCCGGTCCCGCTCGGCCTGGTCATCCGCATGGCGCATGACGCCCGTCGGGCCGGACAGCGGCACGCCGTTCGCTACACTCGCACGCGATGTCCGACACACCCGACCGGGCGACGAGGGACGCCCGGATCCCGTTCCTGCCCGCCGCCGAGATCCGGCGGCGGTTCCTCGACTACTTCGCCGAGCGTGGCCATGCCGTGGTGCCCAGTGCGAGCCTGGTGCCCGCGGGGGACCAGACGCTGCTGTTCACCAACAGCGGCATGGTCCAGTTCAAGGACGTGTTCCGGGGCGTTGAGACACGCAGCTACAGGCGCGCCGTCGACGTCCAGCGGTGCCTGCGCGTCGCAGGCAAGCACAACGACTTCGAGGAGGTGGGGCGGACGCCCCGTCACCACACCTTCTTCGAGATGCTCGGCAACTGGAGCTTCGGCGACTACTTCAAGCGTGAGGCCATCCACTGGGCCTGGGACCTGTTGACGCGGGTCTATGGCATCCCCGCCGAGCGCCTCGCGGCGACGACATACACCGGGGACCAGGTCGCGTGGGACGTCTGGCGCGACGAGATCGGCCTGCCGCCCGAGCGTATGGCCCGCTGGGGTGACGTGGACGCGGGCGACGACAAGAACTTCTGGCGCATGGCCGACACGGGGCCCTGCGGCCCCTGCTCCGAGATCCACTACGACAGGGGCGCGCATCTCTCGGAGGGCCCGGACTGCGTGCCCGACCACAGCGAGCACTGCCCTCGGTGGCTCGAGGTCTGGAACCTCGTGTTCATGGAGTTCGACCAGCGGCCGGAGGGCCGGGTGCCGCTGCCCTTCCCGAGCGTGGACACCGGCATGGGGCTGGAACGCCTCGCGAGCGTCATCCAGGGCGTGGCGACCAACTACGACACGGACCTGTTCACGCCCATCCACGCGCGCATGCGGGAGCTGCTGGGCCACGACCCCGATGGCTTCGAGGCCGAGCGCTTCAGCTACCAGGTGATCGCGGACCATGCGCGCGCCATCACCTTCCTGGTGGCCGACGGCGTGCTCCCCGCCAACGAGGGACGTGGCTACGTGCTGCGGCGCATCTGCCGGCGCGCCGTTCGCCATGGCCGGCTGCTGGGCCGGCGCGAGCCGTTCCTGGGCCTGACCGCCGAGGTGGTCATCGAGACCATGGGTGACGCCTACCCCATCCTCCGCGAGCGGCGCGAGGCCATCCTTGGCACGATCGTGCGCGAGGAGGCGGCCTTCGCCCGGACCCTCGACGCGGGTACCGTCCATCTCGAGGAGGCGCTCATCCCGCTGACCGGCGCGGACCGCGCGATCGGGCGACGACCGGAGACCCTCCCGGCGGACGCACCCGTGCTTGCCGGTGACATCGCGTTCCGGCTCAGCGACACGTACGGCTTCCCGGTCGACCTGACCATCGAGCTGGCTGCCGAGTACGGCGTGCGCGTGGATCGCCCCGGCTTCGAGGCAGCGCTCGAGGAACAGCGCCGACGCTCACGGTCGGGGAGGAAGGCTGACCTGGCACGCCATGCCGAGCTCACCCAGCTGTACGACGACATCGCCCGGGGGGCGGGTGACTCGACCTTCCTGGGCTATGAGACCACGACCGCCGATGGGCGTGTCACCGCCATCGTGCGTGACGGCACCGCCTACCGGGACCTGGAGGCCCGGCCCGAGGCGGAGCTCCGGGTCGAGCCGGGCGCCGCTGCCGAGCTGGTGCTCGATCGGACGCCGTTCTACGCGGAGCGTGGCGGGCAGGTGGGCGACACCGGCGAGATCCGGGACCCCGTGACGGGAGGACTGCTGTTCACGGTCGAGGACACCCAGCGGCCGGTGGGCGGCGTGATCGTGCATCACGGGACGCTTCACGGTCGAATAGCGGTCGGTCAGCGGGTGCGCGCCGCTGTCGACCCCATCCGCCGGGCGCGGACCATGCGCAACCACACCGGCACGCATCTGCTCCACCGGGCCATCCGCAACGTGGTGGGTCCCGGTGCCAAGCAGGCGGGGTCGCTCGTCGCCCCGGGCTACCTGCGCTTCGACTATCCCCTGAACCGGCCGCTCACCGACGGGGAGCGTCGCGCCATCGAGGCGGAGGTGCGCCGCGTCGTCCGGGAGGACCTGCCGGTCACGGCGGAGCACATGCCGTATCAGGAGGCCGTCGATGGTGGGGCCGACGCCTTCTTCGACGAGAAGTACACCGAGACCGTGCGCACCATCAGGGTCGAGGGCTACCCATCGTTCGAGTTGTGCGGGGGGACCCACTGTCGTGCGTCCGGCCAGGTTGGTGGCTTCGTCATCACCTCCGATCGGTCCATCGGCTCGGGGATGCGGCGCATCGAGGCCCTCACGGGTGACGCCGCGGACGCATGGCTCGAGGCGCACCGGGAGACGCTCGACCAGGCAACGAGCGCAGCGGGCGCGCAGACACCTGACGCCCTGCCGTCGCGAGTGGGCGAGCTCCAGGCACGCATCAAGGAGCTGGAGCGGCGGCTCCGGTCCGGTGTCGCGGGAGGCGTGCCCCGACCCGCTGACGCAGCCCGGGCGGCGACCGTGGTCGACGACGTGGCGGTCGTGTCCTTCGCGGCACCCTTCGCGGACATCGACGAGCTCAAGGCATACGCTCGGGACGTCCGCGGCGCCCTCGGTTCGGGCATCATCGCGCTCGTGCTGGACGATGAGACGCCCCAGGTCTGGGTGACGGTCAGCGACGACCTGGTGGCGCGGGGCGTGTCCGCCGCGGAACTGGTCGCCGCCGCGATGGGCCCCTTGGGCGGACGGGGTGGAGGCAGGCCGGGCATGGCGCAGGGGAGGGGCGAGCATCGGGCGGCGATCGGTGCCGCTCTCGACGCGATGCGCGCCCGGGTGACCGGATAGCCGTACACGGAGGACGCGTGCGCAGCATGTCGATCCTGCGACGACTTCGGGGTCGTGAGGACGGACGTCCGCCGAGCATCGCCACGGCCCTTGACGTGGGCACGGAATACGTCAAGGCCCTCGTGTTCCGGATCGAGGCCGGGCATGGCACGGTGGTGGGCTCGGGCCGGCATCGACAGGGCCTGGGCCAGATGCAGGCCGCCACGGTCACCGACATCGGTGGTGTGGTCGAGAACTGCCGGGCCGCCCTCCGGGAGGCAGAGGGGTCGGCGGGTCTTCACCCGACCCAGGTCATCATCGGCATCGCCGGGGAGCTGGTGAAGGGCTTCACGACCAGCCACAGCCAGGAGCGCAGGCGGTCGGACACCGCGATCACGCAGGCGGAGCTCGACCGGCTCATCGAGGGCGTCCAGCGGGAGGCGCTGCTGGAGGCTGAGCGCTCGATCACCTGGGAGACGGGCCTGCCGTCGGTGGACGTGCGGCTGGTCCATGCGGCCGTGGTGGGAGCCGCCATCGATGGGTATCCGGTCAACAACCCGGTTGGCTTCAAGGGTCGTCATGTGCGCATCGCGGTGTTCAACGCGTTCGCGCCGCTGGTGCACCTCGGCGCGCTCCAGACCGTGGCGCGACGGCTCGACCGGCAGCTGCTGGCGATCGTGGCCGAGCCATATGCGGTGGCCAGATGTGTCAGCACCGAGGAGCTGGGCTCCGCCGGGGCGCTGTTCGTGGACATCGGTGGCGGGACCACGGACGTGGCGCTCGTGCGTCAGGGTGGCGTGGAGGGGACACGCATGTTCGCCCTCGGTGGTCGGGCGTTCACCAAGTCGCTCTCCGATCGGCTCGAGGTGTCGTTCGAGGAGGCGGAGCGGATCAAGATCGCGTATGCGACCGGCGACCCAGTCGAGCAGCAGGAGCAGGTCGCGGCGATCATCGCGGAGGACGTGGCCGTCTGGGCCGCCGGCATGGAACTCGTGCTCGAGGAGTTCGGGCGTCACGGACAGCTCCCCGCGCGCATCGAGCTGTGCGGCGGTGGCTCGCACCTGCCGCAGCTGGCGGAGGCCTTGCGCAGCGCGGCGTTCGCTCGGGACCTGCCGTTCGTCCGACCGCCGAGCGTCGGGGTCATCGCACCTGGGCTGGTGCGGACCCTCACCGATCGCACGGGCAAGCTCACCGATCAGCAGGACGTGACCCCAATGGCGCTGGCGGTGCAGGCGATCGAGCTGGCGGGGCCGGAGCAGCCGCTCGATGCGGCGCTCCGGCGGGTCCTGCGGAGCATGCGCGTCTAGGTCACACTCACGCGCGATGAGCGTCTGGTATCTGGAGCTCGACGACGAGATCACCGACGCGGTGGCGAGACTGCGCGCCGCGAAGGACGATCGGGTCGTCCTCGTGGTCCCGGCTGGCTCGCGCATCGGCACCGGACGCATCAACTTCCGCCTGCTGGCACGCGAGGCGGTGTCGCGCGACCTGAGGATCGCGCTGGTGAGCGGGGATGCGCAGGTGCGCGCGCTCGCCGCGTCTGCGGGGCTGCCCACGTACGCCAGCGTGGGCGAGTCGGAGCGCGGTGCCGCTGCGGAGGGGCCGCTCAGCCTGGATGCGCCCGGTGCGCCCGGCGAGGATGACGCCGATGCCACCGCGACCATCACCACGGCGCCTGGGCCCGGGGCGGGCGTCCGGACCGCAGGCTCACGACCTGTGCGACGGCCACGGTCACGCCGGCGCAAGGCCGTCATGACCGCGGGGGTGCTGGGCCTGGTCGCGGTCGTTGGAGGGGGCACCCTCCTGGCCCTGTACCGCTCAGTGCCCACGGCGACCATCGACCTCGCGCTGGCGCCGCGCGCCCTGGGACCGGTGCCTATCGTCCTCCGGGTGTCGGCGGCCACACCCACCGACCCCGACACTGGCACCGTCCAGGGCCAGCTGGTGCCGGTGACCGTGCGCGGCTCCGCGGTGGTCACAGCGACCGAGCAGCGGAACCTCAGCGACCGAGCGCGCGGCAACGTCACGTTCGCCAACCGGGGCTCCGCGCCCGTGCCCGTCCCGGACCTGACGGAGGTCGCCACACAGGACGGGATCGTGTTCCTGACCCAGAGGGCCATCCAGTCGATCGAGCCTGGCGACAGCGCGACCGTGGAGGTCCGCGCCGCCCGCCAGGGAGATCAGGGGAACGTGCCCGCTGGTGCCATCACGGTCATCACTGACCCGGCACTTGCGGCGCAACTGGGGGAGGGTGGCGGTGTCACCAACCCGGAGCCGACCACGGAGGGCACGACCGCGGAGCGCCTGTACTTCAGCATGGACGACTATGACCGGGCGGTGGACCAGCTTGCGGCGGATCTCGCCGCGCGACTCAGGCACGCGGTCCCCGAGCCACACGAGGGTGTGGTCGCCTATCCGGGCACGGCACAGCAGGCCGGTGTGGTCACGGTGGACCGGGACGCCGCGTCCGTGGTGGGCGGGGTGGGCCCCCAGACGACCATCGAGGGCAGTCTCCAGGCGAACGTGCTGACCGCGTCGAGCGACCAGCTCGACCAGGTCGCGCTCCGGATGCTGGGGGCCGTGGCTGCCCCTGACTCGCTGGTGCCTGGCGCGCACATCACCCTCGGCGAGCCGGCGATCGCGCCCGATGGTGTGACCTACGAGGCGGAGGGTCGCGGCGTGGTGTACGGGCTGCGCGTGGGACTCGACACGCTGCGGGAGCAGGTGCGCTCCAAGACGATCGAGGAGGCACGGCGCATACTGGGCACCTACGGCACGGCGACCATCACCTTGTCGCCCGACTTCCTGCCAGCACTCCCCGACGACCCGAGTCGCATCCTCATCCGGCCGGGCCCCCCAACCCCAGGAGTCACACCCATCGCGAGTCCTCGCCCGTCCCCCAGCCAGGAGCCCGGCGCCAGCATCTCCCCCAGACCTGGCGCGAGCGGCGTGCCCGGTGACAGCGCCTCGCAGCGACCGGCGCGCAGCCCAGTGCCCCGTGACAGCGCCTCGCCGCGACCGGCCGCCTCGCCGCGACCCGGCGCCAGCGGCGCGCCGTCACGCGTCCCCGCAAGTCAGCGACCAGCGGGCCGCGCATCGCACGCGCCGGTGACGGACATGCCCAGCCCGGCAGCCTCGCAGGTATCGGCGGGGTGAGGCTGCTCCTGGGGGTGGACCTGGGCGAGCGACGCATCGGGCTCGCCCTGGGTGACGCGACCACCGGCATCGCGAGACCCCTCCGGACCATCGCTCGACGCACGCCGGACGACGATGTCGCGAATCTGCGCACGCTGGTTCGGGAGCTTGGCATCGAAGGTCTCGTGGTGGGCCTGCCACTCCTGCCGGGCGGCGCCGAGGGAGCGCAGGCCGTCCGGACACGCGCTTGGGCCAAGGTCGTCGGCCCGGCCCTCGGTCTGCCCGTCACCTGGCAGGACGAGCGCTTCACGAGCCTGATCGCGGAGGCGCGGCTCGGTGGTCCCGGGCGCGGCCGATCGGGCGGCCCGCCCACGTCGAAGCAGACGCGCGACCGACGGGCTCGCATCGATCGGGAGGCCGCCACGGCGATCCTCCAGGCGGCCCTGGACCGCGGCGTGCAGGCCACGCCCACCGCCACCGCCGAGGCCGCCAGTCGATGACCGCGACCGGGCGCGACCCGCAGGTCACCGAGCCGTTGCCCGTGACCAGCGGCTATCGCCAGGGGAGCGTGAGCGGCGCGCGGGTCCGAGGCCTGGAGCGCGCGCCGCAGCGCGGCCCGTGGCGGGGCCTCGTGTTCCTGGTCGTGCTGATGCTCGTCATCGTGGTGGGCGGTGTCGTGTTCGCCGGTCCGCGCCTGCGTGATGCCGCCTATGACCTGGCCGGCAGCAACCCCCAGGTCATGCGCATGCCCCTCGTCCCCGACATCGTGCGGGAGCGCTTGGGCGACCGTCTCCGCCAGCCCGCCGGCGATCGCGCGATCCCGGTCAAGTTCACGGTCGAGGCGGGCCAGGGCGTGAGCGAGATCGCTCGCGGCCTGGAACGACAGGGCCTGCTCCTGGAGCCGCTCGCGTTCACGTACCTCGCGGTCACGCAGGGCGTTGATGACGAGTTGCACACCGGCAAGTTCAACCTCGATCCGACGATGACGCCCCAGCAGCTGCTTGACCGCCTGAAGTCGCCCCCGGACGGGGACATCCCGACCGTGCTCGTCGACCTTCGGACCGGCCTGCGCATCGAGCAGATCGTGGCCAAGCTCCAGACCCTCAAGGTGGGCTTCCAACCCGAGGAGTTCCACCAGCTGGCCACGCATCCCCCCAACTGGGTGCGTGAGGAGTTCCCGTGGCTGCGTGCCCTGCCCGAGGGGCGCAGTCTGGAGGGCTTCCTGGGCGCCGGCAACTTCGTCATCGACTCCGACCTCTCTGCCGAGGGCTTCCTGCGCATCCTCCTTGCCGACTGGGAGAAGGACCTCGGGCCCTCGGTCATCAAGGAGGTCGAGGCCAAGGGCCTCGACTTCTACGAGGTCCTGACGCTCGCGAGCATCGTGGAGCGCGAGACGGCCGTGGACAGCGAGCGCAGGCTCGTGGCGGGCGTGTACGCCAATCGCCTGGACCGTGGGGGCGAGACCGCCGGCCTGCTCCAGGCGGACCCCACGCTCTCATACGCCGTGGACACCGACAAGCTCGCACGTCTGCGGCGGGACGGGAAGTTCGGCGACTGGCACGAGTACAGCTTCTGGAACGCGGTCTCCAAGCAGGCCAGCCGCAAGGTCTCCGAGGGCATGCAGAGCTACCAGACGTACCAGAACCCCGGGCTCCCCGATGGTCCCATCGACACCCCCACGCTGCCCTCGATCCTGGCGGCCGCGGACCCGGACACGCGCGATGGCTACTACTTCTTCAACGCCTGCGAGGGGAACAGGACGCATACCTTCGCGAAGACCTACAAGCAGCACCAGAAGAACGTCGCCAAGTGCAAGTGAGGCAGGTCGCGGCTTCCGTCGTCCCGCCTGCCATGCGTGACTGACCTCCCGCTCGCGGGGAGTGGGCCGCCCAAGCCGGAGGATGTCCCGCGCTGGCTTGACGCGGACGCCCTGGCCCGGCCCGTGCGGCTTGACCGACTCCGCGCGCGGCTGGCCGCCGCGGGCGTCGACGCCTGGTTCGGCACTCGGCGGGAGGATATCCGGTACCTGACTGGGTTCAGCCTCGCCGAGGGCGAGGAGAAGGTGGCCGGGGTGTCGGGCCAGACGCTCGTTTCGGACGACGAGACGGTGGTCCTCGCCGACTCCCGGTACCACGCGCACGCACGCGAGGAGGCACCCGAGGCGCGCGTCGAGGAGGCGTATGGGGATCTCCCGGAGCGGTGGCCCGCGCTGCTCGCCAGCCTGCGCCCGATCGGTGGGTCCGGCGCCGGCGTCCGGCGGGTGGCGGTCGACGCCACGTCGGTCAGCCATGGGACCTGGGAGCAGCTCCAGGCGGCCGCGCCCGACGTGGAGCTGGTGCCCGCCGAGGACTGGCTCGCCGCGCTGCGGGCGGTCAAGGAGCCAGCGGAGATGGAGCGCATCGCGGCGGCGTGCGCGGTCGCCGACCAGGCGCTGCAGCGACTGCTTCCCTCGGTCCGCGCGGGCGTGACCGAGCGGGAGCTGGCACTCGACCTGGAGTGGTCCCTGCGCACGCATGGGGCGGAGGCGCTTGCGTTCGACGTGACCTGCCTGTCCGGCCCGCGTGCGGCCCTTCCCCATGGCTCACCGTCCGACCGGACGGTCCGAAGCGGGGAGGTGGTGCTGTTCGACTTCGGGGCACAGGTGTGCGGGTACCGCTCGGACATGACGCGCACCCTGTTCGTGGGCGAGCCGACGGCGCGGGACCTCACCCTGTATCGCCTCGTCGCCGAGGCGCAGGAGGCCGCGTTCGCGCTGCTGGCCGCCACCGCGACCGCGGAGGAAGGCGGGTACGAGGTGCTGACCACGCGCATGGTCGACCAAGCTGCCCGGAGCGTCATCGAGCAGGCCGGGCACGGCGAGCGGTTCGGGCACGGGCTGGGCCATGGCATCGGTCTCGCGACGCACGAGGCGCCGGCCATCGGCAGGCGCGCGCCGGACCGGATGCTCCCGGCCCCCACGGTATTCGGCGTCGAGCCGGGCATCTACCTCGACGGGACGACCGGCGTGCGCATCGAGGACCTCGTCGTCTTCGACCCCGATGCCCGCAGGTGCGAGCGTCTGACGGGCTTCCCTCGCGACGTCACCGTGGTCGGCGCTTGAGGCGCCTGAGGGGAGGTGGTGACCGTCCAGCCAGGTCAGGGAGGAGGGTCGTCGTCGAACGACCCGCGGAGCCGATGGCTGCGGGGCCGCCTGTGCCGCATGTGCCGCTGGCGGGAGGGGGAGCCGTGAGTCTCCTCCGTGCACGGCGACGAGCCCCCTACCACGTTGCCTCAGGCCGCGGCCACCCGCCACTCGTGGGCCGACGCGCGGCTATCGCGCTCCTCTCGCTCCTGTCGGGAGTCGCGGCCGTCGTCCCAGGTGGTCACGCCGGAGGAGCCGCGGACCGACTGGCCCTCCCCGCGAGTCAGCCGTCCTGGGCGCCCATCGATGCGGGATCCCCCTTGGTGTCGCCCGCGCCCACGACCGGCGGCGTGGCATCAGCCAGCCCGGCGAGTCATGGGCGCGTGGTGCCGACGCCGCTGTTCGGCGTGACCGTGGACGATGTGGCCGGACTCCCGGACATCACCGAGGCGCTGTCGCTCCTGCCCCGGACCCCCACGACCCGGGTCGTGTTCGATGAGGGCATGCCAGCCAGCCGCTACCGCGATGCCGTCGTGG
>DAOTUX010000120.1:0-1787 GCA_034436475.1 Chloroflexota bacterium | reverse complement strand
CATCGTCGCTCGCTCCGACAGCAGCTGTCGTGCGAGGAGCGCGCGGTTGAGGCGGCGCTGACTGAGCACCGGCAGGTCGCGACGTGCCATGGCGCGCATGGTGCATGACCCCCGACAGGCAGTGTGGATTCCCACAGGTTGACCGTCCCATCGCGCCACCCGAGCATGACGAGACCCGAGCGCGGACTGGCCTCGTCCCGGGTGCCCACATGACGACACGGAGGCAGCCGATGGCTCCCACCCACGCTCCGTCCGACCTGACCGGTCGCTTGTCCCGCGGCGCGTTGCTCGCGCTGCTCGCCGGGTGCCTCGCCTCGCCTGCCGCGCTGGGCGCGGAGCCGTCGGGTGGGCCTGGGCTGCCCGCGGGAGGGTCGGTCGACGTCTCCGATGGACTGTCGCTGGACGAGCAGGCGGCTGGCGTGAACGAGGATGTCCGGGCGAACGGGATCGCCGTCCGAGCCCTGACACCGGAGGACTTCCTGGCGTGGTACCGGGACGGGCGCCTCGTGCGGTTCGGGCGGGCAGTGCGGCAGCGCTGGGACGCGTACCTGGCGGCCGGCCGCATCCCGCCGGACGCCGTGATCGAGGCGGTGGACTTCGCCGACACGGACGGCATCCCCGACCGGATCGAGGTGCGGTTCCCGTTGGGCGACGGCTGGTCCTTCGGCGCCACCGTGGTCGAGGGCGACCACCTGTACTCGATCGAGGACGAGGTCGCGCACGCGTGCGCCGCCGATGCCGATGGCCACAGCCCGTGCGTGGAGACGTTCCGGTCACCCCTGCCCCCGATGGACGGCGGGGGCTGGCCGACCACGGTGCCCGTGCGCATCGAGGAGGGGCAGGCGACCGGTGTGGCCCTCGCGCCCCCGGGTCATCCGGAGGTGCTGCGCGTGGAGGTCCGCGTGACGCCAGCGAACCGGGCGGACCTGGCCGGGTACCTGTCGGTCGGCTTCGATCCGGCCTTGATCGAGTCCGCCCTCGACCGCGTCCTCGCCACCGACCCCGCAGGCGTATGGGTGCCGCTCCAGGAGCTGCTGGGTGATTGGCTCGCCGTCAAGGTGGGCACCTTCCCGGTGGACGGCGACAACGAGGTCTGCTTCGGTCCTGCTCGTCAGTTCTTCCAGCCCGAACTGCGGAACGGTGACTTCGACCGCTCGACCGAGGCCGTCGCGAAGGTGCTCACCGATGGCTACTGCCCGGTGCCCGATGGTGCGGAGCCGCGCTTCGGTGACTTCCTCAACCTCGTGGGCCAGCACGCGGGTCGGTTCATCCTGGAGGACCCCGCCACGGGTCGCTGGGTCGGCTTCTCGGTCCAGTCCGGTGGTGAGGCGCCGTATCGCTTCTGGTGGGTGGACGAGGACTTCTCCGGGGCGCCGTTCGCGCGCACTCCCGACCCAGTCGGCGTGCGGGAGCGCGTGGACGTCTGGCGGCGCTGTCGGATCCCCTGACCCCGGCGCCGCGACTCCCTGATGCCGGCCGCCGCGACCCGTCAGGGACTCGCGGCGAGCCGCCGGATCTGCGTGGTGACCGCGGTGCGCATCCGCTCGGGCGCGGCTGGGTACCGGGCGGTCGCAGCCTCGAGTCCCTGCTCGATGGCTGCCAGGGTGGCGTTGATGGCCTCGCCCGCCTCATCCTCCGGCATCCCCCAGGACTTGGCCTCGTCCACCAGGTGATGGCGCTCGATCTCCGCGATCCGCCACTTCCCACCAACCGGGAGCGCCGTCCGCGACTGCGCCGGCACGAACCACGCCGCCGGCACCACGTCGTACAGCGGGCTCAGCGTGACG
>DAOTUX010000119.1:0-3503 GCA_034436475.1 Chloroflexota bacterium | reverse complement strand
GGCTCTGTGACCGCGAAGGGGCGCGCGGGGTCGCTCACCCCGACCGCCCTCGCGGACCGCCTCGGCGCATGGGCGGAGGCGGGCTCGATGCACACCATCGTCTCGGTGCGCAACGCATGGGACCCTGCAGCGCTGGACCTGATCGGGCGCGAGGTGCTGCCCGTGGTCCGCGGCCTCGGCGAACGCAGCCCGCTCGACCGAGCCTCCGACGGCTGAGGCTCCGACGGCTGAGCCACCCCGCGCGATTCGCGCGGCGCGCCGTCGGACCCGGCGTCCTGCCCGCCCGCCGCGGGACCATGACGATCCGACGTCGTGGGCGTACACGCCGCCAGCGCGCGCCTCCCACCGTGACAGACCGGCGCACCAGGGGTGATCGTCATGGCCGGGGCCGGGAGGGCGAGCGTGGACCGCGACCGGCGTCCGCGGCCCGCGCCGGCACCGGGCGGCGAATACCGCGGAGCCGCCGGAATGTCAGGGAATCCCGCGCTGACGGGCGCGGGGGCAGGGCCCCCGGCGTCCTGGCCGCGCGCCGCGGAGCACCGAAGGCAGGGCAGCGGGCGGTCCCCGTGCGGCCTCCCGACGTCGGGAGGACGTCCCCGGGCCCGGGTGACAACCGACGATGAGATACTCCATGGGGGTATCTCATCGTGCTACCATCAGGTCCTGATGCCCGATACCCCGGCAGCCATGCCCCTCATCTCCATGCTTGAAAGCGGGCCAGCGGATGTTGTCCCGCTGCCCCCCACGCCGGATGCCGCCGGCGGTGGTGATGGTGGCCACAGCCAACTCGTCATCGTGGGCAGCGGCCCCGCTGGCCTCACCGCCGCGATCTATGCCGCGCGCGCGGGGTTGGCGCCCATCGTCCTGGGTGGCAGCGCGCCGGGTGGCCAACTCATGATCACCAGCGAGGTCGAGAACTTCCCGGGCTTTCCGGAGGGTATCCAGGGGCCGGAGCTCATGGCCCGGTTTCGCGACCAGGCGACCCGTTTCGGGACCACGATCGTGGATGCGGACGTGGACCGGGTCGACCTGTCGGCTCGGCCCTTCCAGATGTGGGCCGGCGGGTCGCGCTATACGGCCCAGGCGGTCATCGTGGCCACGGGCGCGTCCGCGCTGTGGCTGGGTCTGGAGAGCGAGGCCCGGCTGCGAGGGCGGGGCGTGTCGGCGTGCGCAACGTGCGATGGCTTCTTCTTCAAGGGCAAGCGCGTCGCCGTGGTGGGCGGGGGTGACACAGCGCTCGAGGAGGCCACCTTCCTCACCCGCTTCGCTCCGGAGGTGGTGCTCATCCATCGGCGGGACCAGTTCCGGGGGTCGCGCATCATGCAGCAGCGCGCCATCGATCATCCGGCGATCGACGTGCGCTGGAACACCGAGGTTGCCGAGGTCCTGGGGGAGGAGGTCATCGAGGGTCTGCGTCTCCGGGACACCGTGACGGGGCGGGAGTGGGTCGAGCCGATCGGCGGCCTGTTCGTGGCCATCGGCTACCGGCCCAACACCGAGGTCTTCCGGGACTGGCTGCCCGTGGACGCCGCCGGGTACCTCGAGGTGATCGGCGAGACCGGCTCGGCGATCGAGGGCGTGTTCATCGCCGGTGACGTCCATGACCACCACTACCGCCAGGCTGTCACTGCTGCGGCGGACGGCTGCAAGGCGGCCATGGATGCCGAGCGCTGGCTGGAGTCGCAGGCACTGGAGCTCCCGACCGCGGTGGCCGTCAGCGGGTGACGCGCGCATCGTTCCGGCGGCGGGATGGCGCGGCATGCACATCCGCCCACAGACGCGTATCGTTCGAGGCCCGCCGAGAACCTCCGGACCCCGGGTCGTCCATGACCGGATACGAGGACACGAGCAACAGGTCATGAGCGTCGCGACGTCTGCCCCGCCCCGTTCGCCGGGCTGGCTCATCCGGGAGGATCGCACGCTGCGCCTCCGACCCCTCTCCGGGAACGTGGCCCGGCTGTGGCTGACCAGCCTCACGCTCCTGTTCGTGGAGCTGATGCTCATCCGCTGGGTCCCCGCGGAGATCCGCTACATCGGGTTCTTCAGCAACTTCCTGCTCATGGCCAGCTTCCTGGGCATCGGCCTGGGCATCCTCCTGGGGCGACGCGGGGCGCGCTGGTCGCTGGTCGCCTTCCCCATGCTGCTGCTCGCGGTGGTGGTCATCGTCACCACGAATCACCTGGACCTTGAGGTCCAGGGGGGCAGCTCCGAGATCTGGTTCGGCCTCACGGACGCCGCGCGGGATGCCGCGGACACCGACTACACCATCCTGGTCCTGGCGGTGGCCATGGTGACGGCCGTCATGGCCGCGCTCGCGATGCCGCTCGGCCCACTCCTGCGGTCCATGCCACCCCTCAAGGCGTACGCGGTGGACATCGTCGGGTCGCTCTCGGGCATCGCCCTGTTCGGCCTCATGTCCTGGCTGTCCACGGGCCCGGTGGTGTGGTTCGGTGTCGTCGCGGTGCTGGTCATCCTGCTGGTGCTGGGCACCCGCATCGACGGTTCCGCGATGCTGACCACGCTGCTCATCCTCGCGACCATCGTGCCGGTGGCCCTGTCGCGCCCCAATGACGTGTGGTCGCCCTACTACCGCATCTCGATCCTCAACCGGGGGGTCGCGGGCGCCCTCGAGGCCATCAACGTCAACGGTATCCCGCACCAGGGGCTCCACTGCGTCGCGTGCGGCAAGGAGCCGTTCTATGACCAGGTCTACAAGTGGTTCCCCGGGCGAACGTATCGCACCGCCCTCGTGGTCGGTGCCGGGTCGGGCTCGGACGTCGCGCTGCTGCTCGCCAACAACCCGGACATCGAGCGCATCGACGCGGTCGAGATCGACCCGCGCATCCAGGAGATCGGGATGCGCGACCACCCGGACCGCCCCTACGACGACCCGCGGGTCCATCGGCACATCAACGACGGTCGCGCGTTCCTCCGGTCGACCGACCAGAAGTACGACCTGGTCATCTTCGCCCTCCCTGATTCGCTCACCCTGGTGAGCCAGGCCGCCAACGTCCGCCTCGAGTCGTTCCTGTTCACCGAGGAGGCCTTCAAGGCGGTCGCGGACCACCTCACTGATGACGGCCTGTTCGTGCTGTACAACTACTACCGCGAGCCGTGGCTGGTGGCCAAGATCGCGGACATGCTCCAGGACGCGTTCGGGGGCACGCCACCGCTGCTGCGCACCTACAGCGACGTGATGGCGACCATCGCGGACGGCCCGCTCGTGGCCAGCCTCGGGGGCGCACAGCCCCCCGGCGATCGCTCCGACCCCATCCCTACGGTGGGCGACCCAGCCCCTCGACCGGCCACCGACGACTGGCCGTTCCTGTACCTGCGCACCGGCTTCGTGGCCCCGTACTACCTAATCGCGCTGGGGCTCCTGCTGCTGGGCGCGCTCATCGCGGTGGCCGTTGCGGCCGGTGTCACGGGCACCAGCTTCCGGCGCTTCAGCCCCCACTTCTTCGTGCTGGGAATCGCCTTCCTGCTGCTGGAGACCCGTAGCC
>DAOTUX010000118.1:0-5929 GCA_034436475.1 Chloroflexota bacterium | reverse complement strand
GGGGGTTCGGCGCGGGCATGGCGCACTTCATCGCCGTCGTGTCCCACGAGGGCCCGTTCACGCCTGAGTTCGCCGCCCAGCCTGGCCCCGACCCCCAGATGTTCGGGATGCCCGCCCAGGACGACGGCGGTCGGACGGACCCGCTGCTCTTCCAGAACATCATCACCGGCACGGCGTACGAGCCGGACGTCGCCGCGCTCCGCGCCGCCTCGACACGCATCGTCATCGCGGTCGGCGAGGGGAGCGGCACGACGTTGGCACGTCGCGGTGGCGAAGCGATTGCCGAGCGGCTGGGGCTGACGCCCGTGGTGTTCCCCGGCGACCATGCGGGCTTCGCGGGTGGGGAGTATGGCCAGACCGGCGAACCCGACGCGTTCGCGGCGAGGCTGCGCGAGGTCCTCGAAGGGGCGTAGCCACGCGCCATCACTCAGCGGGCGTCCCGCCGGCGCCAGCGGCACACCGCGTTGAGCCCACCGCGCATCGGCGCACCGGACAGGGCATCATCGAGCTGCTCATGGACCTGCGGCGCAGCGTGGGCCTTGCCATGTCGTTCATCACTCACGACCTCGCGCTCGTGAGCTCGATCGCCTCGCGGACCATCGTGCTCCAGCGGGGCGCGATCGTGGAGCAGGGCCTCACCGCGCAGGTCCTCGACCATCCCAGCCACGCGTACACGCGGGCGCTCCTCAGTCATCATGAGGCGACCCAGGGACGGGGGACCCGATGAGCGGCATGGCGAGCGTCGCCCCGCGGGTGGTACGGGCGCCGCGTGGCACCCAGCTGACGTGCCGGGGCTGGGCCCAGGAGGCCGCGCTCCGGATGCTCATGAACAACCTCGACCCCGAGGTGGCCGAGCGACCGGCCGACCTCGTGGTGTACGGCGGGACCGGCCGCGCGGCTCGATCGTGGGCGGCCTTCGACGCCATCGTCCAAGAGCTGCGTGCGCTCGCGGATGACGAGACCCTGCTCATCCAGTCCGGCAAGCCGGTGGGCGTGTTCCAGACCCACGCGTGGGCGCCACGGGTGCTCATCGCGAACAGCAACCTCGTGGGTCGCTGGGCGAACTGGGACACGTTCCGCGACCTCGAGCGTGCCGGTCTCACGATGTACGGCCAGATGACGGCCGGCTCGTGGATCTACATCGGCACCCAGGGCATCCTCCAGGGCACCTACGAGACGTTCGCGGAGCTGGCGCGCCAGCACTTCGGTGGCACCCTTCGCGGCCGCGTCGTGCTCACGGCGGGCCTGGGCGGCATGGGTGGCGCCCAGCCGCTCGCGGTGACCATGAACGAGGGGGTCTGCCTCGCCATCGAGGTGGACGCCGAGCGTGCCCGGCGCCGGCTGGACATCGGCTACGTGGACCGCATGACCGACTCGGTCGAGGAGGCGATGCGCATGGCGCGGGAGGCGGCAGCCGCGGGTCACGCGCTCTCGGTCGCGCTCGTGGGCAACGCCGCGGAGATCCAGCCCGAGCTCGTCCGTCGAGGCGAGCGGTTCGACGCGGTCACCGACCAGACGTCGGCGCATGACGCGCTCGGCGGCTACGTGCCCTCCGGCCTGACCCTGGGGGCCGCCGCGGCCCTGCGCTCGTCCGACCCGGCCGCCTACGTGGCACGCAGCATGGCGTCCATGGCGGACCAGGTGCGGGCGATGCTCTCGCTCCAGGCGGCGGGCGCCGTCACCTTCGACTACGGCAACAACATCCGGGCGCAGGCCCACGAGGCCGGGGTGACCGACGCCTTCGCGTTCCCGGGGTTCGTGCCGGCGTTCATCCGACCCCTGTTCTGCGAGGGGAAGGGGCCGTTCCGATGGGTCGCGCTGTCCGGTGACCCGCGCGACATCGCACGCACGGATGAGGCGATCCTCAGCCTGTTCCCCGATGACCCCGCGCTCCGACGCTGGATCACGATGGCCCAGGAGCGGGTCCCGGTCCAAGGGCTCCCGGCGCGCATCTGCTGGCTGGGCTACGGCGAGCGCGCCAGGGCGGGGGCCGCGTTCAACGAGCTGGTCCGGACGGGCGTCGTCCAAGCCCCCATCGTCATCGGGCGGGACCATCTCGATGCGGGGTCCGTCGCGTCACCCAACCGGGAGACCGAGGCGATGGCCGATGGCTCAGACGCGATCGCCGACTGGCCGCTCCTCAACGCGCTCGTCAACACCGCTGCCGGGGCGAGCTGGGTGAGCATCCATCATGGTGGCGGCACGGGCATCGGCTTCAGCCAGCATGCGGGCATGGTCGTGGTCGCGGACGGGACCGACCTCGCCGCACAGCGCCTGGAGCGGGTGCTCACCACCGATCCGGGCATGGGCGTCATCCGCCATGCCGACGCCGGCTACGAGCGGGCCCTCCAGGTCGCCCGGGAGCGTGGCGTCCATGTCCCGATGCCGTCGCATCCATGAGCGCGTCGCCGCCCTCGGCGGTGTCGCGCCCGCCGGTCGTGCTCACGGGCGCGGGCCTGACGGTGGCCGACGTGGTCGCGGTGGCCCGTCACGGGGCCTGGGCTCGTCTTGACGAGGACGCCCGCCGCCGGGTCGCGGAGGCGCGAGGGGTCATCGAGCGCCTGGTCGAGGCAGGCCAGGTGGTCTATGGGGTCACGACCGGGTTCGGGGCGCTCGCCACCACGTTCGTGCGACCGGAGGATGCCCATGCGCTCCAGGAGCGGTTGCTCCGGAGCCACGCGGCGGGTGTCGGCCCGTCGCTGCCGACCGAGGTGGTGCGGGCGATGCTGCTGCTCCGCGCCAACACGCTCGCGCTCGGGCACTCGGGCTGCCGCCCCGAGGTCATCGACCGCCTGTGCGACCTGCTGCGACTGGGGGTCCATCCGATCGTGCCGGAGCAGGGCAGCGTGGGCGCCTCGGGCGACCTCGCCCCGCTCGCGCATCTTGCGCTGCCGCTCATCGGCCGGGGAGACGTGGAGCTGCACGGCCGGGTCATGCCCGCGGCCCAGGCGCTCCGGGCCGTGGGACTGGAGCCCATGACGCTCGAGCCCAAGGAGGGACTCGCGCTGCTCAACGGCACCCAGATGATGAGTGCCCTCGGGTCGCTGGTGCTGGCCGACGCCGACCAGCTGGTGCGCACGGCGTCCACGGTCGCCGCGCTGTCGGTCGAGGCGCTCCTCGGCACGGCGGTCGCGTTCAGCGCGGCATATCAGCTCGCGCGACCACATACGGGTCAGGTGCTCACCGCGGCGGAGCTGCGCTGGCTCCTCCGTGACAGCTCGCTCCAGGCTGCCCACCGGGCGCTCGACCACCGCGTGCAGGATCCTTACTCGCTGCGGTGCGTGCCCCAGGTCCACGGCGCGAGCCGCGATGCGCTCGACCACCTGCGGCGCGTCCTCGACATCGAGGTCAACGCCGCCACCGACAACCCCCTGGTGTTCGTGGAAGGGGGCGTGGTGCCCGCGGACGCGCTCGCCACCGGGGGTGGGCACGTCATCAGCGGCGGCAACTTCCATGGGCAGCCCATCGCGCTCGCGCTCGACTTCGCGAAGCTGGCCATCGCCGAGCTTGGCTCCATCAGCGAACGTCGCGTGGCCCTCATGCTGGACCCGCGGCTCAACGAGGGGCTGCCGGCGTTCCTGGGCACGGCCTCGGGGCTCGATTCGGGCCTCATGATCCTCCAGTACACGGCCGCAGCGCTCGTGTCCGAGAACAAGGTGCTCGCCCACCCCGCGTCCGTGGACTCGGTGCCCACATCGGCGAACCAGGAGGACCATGTCTCGATGGGCTCGATCGCCGCGCGCCATGCGCGGCGCGTGCTGGAGCACGTCGAGCACATCCTCGCCATCGAGCTCGTCTGCGCGGCGCAGGCACTCGACCTCCGGCTCGCACGGATGGAGGGCCTTGGGCCTGGGGCTGGTGTCCGCGAGGCCCACACGCTCGTCCGGCAGGTGATCCCGCACCTCGACGATGACCGTGAGCCGGGTCCTGACATCGCGGCCGCCGTCAGACTGGTCCGCGACGGCCGCCTGGCGCGTCTCGCGGACCCGCCTCACCCCCCGGCGGGTCCTTGGGTGGAGCTGGGCCCGTGAGTCGCCTGGCGATCACAGGACGCGGCCGACTCCTGGTGATGACCGGCACTCCGGCCGACCCGACGGTGATGGTGGGGCCCTGGACCATCGTCATCGACCAGGGGGTCATCACGGACGCTCGCACCGGGGGCCCACGCCCCGGTGATCCCGACGAGGTGCTTGACGCGGGCACCGCCCTGTGCACCCCGGGTCTCGTCGACCCCCACACACACCTCGCCTTCGCCGGGGACCGCAGCGACGAGGTGGCGGCGCGCGCCAGGGGCGAGCGCTACACCGGGGGTGGGATCCTGCGGACCGTGGCGAGCACGACCGCCGCCTCCGACGAGACGCTCCGGGACAACATCGGCGCCCGGCTCGCCCGCGCAGGCGCCAGCGGGACCACGACCATCGAGGTGAAGTCGGGATACGGCCTGGCCACGGCCGCCGAGCTGCGCCTGCTGCGACTCATCGACGACGCGGCGGCGAGGTCGCCGGTCCGAGTCCTGCGGACATACCTCGGCGCGCATGGCGTCCCGGAGGGCATGACGGCGGCGCAGCAGACCGAGGCCGTCATCGAGGCCATCCCGATCGTGGCCGGACAGGCGGACTTCGTCGATGTGTTCTGCGAGCCCGACCTGTTCGACCTGGGCATGACGCGCCGCATCCTGGACGCGGGTCGTGCGCGCGGCCTGGGCCTCCGGCTCCACGCCGACCAGCTCCGTCGATCGGGTGCGCTCGCCCTGGGCGTGTCGATGGGCGCCCTGTCCGTGGACCATCTGGAGCAGGCCACGCCCGATGACGCCCGACTGCTCGCGTCGAGTCGGACCGTGGCCACGGTGCTACCCGGGCCCGCGCTCCTGTTGAGGGGCGGGCTGCCGCCGGTGCGGGCGTTCCTCGATGCGGGGGCGCAGGTGGCGATCGGCAGTGACGCGAACGCCGGCACGTTCGGTGAGCCATCGATGACGCTCGCGATCGGCCTCGCGGTCATGATCGGCCTCAGCGTCGAGGAGGCGTGGTGGGCCGCGACGCGTGGCGCCGCCACCGCGCTGGGCATGGCCGACACGATCGGGAGCATCCAGCCGGGTCACCAGGCCGACCTCGTGGTGTGGGATGCCGAGCACGAGGCCGAGGCCGCGATGCGACCGGGGGCCGTGACTCCCCTTCGGACCTGCATCGGCGGGCGCTGGGTGTGAGCGAACCGACGTTCCTGGGCGTGCGCGAGGCGGGCCAGGTGCGCGAGGGGGGCGAGGGGCGCGAGGGGGGCGAGGTGCGCCAGGGGGGCGAGGGGCGCCAGGGGGGCGAGGGGCGCCAGGCGGAGGGTCCGGCCGCGGTCATCATCGGCATGCCCCTCGTGACGGTGTATCCCGGGCGCGAGCCGCACGCGCTCGAGGGCCCGACCGCGGTGCGACGCGCATCGCTGGCGTGGAGGGGCTTCGTCGGCCACCACGACTTCGACACCGGAGGTCCCTTCGCCGCGTGGTGGGAGCGGGTGGTGGACGCGGGTGACGTCCCGGCGACTCGGGATGACGCGGCGGGCAATCGCAGGCGCCTGGAGGCCGAGGTGCGGCGCTGGCTGTCCGCGGGGACCCTGCCGGTGGTGCTGGGTGGCGATGACTCGATCCCCATCCCCGTGCTCGGGGCATACGAGCATTTCGGCCCCCTCACGGTCCTGCATGTCGATGCGCACCTCGACTATCGCGACGAAGTCGACGGGGAGCGCCACGGATACAGCAGCCCGATGCGCCGGATCAGCGAGATGCCGTGGGTCACACGCATCCACCACGTCGGCCAGCGGGGTGTGGGCTCGGCGCGAACCGCCGATGTCGAGGACGCGCTCCGGGCCGGTAGCCGCATCACCACGGCACGGACCCTGGTCAGGGACGGTGTGCAGGCCGTGGTCGACTCGTTCGCGGCCCACG
>DAOTUX010000117.1:0-5233 GCA_034436475.1 Chloroflexota bacterium | reverse complement strand
CGTAGGGATGGGCGCGGCCATGCCGCCGAGGCGCCGGACGTGCCGCCGCCGGACGACCCGTGGCGGCCGGTCCGCGCGCGGGCGCTCGTATGACGACTGGTACGCGCCGCCATCGACGCCCCTGCCGGCCGACGGCATCCGCGCGCGACGCCAGCGGGGCGACATCGGCCAGACCTGGTGGTCGAAGCGGTTCATCGGCATCCTCGAGTCGTTCGACCTGGGGGCTCGACTGGTTCGGGGACGGCGCTACGCGCGCGCCGGGCAGGTCCTGGACCTGTCCGTCACGCCGGGGGAGGTGACGGCCCGCGTGCAGGGATCGCGCCCGAAGCCCTACGAGGTGCGCATCGGCATGCTGACGCTCTCCGCGAAGGACTGGGGCCGTGTCGAGGCGGTCATGGCATCGCGCGCGGTCTTCCTCGCGAAGCTGCTCGCGAGGGAGATGCCGCGCGACGTCGAGGAGGCCTTCACCGAGTCGCGACTGTCGCTCTTCCCGGCCGCCGCGCATGACCTCTCGAGCGACTGCTCATGCCCCGACTGGGCGAACCCCTGCAAGCACATCGCCGCGACGTACTACCTGCTCGCGGAAGCCTTCGACGCCGACCCATTCCTCATCTTCCGTTGGCGCGGCCGCGACCGCGACGAGCTGCTGGCGAGCCTGGGGGCGCGACCGACCGCGGACCAGGCTCACGCTCAGGCCCACGCGCTCTGGGATGTGCCGTCGCCGGACGTGCCGCCGCTTGCGGAGACGCTCGACAGCTTCTGGGAGGCCGGGCTCGGGGCAGCCCCAGAGGCAGCCGTCCGTCCGGGGCTCGCCGCCATCCCTGACGCCATCCTGCGTGGCCTCGACCCCAGGCTCGTCGAGGTCCGTGGACAGTCGCTGGCCACGGTGCTGGCACCTGCCTACGCCATGATCTCCGCCGAGGCCGAGCGCCTCCGTTCGCGCAGCCAGTCTGCGCTCGATGCAGGCCCGTGACCGTTCCGCGCTCATCGGCTCTCACAGGATCTCGTGCCTCAGGGAACCGTTCGGCGCCCTCGAGCCCACATGTAGTCTGAGCGCGGTCATGTCGGCCGCGCCGCAGTGGTGGTGGTCGTGCAGCGAGTGCTCGTGGAACGGGCCATCGGGGGTGATTACGAGGCGTTCTCCAGCCTGGTGAGAGCGTCCGTGTCGCGCCAGTACGCCATCGCCACCCTCATCCTGCGTGACGGGGACCGCGCCCAGGACGCGGTCCAGGAGGCGCTCGTGTCCGCCTGGAAGGGCATGCGCGCGCTCCGTGACCCCGATGCGTGGGACGCCTGGCTCCATCGACTCACGGTCCGTGCCTGCTACCAGGCGGCCCGGCGTGAGCGACGGCGAGACCTGGTCGAGTTGCACGTGACGCCCGACCAGGAACCGGCCGGGGCGCCGGACACATCCGTGATCCACGCGGAGCGCGACCGTCTCGAGCGGTTGCTGGGACGCCTGCCCATCGATCAACGCGCAGTCATCGTGCTGCATTTCTACGTCGGACTGCCTCTCACGGAGGCGGCCGACGCGCTCGGCATCCCCCACGGGACGGCCAAGTCCCGACTCAACCGCGGCCTCGTGGCCCTGCGTTCGAGCATGGCCACCGAGCCAGACACTGCCCTGTCCCTGCTCGGGGAGCGACCGGCATGACCAGCGACGACCGATTCGAGGCACTGCTGGCCGATGTGCTCGTCGATGTCGCGCCGACGCGCGAACCCGACCGGCTGGTCCCCGAGATCCTCCGAGCCGCGCGCCACGAACGTCGCCGGCCGCGCTGGCTCGCCCTCGTCAAGGAGCCTCCCATGCGCATCCATTCCCATGTCGCGGTCGGTTCGCCGATCGCGCGAGTCGCCTTCCTGCTCCTCCTCACCCTGTTGATGGCGGTGCTCGCCACGGGCGCGGTCGTGACGGGAGCGTCACTGCTGCCCGGCACGACCATCGTCGTCGCCCAGGATGGCTCGGGCACCGTCAGGACGATCACCGACGCTGTTGCGATGGCCGACGATGGCCAGACGATCCTGGTCAGGCCCGGGACCTATCACGAGAGCATCGTCATCAGCGAGGACATCACGCTCCGCGGCGATGGCGACAAGGGCGCTGTCGTCCTGGAGTTTGCCGACACTGATGACGCGACGTGGCCCGTCGATCTCGCTCCCACGTACGCGGAGACCGAGCTCGTCACCTATGGCATCGCGCTGCACGAGAGCGACGCGCACATCGAGAACATCACGGTGCGCGGACGGTACATCGCCGCTCCTGGCGAGATCCCCATCGGGGCGGTGGTCATCGACGGCGGCGCGCCAGTCATCGAGAAGGTCGATGTGGTCCTCGACGCTGAGCCATATTTCGACGGCGGGTGGAACAGTCGCAGCGCGTTCCAGATCACCGGTGGTTCGAGCCCGGTCATCCGGGGCAGCTCGTGGGACGGGTTCACCCGGATCGTCGGGCCTACGGCCAGCACGCCGACCTTCGAGGGCAACACCATCACCGCGCAGCGCATCTCGGTCTGGGCCGGCGGCCCGCTGACCATTCGCACGAACACGTTGCTCGACGGCGCGACCGTCATCCTTGGCGACGTGGGAGGGTCGATCGTCGAGGGCAACGACATCGACGGGGAGATCAGTGGCGTCGGTGACGGCACCATCATCCGGGGCAACACCATCCGTGGCGGCGGTGAGCCTTCGGATGGTCGGCCTGGCTCGGCCATCGCCATCGGGTCGGGGACCGCCATCGTGGAGGACAACGAGATCATCGACAGCCCGCGCGGCATCGACATCTCAGGGTCGGTCGCCACGCCGCGGATCAGCGGCAACACCATCCACGGCAGCACCGAGGTCGCGATCCTCGTCGACCTCGGCACGGCCCCGACCATCGACGCCAACGTCATCGAAGGGAACCGAACGGGCATCGAGGTCCGTGGGGCCGACACGACGCCCGTCATGACCGGGAACACGTTCTGCGGCAACCAGACGGACCTCAAGGCCCCGAACGGCTCGACGCTGACCCTCGACGGCAACACCATCTGCCAGCCTGGAGTCTCCGACGCCCCGTAGCGGGGCTCCCACCGCGTCCGGGGCCCCGCTCGCGGAGCGTGGCCTCGGTGCGCTGGCAAGGCTGGGGGTCGGCCTCGACGCTGACCAGGGGCTCAGGGCTGGACGAGCACACCCACCAGTGCCGCCGCCCCGCCCTCGATGGGATCGCCATGGCCCACCAGGAGGGTCTCGAACGGGAGCGTCGCGAGCATCGCGATGGACGCCATCGCGATGTCCATGTCCTCGGTGAACTCGGGGGAGGGGGCCGCGACCGCGCCGCCCTCGGTCCGCAGCGCATCACCGGCGACGAGGACGCCGGCCGCCTCGTCGAGCACCGCTATGTGGCCCGCGGTGTGCCCCGGCGTCGCCACGATGCGCAGGTCGAACACGTGCTCCCCGCCCTCGACCGCGGTCAGCGGTCGTGGCGCCGTGATGGCCGGGATGTCCGCGGAGCCGGCATAGCCCGTGGCGAGCGGTGCGGCCTCCAGAACCGCGGCGGTCGAACCGGCGTGATCGGGATGCCTGTGGGTGAGGATGACATGGCCCACGGCGTCCCAGCCCAGGCCGATGGCAGCGAGGCCGTCGCCGATTGCGCCGTGGCTGCCCGCGACACCGGTATCCACCACGGCCGCCTCGCCGTCGCGGATGAGCAGGTACGCCGAGACGAAGCCGAGATCGACCCGATGCCACGCGGTCGGCCCGGCCGAGCCCGTCGGGCTGGCGGACGCTACGGCCGACGGGAGCGGCGACACGCCCGGCGCCACGCCCGGCGACTGCGCGAGCGCACGCCGGCCCCCCGCCACCGAGACCACCGCCACGGCGGCACCGCCCCGTCCCAGGTCGGTCAGGAACACCCGGCGCGTCACCAGTCGGGTCGCAGCCATGGGATCGATGCTACGCCCGGTCGCAAGAGGCCCTGGCTGCGGCTGCGCCTCGCGTGTCAGGCGTCCGTGTCGAGCGGGATGTTGTGGTTGCGCCGGAAGACGTTGGTCGGGTCCACGCGCCGCTTGAGCGCGACCAGGCGCTCGAGGGTCTCCGGGCCGTACGCCCGCAGCGCCGCCGCCCGCGGACCCCCTGGGTCCGTCTCGTGGGAACCCAGGAAGTTGACATACTCGCCGGGCGCCGCCGACGGACGCAATGCCTCGTGGACGGCGCGCGCCCAGCCGATGCCCGCGGCATCGCCGGAGGCATCAGGCCAGACCCCATACGCATTGACCCAGTAGGGCGCGGTCCGATTGGGGAACACCGAGCCCCCAGCCGGGACCCGGGTCACGGCACCGCCCATGTGGTGGATGTCCAGGCCGCTGCCGACCGCCGGCAGCCCGGCCGCCTGCACGACGATGGCATCGACGGTCGCATCGTCGAGGTTCGCGAGCGCGATGTTCTTCCAGTACGCGCGGGGGTGACCCGAGAACAGCTCGTCCATGGACGACTGCCAGGCGACCCAGGTCGTGGGGTCCATCGCCTCGACATCGGGCGCCGAGAGCGCCCGGAGCGCCTCGATGTGCGCCAAGCCCGACCCACGGTCGGCATCCGCCCACGCGAAGCCGGTGACCATGACCGGGTCCTCGCCGATCCCCCAGGCCGCCGGCAGCGTGATGAAGGTCACGATGGCGGTCATCGCCTCGGGGAGCGTGGGGGTCCACGCTGCGAACGCGCGAAGGGCCTCGGCCCAGCGCTGCCGATGCCAGATGAAGGCGCCCGCGAGCACGTCCGGGCCCAGCGGGTAGGCCTGCAGCTCGAGTCGCGTCACGACCCCGAAGTTGCCGCCTCCGCCGCGGAGGCCGCAGAGCAGTTCCGCGTCGGCGTCCGGCGCGGCCCGCACCACGGTCCCGTCCGCGAGCACCACCTCGGCCGCGCGAAGGCTGTCCGCGGCTAGCCCGTGGGCGCGCGTCAGCCAGCCGACCCCACCGCCCAGCGTGAGACCAGCGACGCCGGTCATCGAGACCACGCCCGTGGGGACCGCGAGCCCCTGTGCCTGGGTCGCCGCATCCATGTCGCCGAGCCGCGCGCCACCTGCCACGGTCACGATCCGGGTGGCCGGGTCCACGTCCACCGATCGCATCCGGGCGCCCAGGTCGATGACCAGCCCGTGCGCGACCGTGCCATTGCCCGCGACACTGTGACCGCCACCCCGGACGGCGACGGGCAGTCGATGCTGGGTCGCGAAGCGCAGCGCCTGGGCGACGTCGGACGT
>DAOTUX010000116.1:0-19053 GCA_034436475.1 Chloroflexota bacterium | reverse complement strand
CCTCGACGAGCACGGCGTGCACCTCCCGTGCGATGGGCAGGTCCACGCCCAGTCGGTCGGCCAGCCCGAGGGCCGCCGCCACGGTGTGCGCGCCCTCGGCCACCCCTCCCATCGTCGCCTCCACCTCATGCCAGTCCCTGCCTCGGGCGACCTCCATGCCCAGCCGATGGTTCCGTGACAGCGGCGACGCGACGGTGGCCAGGATGTCGCCGATGCCCGCGAGCCCCGCGAACGTCAGTGGTGACGCCCCCGCCGCGACACCCAGGCGCGTGATCTCCGCGAGCCCGCGCGTCACGATGGCGGCGCGCGCGTTGTCACCAAGCCCCAGCGCCTCCACAGCACCAGCCGCGATGGCCACCACGTTCTTGAGCGCCCCGGCCAACTCGACGCCCACGAGGTCCGTGTTGCGATACAGCCGGAACGTGGGCCCGCCCAGCAGGCGCACGACCCGCTCCCCCGCGGCGAGGTGCGACGCGCCCACGACGGAGCCCGCGGGCATGCCACGGGCGACCTCGGGTGCGAGGTTGGGCCCCGACAGGGCCGCCAGCCGATCCATGCCAACCCGCAGCTCGGACCCGAGGACCTCGGTCATCCGCGCGAGCGTGCCCGCCTCGATGCCCTTGGCCACGGAGAGCACGACCGCCTCGGCGCGCACCAGCGGGGCGATGCGTGCAGCGGCATGCCGCATGTGCGCCGATGGCACGGCCATCACGACCAGCTCCCGCGCGGCGGCGACGTGGCCCTCGTCGGCGGTCACCAGCACCGACGCCGGTAGCTCGACCCCCGGCAGGTGGGCGGCGTTGCGGCGCGTGGCCGCTATCGCCGCCGCGGCCTCGGACGAGCGTGCCAGCAGGGTGACCGGACCACTCCTCGCCAAGAGCAGCGCGAGCGTGGTGCCCCAGGCCCCGGTGCCCACGACCACCCGGGTCGGGAGAGCGCCCGGGCGGTCCGGGTGGGTGTTGGTCAGCGCCTCGCCCTCCCGGTCGTCCCACCACCGGGTCGGCGTGGCGGCTTGGCGCCATGACCCGTGCCGGACCGCCGACGGCGCGGCTCGAGGTCGACGCGCGCCCGCTCCCGGATCACGATCCGGATGGGGGTCCCACCGAACCCGAACGCCTCGCGGAGGCGGTTCTCAAGGTAGCGGCGATAGCTGAAGTGGACGTGCTCCGCGCCGCTCGCGAAGAGCACGAACGTGGGCGGCTCGATGGATGCCTGGGTCGCGTAGTAGAAGCGGGGCCTGCGGTTCCGGACCGGGGGCGGCGGCTGTCGATGCGTCGCCTCGCCGATCACCCGGTTGAGGGCGCCCGTCCCGATGCGCCTGCGGCGCCCGCGCGCGATCTCGACGGCCGCGTCAAGCGCTCGCCCCACCCGCTGACCCGACTGCGCGCTCACCGACACGATAGGCGCGAAGCCCAGGAAGGGAGCCTGGGCGCGCAGCCGCGCCACGTACGTGTCGAACGTCCGGTCGTCCTTCTCGACCAGGTCCCACTTGTTGAGCACCACCACCAGGCCCACGCCCTCATCCACGACGTAGCCCGCGACATGCGCGTCCTGGGAGGTGAGGCCATCGACGGAGTCGAGGACCAGGATCGCCACGTCCGCACGACCGATGGCCCGCAGGGCCCTGATGGCAGAGAAGCGCTCCGCGGCGGACCCGGCGGCGACCCGACCCCGCCGTCGGATGCCCGCCGTGTCCACCAGGGTCACCGGCTGGCCATGCCACGCGAGCCGTGTGTCGATGGCATCCCGCGTGGTGCCGGCGATGTCGCTCACGATGGCCCGCTCCTCGCCCAGCAGCGCGTTGAGCAGGGAGCTCTTGCCCACGTTGGGGCGACCCACGATGGCGACGCGGGCCATGGCGCCGTGCTCGACCGTCCCGATGTCATCGGGCACTTCCTCGTCGTCCGACACGTCCTCGTCGGGCGCGCCCACGACGATGGGCTCCGCGAGGCCTTCGGCCTCCAGACGGGCAAGCTCCTCCGCCTCCTCCTCGCGCCGTTTGCGCTCGAGTTCCGTCTCCGATTCCGGCGGCAGGGCCCACACCAGCGCGTCGAGCAGGTCGCCCGTACCGCGCCCGTGCTGGGCGGACACCGCGTAGGTCTCCTCCCAGCCCATGCCCCACGCCTCGGCGGCCTCCAGCTCGCGTCGCTCGTTGTCCGCCTTGTTGGCGACCACGATGACGGGCACCCGAGCGCGCCGCAGGACGACCGCCGCCTCCTCGTCGGCGGGGGTCAGCCCGGACGCCGCGTCCACCACGAACAGGATGAGGTCGGCCTCGTCGATGGCGAGGCGAGCCTGCTCCTGGACCTTCTCCTCGATCACGTCGCCGGGGCGCTCCTCGAGACCACCTGTGTCGATGACCACGAACCGCCGGCCGTTCCATTCGGCGGGCGCATAGAGCCGGTCACGGGTGGTGCGGGCGCGGTCCTCCACGATGGCGACACGCTCGCCCACGATGCGGTTGAAGAGCGTGGACTTGCCGACGTTCGGCCGTCCCACGATGGCCACCAGCGGCAGGCCGTCGATGGGCATGCCCTGGGCGACCCGGGTGGGACGCCGTCGGCCGCGCGACGGCACTCAGACCCGTGCCGCGGCGACCGGCGAGCGGCGCGAGGCGGGGACCGGGCGTCGATCGACGCGTCCGATGGACGTGCTCCGGTAGGCCGGGTCTGCGACCGCGGCGATCGCCGTCGCGGCGAGCTCCCCGGCGCGGGCGCGGACCTGGGGCGTCCCCGCGATCTCCAGCACGCGTCTGGCGACGGTCTCGAGGTCCTCGATGGGCGTGGACGTGCCGCCGGTGATGCCCACCACGCGATGACCCTGGAACACGGCCGCGTCCACCAGGTCGGCGGCACGCTCGATCTGCGTGACCGGACGGTCGGCCAGATGCACCAGCCGGGTCAGCTCCTTGGTGTTGGCCGAGTTCCGGCCACCCACCACGACCATGAAGTCCACGTCATGGGCCAGGTCGATGGTGTCCTCCTGCCGGCGGATGGTCACCGGGCAGACCGTGTTGACGATGCGCAGCTCGTGCGCGCGACCGACCATGAGCGCGGCGAGCTTCTGGAACTTCCAGGGCGGCTGGGTGCTCTGGGAGACCAGGGCCATGCGCTTGGTCCGGGGCACCGCGTCCCACTCGTCCTCCTCGTCCACCACGATGGCGTCCGGGGCGTAGCCCAGGATGCCCACCACCTCGGGGTGGTTGGGCGTGCCGAGGAGGACGATGGTATACCCCTCCTCCACGAGCTTCGCGACCTCGCGATGCTCCTGCTCCACCCATGAGCACGTGCCGTCGATCACGTCGAGCCCGCGCTCCAGGGCGCGCTCCCGGATGTCCGGGGTCACACCGTGGGCGCGGATGACGACCGAGGCGCCAGGCTGGACCGCCTCGATGGTGTCCACGGTCCGGATGCCCCGGGCCCGTAGGTCGGCGATGACGCCCTCGTTGTGCACCGTCTGGCCGAGCGTGACGGTCTCACGACCCTCCAGAGCGGCGACCCGGGCGTGGTCGATGGCCTCCCGGACCCCGTAGCAGAACCCGGTGCGACGCGCGATGCGGACTTCCTCGATGGTACCCATGACCTGGCCAGTATCGCATCCGACCCGCGGAGCGGCCCCCGAGCGCCCGCGACGGGGCGCGGCCGGTCAGGGCCCGCCGTCCCGTGCAGGGCGGTGGGCATGGCCGGGTGGGGGCTGGGCGGGCCCATCGGACCGGGTGGCGAAGCGACCCTGCTGGCGTGTCGGGAGCAGCTCCGCGATACGCGCCATGAGGGTCTCGGAGGCTGCCTCCAGGGCCGCCCGCCGGGGCTGGCTCTCATCTCGCAGGAGTCGGAACGGCTCGCCGAAGCGGACCGTGACGCGCGTGCCGAGCCTTGGCAGCCGCGACCCCCGCGGCATGAGCAGGTCGGTGTCGCCTACCCCCACGGGCACGATCCACGCATCGGGGTGCGCCGCGAGCATGGCGGCACCCGGGAACGCCTCGCCGACCACGCCATCGGGGCTGCGTGTGCCCTCCGGGAACACCACGATGATGCCGCCGCGCCCGAGCACGCTCCGCGCCTGGCGCAGCGCATCCACGTCCGATCGACCGGCCCGCACGGGGATCATCCCCTGGTCGAGCATGAAGCGACCCCAGGCGCCGCGGAACAGCTGCTCCTTGGCGAGGAACGCGAGCCGACGCCCCAGGCCTGCGGCGAGCCAGCCCCCCACGAGTGGCGGGTCCACGTTGCTGACGTGGTTCGCCACCACGATGACCGCGCCCTGCATCCGGGTGTCGGCGCGCAGCCGGTCCAGCCCCTCGACCCGGACCCGTCCGAGGGTCAAGGCGCGCACCAGGCACCGGGCGCCGAACGCGAACAGCCGGGCGCTGATGTCCCAGCCGCGAAGCGCGGGTGCCTCAGCCGACACGCGGGTGGGCGTGGTCATCCGGCACGCTCGGCGGCCCGGATGTGGCGCACGACGCGCGCGATGGCTTCCGGCAGGGCCAGGCCATCGGTGCGGATCCGGACCGCGCCCCCAGGCATCACAAGGGGCGCCGCCTCTCGACCGCTGTCGATGCCATCCCGACGCCGCAGCTCATCCATCACCTGTCGCTCGGCGTCACTTCCGGCCGCGTGCCCTCGCTGCTGAGACCGGCGGCGGGCGCGCTCCTCGAGCGACACCTCGAGCCAGAACTTGAGGTCGGCGTCGGGCAGCACCACCGTGCCGATATCCCGGCCCGCGAGGATCACCCCATCGGGTGCCCCGTCGGCGATCGCCCGCTGGACGGGGAGGAGTGCCTCGCGGACCTCCGGCACCTGCGCCACGGCGCTCACGATGCGGTCGACCGCGGCGTCGTGGAGCTGTCCTGTCACGTCCTGCCCATCGACCTCGACCCGGGCCAGCCTGCCCTCGCCGGCATCGGCGATGCCGAGCCGCGGGATGAGCGCGACGAGGGCCGCGGGGTCGGAGGCGGGCACCTTGGCGTCGTCGGCGAGCCAGGCGAGACCGCGATACAGGATCCCGGTATCGAAGAAGCGATAGCCCAACTCCCGTGCGGCACCTGCCCCGATGCTGGACTTGCCGCTCGACCCCGGCCCATCGATGGCAACGCGCAGTGGGCGGTGCCGTGGCGTGCCAGTCTCGTCCATCCGGGGTCGAGCCTCGCGGGGTCGAGCCTCGCGGGGTCGAGCCCGGCGCGGCGCGAGCGCCTCGCGCTCCGCGCCGCTCAGCTCGCGGACCTCGCCGGGTGCCAGGTCCGCGAGACGCACGGGACCGATCCGCACACGCACGAGACGCACCACGGGAGCGCCCACCGAGACGAGCATCCGCCGCACCTGTCGCTTCCAGCCCTGGGTCAGGACGACTCGGTACCACTGCAGTCGCGGGAAGCGAGGCGACGCGCCCACGAGCGCCAGGAGCCGGCGTGTCTCGACATCGGTCTGCGCTCGGACCGACCGGGCCGCGGCCATGCCCTCCTCGAGCGGCACGCCATCGGTGAGCGCCCGGAGCTGGGCGCCATCCAGCGCACTGCCGACACCGACGGCGTACTCGCGCTCCACGCCATGGCTGGGATGTGACACGCGCTGCACCCAGGGGCCGTCGTTGGTGAGCAGGATGAGTCCCTCGGACTCGCGGTCCAGACGCCCGACCGGATACAGTCGACCCGCCCGACGCCGGAGGGCGGGTGGCACCAGTTCCACGACCGTCCGGACTGCATGCCGGTCGGACACCGTCGATGTGACGCCAGCGGGCTTGTGGAGCGCCAGATGCACCCCGTGGGGGCGCCCCGTGACGGGTCGCCCGTCCACGGCGATGGCATCGCGGGTCGGGTCCACACGCTGGCCCACCACCGCTGGGCTGCCATTGACCGTCACGCGCCCCGTCTCGACGAGTACCTCGGCGGCGCGTCGCGACGCGACCGCAGCGTCCGCGAGCGCCTTCTGGATTCGCACGGGCTGGCCGCTCATCGGGCGTCGTCCTCGGCGCCCTCGTGCTCGGCGCCCTCGTGCTCGGCCTCTGCGTCGTCGGGGAGGACGAGTCGGGCCGCGACCTCCGCATCGAGCGGTGGCAACTCATCGAGCGTGGCCAGGCCGAACCGCTCCAGGAACTCGAAGCTCGTGGCATACAGGATCGGCCGACCGGGCGAGTCGGCCCGTCCCTGCTCCACGACGAGCCGACGCGCGATGAGCGAGCGGATGACGTAGTCGGAGTCGACCCCACGGATGCGCTCGATGACACCGCGCGTCACGGGCTGCCGGTACGCCACGATGGCGAGGGCCTCCATCGCCGCGGCCGACACCCGCGTCTCGCCCGCCCCCGTGTACCGACCGATGAGGGTGCCCGCCTCTGGCGCGGTCACCAGACGCACCTCGTCGCCCAGCACCGCCAGCCGGATGCCGCGGTCCCGGAGCATCACCTCGAGGTCGCCCAGCGCGGCGTCCACCCGATCCGCGTCCAAGCCGCACAGCGTGCCGATCTCACGCCGGGACAGGGGTCGCTCGGCCACGAACAGGAGCGCCTCGATGTCCCGGACCGTGACGTCGGACGGGGCGAGTGCGGGATCCGTCACGCCTCCGCCCCCTCGCCGACATCGGGGGACGCGTCAGGCGCGACCCGCGCCGGACCCATCGCACGGCGCACCGAGATGGGCCCCCACGGCTCCGACTGCTCGACCACCAGCTCGCGACCCTTGACCAGCTCCAGCATGGCCATGAAGGTCACCGCCACCACCACCCGGTCGCGGACGCCCCGGAGCAGGTCCTGGAGCACGATCGAGGGGGCGGTGCGAAGGGCCTCGCGGATGATGCGCGCGCGATCGGCGAGCGTGACCGTGCGGGCCACCACGGTGGGCGGCTCGTCCAGCGGGAGGGCGAGCTGGACCCATCGGCTCAGGGCGCTGACGAGCAGCGCCGGGGCGATGGGGGGAGGCGGCGGGGCCACGGCACCCGCGCTCGCCGCGGCGAGCGCGACCGTCGGCTCACGATGGAACGCCGCGCGACCCGTCGACTGGAGCGCCGCGAGCAGGGCCGCCGCGTCACGGTAGCGCTTGTACTCCACGAGCCGTGCTCGCAGGGCCTCCTCGGGATCGGCGCCCTCGTCTCCCGCCGCGGCCGGCTGTGGCTCGCGGGGCAGGAGCGCCCGGCTCTTGATGAGGATCAGCTGGGCCGCGACCGTGACGAAGGCACTGATGTGCGGCAGTTGGTCCTCCTCCACCGTCGCGATGGCGTCGAGGTACGCGCCAGCGAGCTCACCCAGGGGGACCGTCAGGATGTCCAGGCGCCTGTCCTCGATGAGCGACAGCAGCAGGCCCAAGGGTCCCTCGAAGCCCTCCGTGCGGACATGGGCCGCATGCTCGGGGCGGGCGGCGCCGGCCACGGAGAGCCGCAGGCCGCCTGGGTCGAGTCGCGGCAGCACGGGGGACAGGGCCACCGACCGACCGTCGGCTGTCAGGGTCGCCCGCCTCGGCACCTGTGCCGTCACGCCCTCAGGAGGCCTCGTCGGCGACACGCAGCGCCTCTCCCAGGACCGGGTCGCGCGGCCGCGCCTGGTGGCGGATGAGGTCGGCGGTCTGGTCGGGGCATCCGGCGGCCTGCGCCAGGAGCGCCGAGTCCACGGCATGGCTCGCCAACCGGTCGAGAGCCGTGCCAAAGGTGGGCAGCGGTCGTGCGACCCTCCAGACCCAGGCACCGTAGCGCTCGCCGAGCGACCAGGTCACCCGATGCACCAGCCGCGTCCGAGGCCCCTTGGAGGCATCGTGGAACAGGCCCGCGAGCAGCAGCCCGGGCTCGTCGTGGCCATCGGCGCGGAGTGCCGCCACGACGTCAAGGCCATGTCGGCGGTCGGCAGGATGCATCCGGTCGAACAGGTCGAGCTGGGCGGGCGTGAGCCACGCCTCGAGGCGGGCTCGCTCCCCACGGGTCACGCGGCCCGTGACGTGACGCATCGTCTGACGGACCTTGCCACCCCACCAGGACGCGGCCATCAGATGCCCAGGAGCACGCCGAGGATGACGTCGGCGATGGGCCCGATGATCCTGCCTCCCAGGATGAAGATGAACACCAGGAACACGATCGGGATGTACATCGCATACCGATGCTCGATCTCGCGCAGCTGCCAGGCGACATGCGATGGCACGAGGCCTCCCAGCACCTTCCAGCCGTCGAGGGGCGGGACGGGCAGCAGGTTGAAGATGAACAGGAACACGTTGATGAGCACGAAGTAGTACGGGACGAAGATGATCAACTGCTGCGCGCGCTCGGGCAGGCCGTGGATGAGGGCGGGGTCATGCAGCAGGATCCGCAGTGGGATCGCGACGATGGACGCCATGACGAGGTTCGACAGGGGCCCCGCGGCAGCCACCCACGCCTCGCCGCGTCGTCCTCCGCTGAGGTTCATGGGATTGACCGGCGTGGGCTTCGCATACCCGAAGAACCACTGACCGCTCGTGAGGACCGCGGTCAGCAGCAGCATGAGCCCGCCGACCGGATCGAAATGGGCGCGTGGGTTGAGCGTGAGGCGACCCTGCCAGCGCGCCGTGGAATCGCCCAGCTTGAAGGCGGCCCACGCGTGACAGAACTCGTGGACCGGGAAGCCGACCAGCAGCATGATGCCCACCGCGAGCAGGGCGTACAGGAGCGTGTCGCTGAGTTGCATCGTGTCGGCGAGCCTACAGGCGGCCCAGCAGCTCCTGCTTCTTGGCGTCGTAGTCGTCCGCCGTGATGGCCCCGGAGTCCCGGAGGGCGGCTAGGCGAGCGAGCGAGCGCGCCACCTCGTCGGGGCTGTCGGCGCGAGGGGTCACCCGGCTGTCAGGCGCGGCCACCACGGGCGGCGGGGGCGGCGGGGCGAAGGTGGCCGCGGACGGCTGGGCCCGGAGCGGCGGCGTGGGCCGCGCGTCAAGGCCGTACTCCAGCGCGTGCTTGGCGCTCATCATCTCCTTCTTGAACGTCTTGGCGTGGTTGAGCATCCGGTACTTGTCCACGGTCACCTCGGCCGCGGTCAGGATGTCCAGGTCGCCATAGTCGAGCAGCCGGCCGACGAGGTTCACCTCGAGCACCGCGTCGTTGATCTTCTCGAGGTTCGAGTCGGCCGAGCGCTTGTTGATGATCCCCTCCACCTTGAGCAGACGGCGGTTGGTGATCACGTACTCGTCGGTGCGCCAGTGCCACCAGCGGAAGATGAAGAACGCGACGCCGATGAGGATCAGCGCGAGGGCGCCCAGGCTCACGACGTTGTCCAGGCCGTCACGCATGTTCCGCCAGAACACGAACAGCAGCCCTAGGAGCCCCAGGCCCCACAGGAGCACCGAGAGCCTCGACTCGAGGAACAGCGAGAGCCAGTGCTGATGCTCGCGTCGGAGCACCACCTCGCCGTCGGTGAGGAGTGAGTCCGCGTAGCTGCCCATGGGTGCGGTCCGCCTCCGTGCTGGTCAGGCGCGCGGGTGCGCCCGGTCATAGACCTGGCGGATGCGTGCGCCCGTCAGGTGGGTGTACAACTGCGTGGTCGTGATGCTGGCATGACCCAGCAGCTCTTGCACCACGCGCAGGTCCGCGCCCCCCTCGAGGAGGTGCGTCGCGAAACTATGGCGCAAGGTGTGCGGTGACACATGGCGCGTGATGCCCGCCCGCTGCGCCGAGCGACGCACGGCCCGCCAGGCTTCCATCCGGGACATCCGTCGGCCGTGCGCTGACAGGAACAGCGGTCCCACGCGCGAGGATGACCGGACCTTGCCGTGGGCGGTCGCCGCGAGCCCTGGCCGTCCCGCCTCGAGATAGCGCTCGACCGCCGCGAGCGCCACCTCCCCCACCGGCACGACCCGCTCCCGATCTCCCTTGCCCACCACGCGCACGGATTCGGTCACGAACGACAGGTCGCCCGCATCGAGCCCCAGCGCCTCGCTGATGCGGAGCCCCGATGCGTACAGCAGCTCCAGCAGGGCGCGGTCCCGGAGGCTGGTCGGGTCCACGGGCACGGTCGCGTCCAGGAGGGCCTCGACCTCGGCCACATCCAGGGTGTCAGGGAGGGGCATCGCGACCGCGCCCGAGGGGATGCGGTCCATGAGGTCGACGGAGGTGAGCTCCTCGCGGGCGCAGAACCGATAGAAGGCGCGCATGGCCGCCGCCTTCCGGCGGACGGACGACGGGCGAAGGGTCGAGGGCGGGCGCGAGAGACCCGCGACCCATCGGAGGGCCGGCTCCGCACTGGTGTCCCAGGCGGAGATGTCGGTCGCCCCCGCCGCGAACGCACGCAGGTCGGTGTCGTAGGCACGGATGGTCGCCGCGGCGAGGCCGCGCTCGACCCTCAGGTGATCGAGGTACGCCTCGAGGGCGGCATGGAGGCTCTCTGGGACGGCGCTCATCCGCGGCGCCTTGGGGCACGGTCGGGCCGCGCTCCGCTCATGGGCGCGGCGCCCGGGCACGGCTCGCGCGCGCCCGTTCGAGCAGCTCGCGGGCGGCGTCGACCGCCGTGGCGGTGGTGTCCCCGGCGAGCATCGCGGCCAGCTCCGAGACCCGTTCGTCGGCGCTCAGCTCCCGGACGCGCGTGACCGTCCGACCATCGAGGGTGTGCTTGCTGATGCGGAGGTGCGCGTCGGCGTGCGCGGCGACCTGCGGCAGGTGGGTGACGCACAGCACCTGGTGGTCGCGGCCCAGCCTCCAGAGGGAGCGCCCGACGGGATCGGCGGTCCGTCCGCCGATGCCCGCGTCCACCTCGTCGAACACCAGGGTGGGTGTGGCGTCCGCGACCGCGAGCACCTGCTCGATGGCGAGCGACACGCGAGACAGCTCCCCTCCCGAGGCGATGCGCGCCAGCGGCCGCGCGGGCTCGCCGGGATTGGGCGCGATGAGGAAGGCCACCTCGTCGGCGCCGGTGGTGTCCAGGTCACGCGGCGTGACGACGATGGAGAACGCGGCGTCCGGGAAGCCCAGGCCCACGAGGGCCGCCGTGATCGCCTCGCCTGCGCCCTGGGCGGCCTCCCGCCGTGCGGCGCTGAGGTCGGCAGCAGATGCCTCGGCCGCCTCGCGCAGCCGCCGGTCGGCCTCCTCGCGACGCGCCCGGTCCGACTCGATGTCGCCGAGCCGGACCAGATCCTCGGCGGCCGACGCCGCGTGGGCGAGCACCGCCTCCTCGGTGCCGCCGTACTTGCGCATGAGGCCGTAGAGCGTGGCCAGTCGCTCCTCCAGCGCCGCTGCCTCCCCCTGATCCGCCTCGCGCCCCTCGGCCGCCGCCCGCACCTCCCGGGCGACATCCGCGACCTCGGCGCCCAGCCCGTCGAGGCGCATCGAGACGGGCTCGAGGCGTGGGTCCAGCCGGGTGAGCTCGCGCATCTGGTCCACCGCGTCGGCGATGCGATCCTGGGCGCCGCCCTCGCCTGTCAGGCGCTCTCGGACCGCATCGGCCGCTCCCAGGAAGCGCTCCGCTCCCGCCACCAGCCTGAGTCGCTCCCGGAGGTCGGACACCTCACCGGCGCGAGGGCCCGCCGCATCGATCTCCTCGACTGCGTGGCGCGCCAACTCCATGCGCCGGTCCACCTCGTCCTTGGGCAGGTCCAGCGCGGCGAGCGCGGACCGATTGTCCTGCCACGCACGCACCCGCTCGGCGACCTCTGCGATCAGCGCCGCATGCCCACCCCAGGCGTCGAGCAGCTCCCGCTGTCGGGGGCCCGCGAGGAGGCGCTGCTGCTCGTGCTGGCCGTGCACCGCCACGAGCGGCTCCACGATCGCCGCGAGACGCGCCACGGGCACCGCCTCATCGTCGACGCGCGCGACGGTCCGGCCCGCGGCAACCTCGCGGACGCAGATGAGCGGCTCGCCGGCCGACGCGCCCGGGATGTCGGGGTGGTCGGGAGCACCAGGGCTCGGTGGTCGGTCGAACAGCGCCTCGACCCTCGCCGCTGCCGCGCCCGCTCGGATCAGCCCGGCATCGGCGCGCGCGCCGCTCACCAGGAGCAGCGCATCGATGAGCAGGGACTTGCCGGCGCCTGTCTCGCCCGTGATGACGGTGAACCCCTCCCCGAGGTTGATACGCACCCGGTCGATGAGCGCGAGGTCCGTCACGGTGAGCTCGAGCAGGGCCATCCTCAGGAGGGCAGGAGCTGGGCCTTGTGTCGGAGCAGGTCCCAGAAGGGCAGGCCGCCATCGGGCTCGATGAACCGGATGGGCGCGCGGCGTGCGCTCACGCGCACCACGTCACCCACGTGCAGCGGCACGTCGATCCGCCCATCGACCGAGACGAGGCTGTCGAACGCCTCCACGACTCTCACGCCGACCGTGTGGGCTGGGCCCACCACGAACGTCCGCACCGCCGTGAGGTACGCGGCGATCGCGCTCACCACCAGGTTGCGCGAGGTGGGGTCCAGGATGGGCCCCCCAGCGCTGAACGAGTAGCCGGTCGATCCGGTCGGCGAGCTCACCACGAGCCCGTCCGCCGTCCAGGTCGCCACGTGCGAGGCGTCCACGCTCACTTCGAGCCGCACCACCCGCGCCTGCGCACCACGGACCACAGCGGCCTCGTTGAGCGCGGTGTACGTGATGCCGCCCTCCTCAGCGCCTCCGGGGAGCAGCCGCACGTCAAGCATCATCCGCGACTCGATGGCCCAGGCACCGGCCACGAGCCCGCCCAGGACCGACTCCATGTCACCTGACTCCGCCTTCGACAGGAAGCCCACCTTGCCGCTGTTGATGCCCAGGATCGGGACGTCGTGGGCGTACGCTGCCTGGGCCGCACGCAGGAACGTGCCGTCCCCACCCAGCACCACGAGCGCGTCCGTGCCCGGCATGCACGCGTCAGCCGCGGTGTCACCCGCCTCCGCTGCCCACGCATCGATGCCCCTGGCGTCGCACCACGCGAGTGCGAGGCCGCGCAGCGAGACCGCCTGCTCGTTGGTGGGGTTGAACGCGAACCCGATGCGCCTCACGAGGCCACCGGCACGCGCAGCCACAGGAACGTCTCCTGGTTCCCCGATGGCCCGGCGAGTGGGGCGTCGACCGCCCCCAGCACCTCCAGCCCAAGGCTGAGCGCGTGGGAGCGCACGCGGCCGATGGCGCGCGCCCGGAGGGCGGGGTCTCGGACCACGCCGCCTGGGACGTCCTTGGGGGTGAGCTCGAACTGGGGCTTGACCATGGGCAGGATGTCGCCGCCGGACGCGGTCGCGGCCATCATGCCCCGCAGGAGTCGTGTGAGCGAGATGAAGGACACGTCCGCCACCGTGAGGGACACCGCCTCCGGGAGGACCAGACGGTCCTCCGCGTCCGGGTCGAGACGAGCCGCATGCGTGCGCTCCAGGGGCACCACGCGAGGGTCGTCCCGGAGCGAGGCTGCGAGTTGGCCCCGTCCCACGTCGAGAGCATAGACACGCGCCGCGCCGCGCTGCAACAGGCAGTCCGTGAAGCCGCCCGTGCTGGCGCCCACATCCAGGCAGGTTCGGCCCTCCGGTTCGATGGCGAAGGCGTCGAGGGCGCCCGCCAGCTTCTCTCCGCCGCGGGACACGAACCGCGCGCTCTCCACGAGCTCCAGAGGGGTCGTGGATGGGTCGACCATGTCGCCAGGCTTGCGATCGAGTCGCGCCCCGTCCCCTGCGCCGACCCGGACGCGCCCTGCCATGAGCAGCGCCTGCGCACGGCTGCGCGTGGGGGCCATGCCCCGCTCCGTGATGAGCTGGTCGAGGCGGACACGGGTGGTCACGTCCCGGATGGTGCCACGGATGGGGGTCCTCCGAGACCACCGGGCACGGATGCGCGTGCCGCCGGAGCGAGCGACCGCCATTGCGGCCATGCCCGAGTGTCGAGCATGACGCCGGCTATGTCGGGGACACCTCGCTCCGAGCGACGGCGGGCGTCGTCCCACCCAGGTCCGGCGACCCCGACGCCGTGAGCCCCAGGCGGGCCACCGCCTCGGTCACCTGCGCATGGATGCCATCCACGTCGAGACCCACGAGGTGACGCAGGTCCGAGACCGCCCCATGGTCCACGAAGCGGGCCGCCGGGATGCCGATGCGCACCACGGGGACCGAGCGGAGGGCCGGGTCCGCCAGCCCCTCGGCCTCCAGGAGCTCCAGCACGCCGCTCCCAAAGCCGCCCGGCAGCGCGCTCTCCTCCAGGGTCACCAACAGCCGAGCGCCACGCGCGACCCGCACCAGGAGGTCGCGATCGAGCGGCTTGGCCCAGACCGCGTCGACCACGCCCACCGACCAGCCCTCCATCCCCATTCGGTCGGCCACCGAAAGACCGCGCTGGATGATCGGGCCGAACCCCACGAGCACCACGTCCGAGCCTTGGCGCAGCGTCTCGCCACGTCCCACGGGCACCGGGACCGGGTCCATCTCCGGCAGGTCCAGACCCGCGTCACGCGGATAGTGGATGGCCACGGGATGGTCCTGCGCGAACGCGGCCCGCAGCAGGCGGCGCAGCTGCTGCTCGTCACGCGGCGAGGCGACCAGGAGGTTGGGCAGCTGGCGCTGGGTGGCGAGCGTGAACATCCCCTGGTGACTGGTGCCGTCCTCGCCCACGAGACCCGCTCGGTCGACCCCGATGACCACCGGGGCGTCGTTCTGGCAGACGTCATGGACCACCTGGTCGAAGGCGCGTTGCAGGAACGTGGAGTAGAGCGCGACGAACGGCCGCTGACCACCCAGCGCAAGACCCGTCGCGAGCGTCATGGCGTGCTGCTCCGCGATGCCCACGTCATACATCCGGTCGGGGAGCTCGGCGGCGAAGCGGGCCAGCCCGGTCCCGGTGGGCATCCCCGCGGTGATGGCCACCACCCGCGGGTCCTCCCTGCCGATGCGCACGAGCTCCTCGGCGAGCACCGAGGTGTAGCTCGGGGGCTTGCGCGTGGCGGCGACACGCTGCTCGTCCGATGGCGTCGCGTCACCGTCCGATGCCGTGCCCGCGCCACGCTGCGGCGCCGCGCCAGCGCCCAGCGGCATGGGGGGGAGCGCCGCGCCGTGGAACGAGACCCGGTCCGACTCCGCCGGGCGGTAGCCAAGTCCCTTGCGTGTCCGCACATGCAGCAGGACAGGTCGCTCCATGCCCCGGTAGGCACGCCCGATGGTTCGCTCCAGGAGCGCCAGGTCGTGACCGTCCACGGGCCCCACGTACGTGATGCCGAGGTCCTCGAACAGCCGGCCCGGCTGCGCGAAGTCGACGACCGCGGCCCGGAGGCGCACGGACCACTCGTACGCGGCGGGGCCGACCACGGGGATCCGCTGGACCGTGTCGTCATAGGCGCGTCGCGAGCCGCGCCAGGTGCGGGAGAGCTTGATGCGTGAGAGGTAGCGGCTCATCGCGCCCACCGTGGGCGAGATGCTCATCTCGTTGTCATTGAGCACGATGAGCATCCGTGTGCCGCGCTCGCCCACGTCGTTGAGCGCCTCGAGCGAGAGACCCGCCATGAGTGCCGCGTCACCCACCACCACCGCGATCCGCTCGTCGCCACCACGCCTGTCACGTGCCAGGGCGAGCCCCTCCCCGATGGAGATGCCGGTGCCCGCGTGCCCGCCATCGAACACGTCGTGCGGGCTCTCGGAGCGTCGAGGGAAGCCCCCCAGGCCACCCAACTGGCGAAGGGTCCCGAAGGCCCCCAGGCGGTCGGTCAGGAGCTTGTGGGCGTACGCCTGGTGACCCGTGTCCCAGACGATGTGGTCGGTGGGGCTGTCCAGCAGCCGATGCAGCACCACCGCGAGCTCCACCACGCCCAGCGAGCTGCCCAGGTGGCCACCGGTGTTGGCGACCGTCCCGATGATGACGTCACGGATCTCCTGGCACAGCTGGGGCAGCCGCTCGGTCGGGAGCGCCTTGAGGTCCGAGGGCCCGTGGAGGGTCGGCAGGATGGTCACGACGGGCGATCCTAGCCGTTCGCGCGCGTTCGCGTCATGGATCGTCGTCCGGGCGCAGGTCAAGGACTGCCAGCCGCCCACCGGCACCCTCCACCAACCGCTGCACGCGCGTCTCGGCCTGCGTGAGGAGACGCGCGCAGTGGGCGTGGAGCTCCACCCCTCGCTCGTACAGCTCGATGCTGGACTCCAGTGGCAGGCCGCCGGCCTCCAGCCGACCGACCACCGACTGGAGCTCGGTCAGCGCCTGGTCGAAGGCGAGACCATCGACCCCTGACCCGGGATCGCTCGCTGACCCGGTCGGTGTCCCTGGCGCCGGAGCTCCGCTCGTCGGCTCGGTCATCGGGGTGAGTCTCGCACGCCCTCGACCCGTGCGTCCACCGCGCCGCGAGCCAGACGGACCTCGATCGGGTCGGTTGGCGCCAGGGCCGTCGCGTCGCGGACGATCGTGCCTCGAGCGTCCCGCACGATGGCATAGCCGCGGTCGAGGGTCGCCCAGGGGCCGAGCGCCACCAAGGTCGCCGCCGCGCCCTCGATGGTGGCTCGCTCGTGGGCCAGGCGGGTCGCGAGCGGTCGCGGCAGGCGGTCCGCGAGGCGCTGGAGGCGCCCTCGGCCTGCCTCGAGACGTGTCGTCATGGCTCGCGTCGCACGGTCGAGGAGCAGACCCGTGCGCTCCCGTTCGGTGGCGAGCACTGCTGCAGGGCGCGAGGCGTCCAGGGCGCGGCGCTCCCCATCGAGCGAGGCGCGCACGGCGACGAGCATGCGCGCCATGTCGGTCGTGAGGCGCGCGCCCAGGGTGCGCAGCACCTGCTCCTGCTGGATGCGATCGGGCACGGCCAACTCGGCGGCCACCGATGGGGTGGCGGCACGCACATCGGCTGCGAACTCGGCGAGGGTCGTGTCGGTCTCATGACCCACGCCCACGATGATGGGCACGGGGGAGGCCGCGACCGTGCGCACGACCACCTCCTCGTTGAAGGCCCACAGGTCCTCGAGCGACCCCCCGCCGCGCGCCAGGATGATGAGGTCCATGGCACGTCCGGTGCGCGGGTCGGTCCAGCGACCGGAGCGCCGGAGCGCCGCGACGATGCTCTCCGGGGCGCCGGCACCCTGGACCTGGCACGCGCTCACGATCACATGCGCCGCCGGCCACCTGCGCGAGAGCACCTTGCGGATGTCGTGGAGCACGGCCCCCGACAGACTGGTGCACACGCCGATGACGCGGGGCCACGGCGGCAGCGGACGCTTGCGCGAGGCCTCGAACAGACCCTCGCGGGCGAGTTGCGCCTTGAGCGCCTCGAACCGCAACGCGAGGTCCCCGAAGCCGGCAGGCTGGAGGGTGTCCACATACAGCTGGTAGACGCCCTGGGCGTCGAACACGTCGACCCGCCCGTGCGCGACCAGTCGGATCCCGGTGCGAGGCTGGAAGGGGATGGCCATCCGGTCGTCACGGAAGATCATCGCGCGGATGGACGCGCGCTCGTCCTTGAGCGTGAAGTAGCAGTGCCCGGCGGAGCTGACGGTGACCTGACCCACCTCGCCCTCGACCCACACGTCCCGCAGCGCGGGCACGGCGCGCAACGACGCCTTGATGTGGCTGGTCAGCTCCCCGACCGCGAGGATCCGGGGCATGCCACGGGCGGCTGGCGCCGTGGGGCCCCGTCCGACGAAGGTGGATGACCCGCCGAGGGAGTCCGACTGAGCACCCACCCGGGGCACCGACTCGTGCCCCGCGATCGGGGTCGCCCCAGCGGAGGGTGACGCGCCACCGGCCGGGGTCGCATCCGCGGGATGCGGCGGCTCGTCGCCGAGCGGCAGGCCCAGCTGGTCGGCGCCGCCCATCGGCGCGTCAGACGCGAGTCTGGTAGCTGCCGTCGCGCGTGTCGACCCGGATGACGTCACCGATCTCGACGAACAGCGGCACCGTGACCACGAGGCCCGTCTCGGTGGTCGCGTTCTTCCGCGCGCCTGTCGCCGTGTCGCCCGCGAAGCCCGGCTCGGTGTCGGACACCATGAGGTCCACGGTGATGGGCAGCTCGATGCCGATGGTCTCGCCCTCATGGCTGGTCCGGTCGAGCTGCATCCCGTCCTTGAGGTAGGCGGCAACGTCCGCGAGCTGCTCGCGGGTCAGCGTGAACTGCTCGTAGTTCTCGAGCTCCATGAAATGGAAGTCGTCACCATCGCTGTACAGGAACTGGACGGGTCGCTTCTCGAGGAACGCGCGGGGCCACTTCTCGCCCGCCTGGAAGGTCCGCTCGACGGTCTGGCCGCGCCGGATGTTGCGCAGCTTGATGCGCACCTGCGCCGACCCGCGGCCCATCTTGATGTGGTTGTAGTCGAGGATCTGCCACAGCTCGCCGTCGAGCTCGATGGCCACGCCCTTCTTGAGGTCCCCGGTGGAGATCATGCCCTGCAACGCTCCTCGGTGCCGGAGGCGGCTCCGATGGCACGGAGGCTCCGATGATGTCGGTCGCGGGCGACCAGCCGGCCTGCTGCCACGAACCAGATGAGAGGCGGAGAGTGTAGCGGAGCAGCCCGGTCAGGCGCCGTCGGGCGGCACCACAGGAGCCTCGTCGCCGAGTTCGGGGCGCGCGGGCCTCGGTGGGGCGGATGCCGGAGCGTGCGCGCCGATGGCCTCGGCGAGCACCGACCAGAGCGGCTTGGTGGCGGGCACCATGTCCTGGCGGAAGTACCACCAGAAGTAGCCGCCCACGAACGCGGGCAGGGGTGGCTCCAGCGCGTAGTAGCGGCGCAGGTAGGCGGCCTTCTGGCGCGCATGGGTGGTGCCGACCTCCCCGAAGCCGAGCCTGGACCCGGGGAACACCGAGGCAAGCCCGGCGAACACCGCGTCCCAGTCGGGCCGGCGGCCGCCGCAGTCCTCCTCGTAGTAGCTCACGAGCACATAGTCGAGGCCCTGTCGCATGCGCTCGGGGACGTTGGCCTCCACCCAGCGGAACATCTCGTTCCCGCGCCTGGACCAGCAGCCCCGGTTGTAGTACAGGGTGAGGGCAGTGACGCGTCCCTGGCCTTCGACCAGGTCGTAGGCACCCGTCATCTTGGCCACCACGTCGGCCCGACGACCCAGCCACTCGCCGTTGATCTCGTTGCCGACCTCCCAGATGTCGACGGTGTCACCGAGGGTCTCGAGGTACTCCCTGGTGCGATCGAGGTATCCGGGGACGTCGAGCGTCCGCATCGCGGAGGAATCCAGGATCTCGCCCATCACGTAGCTCACCTCGCCAATG
>DAOTUX010000115.1:0-1960 GCA_034436475.1 Chloroflexota bacterium | reverse complement strand
GCCTCGCCGGTTCGCTCCACCCCGTTCATGAGCCACGCTTTGTGCTGCCTCGCGTCGGCCGTGTTGGCGAACACGAGGTCGGCCCGCCCGTCCCCGTCGAGGTCGCCCTTGACGAAGGTCGCGACCGGCGAGTCGGCGCGCCAGACGCCACGGCCCGCGACATAGAGTGAGTCTCGGAGCGGGTCGAGGGCCAGCGAACCCGCGCCGCCGGGCGCGGCCGACGACCCGATCGACTGCCAGTGCTCGCCGGAGTCGGTCGACCGGAAGGTCATGCCCCGGACGGAGAAGTTGCCCACCGATGCGTAGAGCGTGCCGGGCCGCCACGGATCGATCAGCAACATCGCCCGGAAGTATCGGTCGGCGGGCAGCCCGCGGTTGGCCTCGCGCCAGGTCGCCCCGCCATCGGTCGACTTGAACACGCCGGCGGTCGGGCCGGAAGGGTCCCAGGCCACGCCGGCGTAGACCGTCGACGGGTCGCTCGGGTCGACGGCCAGGCTGGAGACCCATCGGTCGGCGATGCCCACGTTGGCGGGCGCCCAGGTCGCGCCGGAGTCGGTCGACTTGAAGGGGCCGCTCTCGAACGTCCCTGCGTACAGCGTGGCCGGGTTCGATGGGTCGAAAGCGAGCGCCGTCACCCACTCTGCGGTGAGGGCCGAACCTTGCCACGTGCCGCCCGCGTCGGTGGACGTGAACAGCCCGTTCGTGGTCCCGGCGAGGAGCGTGTCGGGGTCGTTGGGGGCGCCGGCCAGCACCGCCACGGACCCAGGGGGCAGGCCACCCATCTGGTTCCAGGAGCCACCGGAGTCTGTCGACCGGAACGTCCCCGAGGAGGTCGTGGCGTAGACCGTGGCAGGGCTGGCCGACGCGAAGGCGACCGCGTCGGGTTGCCGTGGCGTCAGCCCTTTGTGGCCCGGCGCCCACGACCCGCCGCCGTCGGTCGATCTGAAGAGCCCAGCACCCCCCGTCGCCGCGAGGAGCGTCTGGGGCGCCGCCGGGTGGAGATCGACGGAGCGTACCGTCAAGAACAGGATGCCCTGGTTGGCGGGCGTCCAGGCCCCCCCGGCGTCGGTGGTCTTCATGACCCCGGCCCAGTTGAGCGATCCGGCGAAGACCGTGCCGGGTGTCGAAGGAGAGACAGCCAGCGAACTCACGGCGTCTTCCAGGCCCGTGCCGATCGTGGTCCACGACGTACCGTGGTCAGTCGAGCGATCCACCGTCCCGCCCGGGCGCGCCGCGTAGACGATGTTCGAGTGGACCGCGTCGATGGCCAGGGCCGTGGCGGTCACCGGGATGTCCTGCCAGCTGGCGCCGCCGTCGAGGGACCTCGAGGCGCCTTCCGGCGCTCCCGCCAAGACTGTCAGCGGGTTGGTCGGGTGGATCGCCAGGCTGCCGTAGGTCCGGACCATGCTGGAGAGCGCCGGGGTCCAGTTGTCGCCTCCGTCCCAGGACTTGTAGACGACGGTGCCCGCTGTGGCGTAGATCGTCGACGCCGTCAGGGGATCGATGGCGAGCGCGCTCACGTTCTGGAGGCCGTGGCCGGCAGGCGCCCAGGTGACCCCGGCGTCGGTGGAGCGGAAGACGCCCGCGTCCGTCCCCGCATAGATCGCCACCGCGCTGCCGGGGGACCCGGCCAGCGCCTGGACCTCGCTCACGCCCAGGCTCCCCAACCCGGTCCAGCTCCAACTCGCGCCGGCGTCGGTCGACCTCCCGACCGAGTTGCTGTTCCCGGCATAGACCGTGCCCGCGGCGCGTGGCGCAGCTGCGAGCACCTTGGCCGAGACCCCGAGCGGGACCCAGGTGGCGCCGCCGTCGCTGGACTTGTGGACGAGGGGAGCCTCCGTGGACGGGATCGAGACGGCCGAGTAGAGCGTGGACGGCGCAGACGGATCGATCACCAGCGACCAGACCCTACCGCCGTAGGGGCCGTGGGTGGTCCAGGCGCCCGGAGCTGCGATGGCGG
>DAOTUX010000114.1:0-2877 GCA_034436475.1 Chloroflexota bacterium | reverse complement strand
CGCCCGCGGTCATCGCTCGTCCGTCGGTGCGCGCGCGGAGCGCGCATCCTGGATGGTCACGATCGAGACCACCTCCGACACAGCGTCATGGAGATACACCGTCGACCTGGTGGTCGGTGACCTGGGCGCCCGACGGCATCGCGGGATGCTACGCCGGGTCCACCGATGGTGCGCCGGAGGCCCTCTGCCGCTGGCTTGCGAAATGAGGCCCCCGCTACGGCTTCCTCCCGATGTCCTGGGCCCCGCCTTAGGCCGAGCCTCACGTCATGGACCCACAGCAGCACACCTTGGGGGCGACCCCCATGGGCACGATGACCGACCCCGGGACGACGAGCCCCGGGACGACGAGCCCCCGGACCCGACGCCCATCGGGGGCTCTGATGCTCGTCGCCGTCGCGGTCGCAGCGCTGCTCCTCGTGGCGGTCGCTGCGCTGCAGGCGTCGACGAGCACCCGCGCGGAGTTCCCACAGGACTCTCCCGCCGGGGTCTTCCAGGCCTATCTGGCGGCATGCCTGGACGACGACCTCGTCGCCGCCTACGACTTCTTCTCGGCCCGGGTCCGGCGTCAGATGACGTTCGACGAGTTCGAGCGGGCGTCGACCTACTGGGGGCCTGACCAGCTCGACGGCCGCCAGATCGTGCTCGATGGCGTCGTCGAGCGAGGCGACCGGGCGACCCTGCGCATCCGGGACATGCACCGCGGGGACGCCGGGTTGCTCGGCAGGGACACCCACGACCGGGAACTCGAGGTCCGGCTCGTCCGGGAGCGCGAGGCGTGGCGCATCGACATGGCACTGGTGGGCATCGACCCCCTGGATTGGTGGTAGGAGGCACTTCACATGGACACGGCGCGCAGGCTGTACGTGTACGCGGTGGCGGCACTGGGGCTCATGGTCTTCGCGAACGGGGTCACCACCCTCCTCGCGGAGGTGCTCGATGGGATCGGCGCCAGCCGGACCGTGCTCCTCGGCGACGGCGACCGCGGCTCGCTCAGCCGCTCGATCGCCCTCGTGGTGGTCGGCGCCCCGGTGTGGCTGCTCCACTGGCGGCTCGCCCAGCGGAGCGTGACGGGCGAGGACGAGCAGGCCCGCGCGGAGCGTGGCTCGGCCATCAGGGCCCTGTACCTCTCGGTGGTCGAGGTGGTGACGATCGCGGTGGCCCTGGCCGCGGCCCTTCCGGTCGCCCACTGGGCGCTCGCGGCGGCCCTTGGCCTGCCGTCGCGCCTGGTCGCCCACCCGAACGAGACCCTCGCCCCGCTCGCCGTGGCCGGCCTGCTCTGGGCGTATCACGCGCGGGTCCAGGCCGCCTCCCTGCGACGTGGCGGGCTTCGTGGCGCAGCCGCATGGCTCCCACGGCTGTATCGCTACGGTCTCGCGCTGACCACGCTCGGGCTTGCCCTCCTGGGTGCGAGCCTGGCGACTGGGACAGTGCTGTCGGTCGCCATCGGTCGCGACAGCCTCGGCTCGCCCGACTGGTGGCGCTGGGCCCTCGCTGACGCGCTCGCCCTCGTGGCCATCGGGGGTCTTGGCTGGCTCGTCGCCTGGCGCGATGCCGATGCGGTGACTGCCGACGCCGACATTGTCGGCGAGGACGAGCGACCCACGCATCTCCGCGCGACCTACTTCGGTGGCGTGCTGCTCATGGCGGCAGTCGTCGGGTGCACCGCCCTCACCGCCTCGACCACGGCGCTCGCGCGGGTGGCGCTCGGGGTGAGCCCGCATGTGGACCTCGCGGCGGTCCTCGAGGGCGTGCTGGGACCGGTCGTGAGCGCCGCCGTCTTCGTGGTCGCGGCATGGCTGCACCAGCGCCGTCGGGTGCGCGAGCTGCTCCCGGTCGGCCTGTCGCACGTCGCGGCGGCTCGCCGGCTGGCCGCGCTCCTGTGCGCCCTCGTGGGGCTGAGCTTCATCGCCGGTGGCTTGACAAGCATCCTGGCGCTGCTGCTCGAGGCCATCGTCGGGTGGTCACCCAGGCTGGCGGGCAGCCGCGACGAGACCGTGGCCGTCGCGATCGGCCTGCTGGCTGCCGGCCTCGCGACGTGGCTGCCGGCATGGTCGGCGGCGCTGCGCGCGAGGGCGTCCGACCCGGTCGGCGAGGCGCGCGCCACCGCGTCCAGCGGGTATCTGTGCCTGGTCACGGGCACCGCCGTCGTCATCCTCGTGCCCGCTGCCACATACGTCCTGTACCGGGTGCTCGAGGTGCTCCTGGGTGGCGTCCCCGAACGGCCGCTGCCCGCCGAGCTCGTCTGGCCACTCGCGGTCATCGCCGTGTCGGGAGCCGTTGCCGCGGCCCACGGGCACCTGCTGCTCGCGGATCGGCGCCGGGTGGCGAGCGCGCCGCAGCCGGATCGGCAACCGGAACCGCCGTCATTCGTGACGCCGCGACCCGCTGGCGACCACGGCCCGGTCGCCGTGACGCTGACCCTCCGCCTCGCCAACGGCACCGACCTGTCCGAGGCCATCGAGCGGCTGCGCGGCGCCCTCGGCACGGGCGCCTCGCTGGACCTCGTGGCGCCCTCCTCCGCGCCGGCACCGCGTGCGCCTGTCGCCCGGCGGCCAACGCCATCCTCATCGGGCCTTGTCGAACCGGACGCTCTCGAGGATCCGTTCGAAGAGGTAGCGGTCTGGTAGGTCGTCCCCGCGAGGGGTGATGAACTGGATGAAGTAGGCCCAAGGCTCTCGACAGGTCACGACATCGAGGCCCACCGCCGGCCCAGTGTCGCCGAAGTCAGGCAGGAACAGGAGCAGGCGCCCGGTCGTGACCGCCCGGCCCTTCTTCGCCGTGCCGATGGTGGCCATCTCCACGGTGAGCGGGTCCCGGCCCCACCCCTCCTTGGCCGACTGCACGTCGTACGGCACCAGGCTGTCGACGACCTGGTCC
>DAOTUX010000113.1:0-1668 GCA_034436475.1 Chloroflexota bacterium | reverse complement strand
TGGTCGTCTTGGGCGACCAGGCACCCTAGCCCAGCAGCTCGAGGTTGGCGAGGCTCGCGAGGAGGCGCTTGACGCCCTGGTCGGGGAACGCCACGGTGACCTCCTCGTCGTCGCGGGTGAGCCTCGAGGTGACCACGGTCCCCAGCCCGAAGCGCTCGTGGCGGACACGATCGCCGTCCCGGTAGCGCCGCTCGCCCGGGACCACGGGGCGCGGCGGCACCGCTGACGGGGCCGGCGCCGGGAGCGCCAGAGGCTCGTCCTCGTCCGACTCCGGTCGGCCCGGTCCCACGGGCACGCGGCCGTAGTAGGCCTGGCGCTTGGCCGCGAGGTCGCGCGTCGGTGCGAACCGCTCGCCCGCGCGTGGCGCCCCCGGCGGCGTCACGAGCCCCCCGCCGGGCGGCAGGTGCCGAGGACCCACCATGCCGGACCCGCGGCCGCCCAGCGCCCGCGCGGCCCGCCGTCGCCCGCCGAGGAGGTGGCCCAGGAAGTCGCGCTCGTCGTCGGGTCGCTGGTCGTCGTCCGGGTCATCCTCGGTCAGGATCCGCGGACCATGCATCTGCTCCCCCGGAATCTCCATCAGGAACCGGGATGGCACCGAGAAGCCGCCCCGCCCCCAGGTCGCTCGCTGCTGGGCGTGGGTCAGGTACAGCCGGTGGCGCGCCCGCGTGAGGCCCACGTAGGCGAGCCGGCGCTCCTCCTCCATCTGGCGCTGGTCGTCGAGCGCGCGCGCGTGCGGGAACACCCCCTCCTCGAGCCCGGCGATGAACACCACGTCGAACTCGAGCCTTTTGGCGGCGTGGAGCGTGATGAGCGTCACCGCGTCCGAGCCCGACGCGTAGGCGTCCTGGTCGGCCACCAGGGCGGTCTCCTCGAGCAGCCGGTCGAGCGCGTCCCCGGGCGACAGGTCGGCGTAGCGTTCGACCACCTCGCGCAGCTCCAGCAGGTTGGCCCAGCGGTCCTCGCCGTCCTGCGAGCCATCCATCAGCATGGCCCGGTAGCCCGACTCCTCGAGCACCAGGTCGAGCAGCTCTGGGAGCGCCAGGAGCCCCACGCGGGCGCGCAGCCGGGTCACGAGGGCGACAAAGCCCTCGATGGCCGAGCGCGTCCGGGTCGTCAGGCCCCCCTCCCCCATGGCAGCCGCACGCAGGGCGGACCAGCCGTCCCCACCACGAGCCGCGGCGAGCTCGCGGATGACCTCGATGGTCCGCTCCCCGATGGCCCGCGCGGGCACGTTGATGACCCGCTCGAACGCGGCCACGTCGTGGTCGCCGCGCAGGGTGCGCAGGTACGCGAGGGCGTCCTTCACCTCGCGCCGCTGGTAGAAGCGCGTGCCGCCGACCAGTTGGTAGCGGATGGCGTAGCGCAGGAACGCCTCCTCGATGGCCCGGCTCTGGGCGTTGGTGCGGTACATGACCGCGATGTCCTGCGGCCGATACGCCCGCTCGTCGCCGTCGTCCGCGCGCCGCGCGAGCACCGAGCCCGCGGAGCCGCGGCCGGCGATCAGCGCCTCGACCTGGCGCGCGACCCACTCGGCCTCCTCGTCCTCCCGGTCCGCCTCGAACCGCTCGATGAGCACCCCACGCGCGTTCTGCGTCCACAGCCGCTTGTCCGTGCGGCCCTCGTTGCGGGACACGACCGCATGCGCCGCGTCCAGGATGAGTTGGGTGG
>DAOTUX010000112.1:0-6736 GCA_034436475.1 Chloroflexota bacterium | reverse complement strand
CCTCGGTGGCCTTCTCGCAGCGGGTGTCGGTCGCGATGTTGCCCACCTCGTCGTTGAGGCACAGGGCGTTCTTGACCCCTGAATCGGCGAGCCGCTGGCCGGCGGCGGCTCCCGCGACGGTCTCGTCCGAGCCCACGTGGGTGAGTGCGCCCAGCTCCTTGTAGGAGTCGAGGCCGGAGTTCATGGTGATGACCGGGATACCGGCCGCGACGGCCGCCTTGATCGACGGGCCCAGGGCATCCGGGTCCGCCACGGCGACCGCGATCCCATCAGGGTTGGTGGCGACCGCGGTGTCGATCAGCTGGGCCACCTGGACCATGTCGAACGCTGTCGGCGCGTAGTAGTCGACCGTGGCGCCAAGCTCCTTGCCCGCCTCCTCGGCGCCCGCCTTGACGACCGCCCAGAAGCGCGAGCTGGGCTCGCCATGCACGACGACCGCGATGCGCGTGCCGTCATCGTCCTGTGCCGCCACCGGGGCGATCATGCCAGTCACCACCACGGCCGCGGCCGCGATGACCCCTACACCTGTCCGGATACGCATCGAGCTTCCTCCCCCGCGGACGCGTGCCCTCGTATCGGGCCGCCGAGCCGCGATCCTGTCGTCGTGGTCTGGAGCCGGAGCACCGCCAACCCTGCCAGTGGCCACACCTCGCTTTCCCGAGCCGATCGCGCCGCGACCCTGTCTGGGAACGCAAGCGCTTGCAGGTGGCGCACCGTAGCATCCTCGTTCCGACGATGTCAACGGATCGTCCGCGTCGTCCCGCCGGGGCGGGCGTCGCTGCGACGCTCTGGTACGGGTCGCACCGGTGGACCCGCAACCGCTTGCAGCAGGCGCCCTGGTACCTGTACCCTTCACCATCGGACACACCACAGCGCACGAGGCCGGCACAGATGCCCATCACCATCGATCGCATCGCGAGCGCACCCTGCTCGTTCGGGGTGGACGAGGTCGTGGGCGACGACGCCTGGATGCCCGGACCCGACGAGATGCTCGACTGGATGCTGGGCATCGGCTATCGGGGCACCGAGCTGGGCGCCCCCGGGTACCTGGGCGTCGGCACCGAGGCGCGCGCCCGTCTGGAGCGCCGGGGCCTCGCCCTGGTGGGTGCCTTCCTGCCACAGCATCTCAGCCGGGACGCGGAGGCCGCCACCGATCGCGAGTGGCTGCGCACCCAGGTGACCCACCTCCGCGAGGCGGCCCCCGAGGGGTCGAGCCCGTTCGCGGTCCTGTGCGAGGCGGTCGACGAGCCCGACCGACTCCGTTGGTCGGGCCGCATCGCGGAGCATCCGGAGACGCGGCTGGACGACGACCGCCACCGGACCCTCGTGGACAACCTGCATCGCGCGGGCGAGGTGGTCGCGGCGGCTGGGCTGCGGGCCGTCATCCACCCGCACGCGGGCACCTACATCGAGACCGACGCCGAGATCGAGCGCCTGATGGAGGCCCTCGACCCGTCCCTCGTGGGCCTGTGCCTCGACACCGGGCACTTCCGCTACGGCGGGGCCGACCCCGCCCGGCGCATCCGTGACTACGCGTCGGTGATCCGGCACGTCCACATCAAGGACTGCCGGACGCGGGTCCTGCACGACCTGCCCGACGGTGCCGGGTTCGTGGGCGCGGTCAAGCGCGGCGTGTTCTGCGCGCTCGGCGAGGGCGACTCGGACATCCCCGCGTCGCTCGCGGCGCTCGACGCGATCGGCTACCCCGGATGGCTCGTGGTGGAACAGGACACCGCCCTCACCAACGACGTGACCCGGGCGCAGTTGGTGGCGGGACAGCGCGACAACCTGCGCTACCTCGCCGGCCTGGTGGGCTGACCCTCCCCTGCGGGGTCCTCGAACGGCCCCGCCTCGTCGGCATCCAGCACGGGCACCGCGACCTCGGTGGTCGATGGGCCGATGCCGCCGTCCCCGGCCGAGGCGCGCAGCGCGACGATGCCCCCGGTCACGATCGCGGCCGCACCCGCGACCCCCTCGACGGTGATGGGCTCCCGGAACACGACCGTGCCCACGAGGAACGCCCATAGGACGCCCAGGTAGCCCATCGGCGCGAGGTCGCTGGCGCGCGCCCAGCGATAGGCCGCCACCAGGAGTCGGTGGGCGGTCAGGGCGAGGAGGCCCACCCCCGCGATGCCCAGCCACTCCACCGGGGTGGGCGGCGGTCCGCCGGGCACCACCGCGACCAGCACCAGGCTCGCGGCGAGCGGTACCGCGCCCGACCAGAACATGGTCACCGCGGGTGGCTCGTCGCGGAGGTCCCGGGTGAGCAGGTAGAACAGCGCGAGGATGGTCGCGTTGGCGAGCGGCAGCAGGATCGCGAGGTCCAGACGCCCCGCGTCCACGCCCACCAGGAGCATCACGCCCCCGAACCCGACGACCGCCCCGATGATCGCGGCGCGCGTCACGCGCTCCCCCAGGACGGGCCCCGCCAGGGCGACCGTGATGAGCGGCGCCGTGGACGAGAGCGTGCTCATCTCGGCGAGCGGCAGCAGCGAGAGGCCCCAGAACCAGGTCGCGGTCGAGCAGAACATGAGCAGCCCCCGCGCGAGCTGCCTCCATGGCCTCGTGGTCCGCAGCAACCGGCCGGGCGACCGGCCGCCCAGGAGCAGCACCACCGCCGCGACATAGGCGAGGTTCCGTCCCACGATGACCGGGACCAGGGGCGTCTCCGACACCATCGCCTTGGCCAGCGAGTCGGCGCTGATGAACGCGAGGCTCGCCATCAGGTAGATCAGGGCGCCCCGCCGACCGGGGGACAGCCCCTCGGGCAGGTCGAGTCGGCCGACCCTCGAGACCGTCGTCATGCCCCTCAGATGGTCATCGCGCTGAACCCGCCGTCGACGCGGACGATCGCGCCGGTGACGAACCCCGATGCCTCCTCCGATGCCAGCCAGACCGCGGTGCCCACCAGCTCGTCCGGCTCGCCCAGACGCGCGGCCGGCGTGTGACCCATGATCGCCCGCAGCCGGTCCTCGTCGAGGAGCCTCCGGTTCTGCTCCGCGGGGAAGAACCCGGGTGCGATGGCGTTGACCCGGATGCGGTGGGGCGCGAGCTCCCGGGCGAGGTACTGGGTCAGGTTGTTGAGCCCGGCCTTGGCCACGGAGTAGGTCAGCACACGGGACAGCGGCGGCCCCGACGAGGCGGACGAGATGTTGATGATCGAGCCGCCCTGCCCGCGCTCGACCATGGCCCGCCCGAACGCCTGGCAGGCGAGGAACACCGCGGTCAGGTTGGCGTCGAGGAGCCGGTGCCACTCCTCGAGCGTGATGTCGAAGAACGGCGTGGCGCTGTTGACGCCGGGTGCGTTGACGAGCACGTCGACCGGGCCGAGCGCCCGCTCCACCTCGGTGTGGGCCGCCCCCACGCTCGCGGGGTCGGTCGCGTCCATGATCACGCCGACGGCGCGCACGCCCCGCTCGGTGAGTGCCGCGACCCGGGCGTCGGCCCGCTCGCGTGACCGCCCGAGCACGGCGATCGCCGCCCCGGCGTCACCGAGGCCGTGGCACAGGGCCCCTCCCAGGACGCCGGTGCCGCCGATGACGACGGCCACCCTGCCCCGCAGATCGAACATGCGGTCCCTCCCATCGTGGCCCTTGCGGGCACCGTGACCGATAGTCTACTGTAGGACGATCGACCGTCGTCGAGACCATCGGGCGCATCGTCGTGGGGGTTCGAGATCCGTTGACGCAGTACGTGTTCCATCCGGGTGACGCCACCCGATACCGCTTCCCCACCCATGTCAACGACCTCATCATGGATCGCGCGGACGGCGCGGCGAGCGAGGCGTTCTTCGTGGTCCTCGAGCCGGGCGAGGCGCCACCGGTCCACACCCATCACGACGCCGAGCAGGTCTTCTTCGTGCTCGAGGGGAACGGCGAGCTGGGCGTGGGCACCGATGTCGCGGAGCGCCATCCCCTCCGACCCGGTGACTTCGTGCGGACGCCGCCGGGCGTGCCCTACCAGGTCGCGTGCGTGGGCGACACCCGCTTCGTGTATCTCAGCGTCGACTGCTTCACGGCCGGCCCGCCCGCCGAGGAGCCCACGTGGGACAGCCACGTCGAGGTCATGTGCGCCACCAACGGCTGGGACATCGACGCCGTGCGCCAGGGCCGTGTCGAGGGCGACGCGCGCGCCATCCGGTCGTCGGGCCCGGGTCTGGTGACCGACCCTGACCGGAGCGACCCATGACCGACCACCAGGAGGGACCCGTGATCAGCCGCTTCGACGACCTCGCGGTCAGCCCCGAGACCTATGCCGACTACCGGCGGGTGTTCCAGACCAGCCGGCTCAACGTGACCTGCGTCCGGGTGTGGCCCGGTCAGACCGTGCCCGCGCACACCCATCTCGACGAGGACCAGATCTACCACGTGGTGTCGGGCACCGGGTACGTGGTCCTGGGCGGCGTCCGGACCGACGTGTCGGCCGGCAGCTTCGTGATGATCCCCATCGGCACCGAGCACGAGATCACCAACACCGGCAGCGAGCCGCTGGACTACGTGTTCTTCGTGGTGTTCGTGCCGGAGCGATCGTGACCGAGCTGGTGCGGGGCGACCTGCGGGTCGTCATCCTCGCCGACCGGGCCGCCCTGGGCATCCACGCGGGAGCGTACGCGGCCGGCCGGCTGCGTGACCTGCTCGCGACCCAGGACCGGGTGCGGGTCATCTTCGCGGCCGCCGCGTCCCAGCTCGAGACACTCGCCCGCCTGGCCGAGGAGCCGGGCATCGACTGGTCGCGGGTGGACGCGTTCCACCTCGACGAGTACGTCGGCCTGCCCCCGGGGCACCCCCAGGGGTTCGGCCGATGGCTCCAGGACCGCATCTGGGACCGGGTGCGACCGGGCCGCGTCGAGCGCATGGACGGCGCCAACCCCGCCGGCCCCGAGGCGGAGGCCGCGCGCTACGGCGCGCTCCTCGCGGACGGTGGCATCGACCTCGCGCTGCTGGGCATCGGCGAGAACGGGCACGTCGCGTTCAACGACCCCCACGTCGCGGACTTCGAGGACCCCCTGATGGTCAAGCCTGTGCACATCGACGAGACCAGCCGTCACCAGCAGGTCCGCGACGGCGCCTTCGAGCGCTTCGAGGACGTGCCCACCCTCGCGCTCACGGTCACCATGTCCACGCTCCTCGCCAGTCGCGTGATCTGCCTCGCGGTGCCCGGCACCCAGAAGGCCCGGGCGGTCGCGGCCACGCTCGACGGCCCCATCGCCACCACCTGCCCCGCGTCCGCGCTGCGGACCCACCCGGACGCGACGCTGTTCGTCGACGAGGCGGCCGCGTCGCTGGCCGCACGACCCTGATCGGAGGATCGACATGAGCACGACCGCCACCCACGACACGCTCGCGATCGACGGCGGGACGCCGGTGCGCACGGCGCCCTTCGGCGGCTGGCCCCAATGGGGCGAGGAGGAGGAGCGGGCACTGCTGGGCGCGCTCCGGTCGGGCACCTGGGGGTCACTCGACGGGACGCTCGTCAAGCGCCTGGAGCAGGAGTTCGCCGCGTTCCAGGGCGCCCGCTTCGGCGTCTCGTGCGTCAACGGCACGCTCGCGCTGTCGGTCGCCCTCAAGGCCATCGGCGTCGGCCCGGGCGACGAGGTGCTGGTGCCGCCCTACACCTTCATCGCCACCGCCAGCGCGGCGCTCATGGTGGGCGCGGTCCCGGTGTTCGTGGACGTGGACCCCGAGACGCTGCTCATCGACCCGGCGCTCATCGACGCGGCGGTCACCCCGCGCACCCGCGCCATCATCCCGGTCCATCACGCGGGTGCGCCCGCGGACATGGACGGCGTCATGGCCGCGGCCCGCCGTCACGGCCTGCGGGTCATCGAGGACGCCGCGCAGGCACATGGCGCGACGTGGCGCGGGACACCCGTGGGCGCCATCGGTGACGTGGGCACCTTCAGCTTCCAGTCGTCCAAGGCCATCAACGCGGGCGAGGGCGGCATGATGGTCACCAACGACCCCGCCGTCGAGGAGCTCCTGTGGTCGTACCGCAACGTCGGTCGTCGACGGGGCGGCGAGTGGTACGAGCATGTGCGCCTCGGCTGGAACCTGCGGCTCACCGAGTTCCAGGCCGCGGTCATCCTGGAGCAGATGCGCCGGTTCCCGGCGCAGCAGGCGCATCGGACCGAGGCTGCCGCGTACCTCTCGTCACGGCTGGAGGCGATCCCGGGGATCGTGCCGCTGCGCGTCCCGGACGGCGCCACCGCCCATACCTGGTACTCCTACCACTTCCGCTGGCTGGGGGAGGCCGACGGCGGCCTGCCCAAGCTCGCCTTCTCCGCGGCGCTCGCGGCCGAGGGCATCCCCAACTTCCACGGCTACGTGCCCCTCAACCGGCTCGCCGCGGTGCGTGACGAGGTCGTCCGGCTGGGTGGCTCGGAGCCCGCTGTCTGCCCGGCCGCCGAGCGGGCCGCGGACCACGAGGTGATGATGCTGGCGCTGCCCATCCTCATGGGCACCCATGACGACCTCGACCAGGTCGCGGACGCGGTGGCCAAGGTCGCAGCGGCGCGGGCATGAGCGACGACCCGCTGCGCATCGGCCTCGTGGGGACGGGTGCCATCTCGACCCAGCACCTCGAGGCCATCGAGGCGCTCCCCTCCACCCGTCTGACCGCGGTCGCGAGCGCCTCGTCCGAGCGGGCACGGGCGACGGGCGAGGCGCACGGGGTGCCGTGGACCACCGACCTCGGGGAGCTGCTGGCACGCGACGACGTCGACGCGGTGGCCATCTGC
>DAOTUX010000111.1:0-1601 GCA_034436475.1 Chloroflexota bacterium | reverse complement strand
CATCGTGCCCTGGAACTTCCCGTTCCTGATGGCCAGCTGGAAGCTGGGCCCGGCACTCGCGGCAGGCAACACCGCGATCCTCAAGCCGGCGTCATGGTCGCCGTTGACGGCGCTCCGGCTGGGCGAGCTGGCAGGCGAGGCGGGGTTCCCGGCCGGCGTGCTCAACGTGGTCACGGGGCCGGGCGATGTGACGGGTGCCGCGCTGGCGGCGCACCCTGGGGTGGGCAAGGTCGCGTTCACGGGCGAGACGGCCACCGGCCAGGCGATCCTCCGGGCCGCCGCCGGGACCATCAAGAAGGTCAGCCTCGAGCTGGGCGGCAAGTCCCCCAACATCGTGTTCGCGGACGCGGACATCGAGCGCTTCGCCCGCGAGTCGCCCTATGGCGTGTTCGACAACGCGGGGCAGGACTGCTGCGCGCGAAGCCGGATCCTGGTCCAGCGCTCGGTCCACGACCGCGTCGTGGAGCTGTTCGGCGAGGCGACCAGCAAGGTCGTGGTGGGCGACCCGGCCGACCCGGCGACCGAGATGGGGCCCCTCGTGACGCGGCGGCACATGGAATCGGTGCTGGGTCGCATCGAGGCTGGGCGCGCCGAGGGGGCGCACGTGGTGACGGGCGGCGGGCGGCTCACGGGCGCGGCCTTCGACGAGGGCACGTATGTCGCGCCCACGGTGTTCGACCGCGCGACGCCCGGCATGTCCATCGTCCGCGAGGAGGTCTTCGGCCCGGTCGTCGCGGTCATCCCGTTCGACGACGAGGACGATGCGGTCCGCCTCGCCAACGACTCGCCCTATGGGCTGTCGGGGTCGGTATGGTCGCGGGACGTCGGTCGAGCGCTCCGCGTGGCCAAGGGCATCCGGTCGGGCGTCATCTCGGTCAACTGCAACAGCTCGGTGCATACCCAGGCCCCGTTCGGGGGCATGAAGCAGTCCGGCCTGGGCCGCGAGCTCGGGATGCACGCGCTCGACGAGTACACCGAGCTCAAGAACGTCTATGTCGACCTGACCTGAGCCCGCCGCCGGACGGGGCCGGGTCAGTCGCGGAACAGCGGCTGCGTCCAGGCGGTGAGGCCATCGGAGTCATCGACACGTGCCCGTACGTATCGGTCGCCGGGCGCGAGACGGTATCGCGCGCCCAGCCCCTCCTGGACGTCGAGCACCCGGCCATCGACCCCGATGAACGAGGTCCGGTAGTGGAGCTCCCATTGCTGCTCGATGCCCAGCACCAGCTCGCCACCCGCGGCATGCACCTCGCCGAGCGTCACCCCGGTGGACGCATAGCAGGCACCGGCGTCCAGGGCCGTTAGCAGCTCGGCCGGTTCGGCGCGCTCGGCCCGCACCATCATCCAGGCACGACCGGGGTTCGAGTACGGGCGGCCCCAGACCCGGAAGTGATGGGCGTCGTCCACGGCGACGCCGAGCATCCGATGGTCGGCGCTGAGGAGCGCGTCCCAGGTCGCCTCCATGGCCGGGAACCCTGGCCGACCACCCAGGTTGTTGACCTCCGGGCCCGCGTTGTGGATCTCGAACAGCCGCACGTCACGCAGCGCGGCGAGGTCCTCCGGTCGCACCCGCCACCGGAAGTTGGGATGGTTGACCGATG
>DAOTUX010000110.1:0-1524 GCA_034436475.1 Chloroflexota bacterium | reverse complement strand
ACATAGGCGCCCACGATCATCAGCGCGGTGCCCACGAGGACCATCAGCAGGTTGCGCTGCCAGGTCGCGGCACGCTCGCCAAGCCGGATGGGGACCAGGAAATCGCCGAGGGTCAGGCCACGCTCGAACGGCGGCACGCGGCTCAGACGGGTCGCGATCACATTGGTGATGCTAGCAGTCAACGCGTCTCCGCGGGTGCCGCGATCGGCGCGTCGACGCGGTCGTGGATGGCGAGGGACACGCGACCCAGGTTGAGCTCGTCCACCTCGAGCTCCAGTCGGTGGTCGCCGGGCTCGAGGCGCCAGCCCGCCACGTGGAACGTGACCACGTCGCCCCGACGGAAGGTCACGGGCGCGGACGCCGACACATCCCGCGCGCGGTACACCGTGGTGTCGCCCTCGCGGCGGGCGGTGACGTCGTCGGGGGCGATGGCCTGGCCATCGACACGGATGCGGCCGATGCGGACCAGCGTGCCGTCGGCGAGCGGGTTGTGCGCCTCGAGTGAGAAGCCGTCGGGCTCGTTGCGGAGACTGCCGGTCCGGTACAGCTGTCGGAGCAGGAAGGCAGGTACACGCACGCGCGCATGCTAGCCGGTGCGTCGCCCGCTCGGCTGCGTCGCCCGCGCGGCGGCCGGCGCGACGATCGACGTAGGACGCGTCGGTCGGATGACGGTCGTGGCGCGACCGCGGCCGCCCCGATGATGGGACTCCGCGACACGCCAGGAGCCCCCGTCATGACCCCGACCCCCTCCCTCCCCTCCACCACGGCCGCCCTCGCCGAGGGCATCGCCGGTCGCGTGATCACCGCCGCTGACCCCGACTTCGACGAGGCGCGCAAGGTCTGGAACGCGATGCATCACGCGCGACCCCTGATCATCGTCCAGCCCGACTCCACGTCCGACGTCGCCCAGGCGCTGCGCTTCGCGACCCGGCATCGACTGCCCGTCGCCGTCCGGGGTGGCGGTCACAGCGTCGCGGGCAATGGCACGGTCGCGCACGGGCTGGTCATCGACCTGGGCGCCCGGATGCGATCGGTGGACGTGGACCCGGCCACCCGGATCGTGACCGTGGCAGGTGGCGCGCGGCTCGGCGACATGGATGCGGCGACCCAGGCCCAGGGGCTCGCGGTCCCCACGGGCGTGGTCTCGATGACCGGCGTCGCAGGTCTCACCCTGGGCGGTGGGGTCGGCTGGCTGACGCGCGCCCACGGGCTCGCGGCAGACAACCTCCTCGCGGCCGAGGTGGTGCTCGCGGACGGGACAGTGGTGCGGGCCGCGCCGGACGCCGATGCGGAACTGCTCTGCGGTCTTTGTGGCGGAGGCGGCAACTTCGGGGTCGTGACGCGACTCGAGCTGCAGGCCTACCCGCTGGGCCCGGACGTGCTCGCGGGCGCTTTCATCTGGCATCGGCAGCGCTGGGCCGAGGCCCTTCGCGCGTTCGCAGCGTGGACCCCCACGCTCCCCGAGGCGATGACCGCCATCGTGACCTTCATCACGCTGCCGGCGGCCTGGGGGATCGGCGAGGA
>DAOTUX010000109.1:0-7366 GCA_034436475.1 Chloroflexota bacterium | reverse complement strand
GTGCGTCGGGCGCCGCCTGCGCGACGGGCGCCGCCTGGGCGACGGGCGCCGCCTGGGCGACGGGCGCCGCCTGGGCGACGGGCGCCGCCTGCGCGACGGGCGCCGCCTGGGCAACGGGAGCCGCCTGGGCGGCCTGGGCGACGGGAGCCGCCTGGGCGACGGGAGCCGCCTGCGCGACGGGCGCCGCCTGGGCCGGTGCCGACGGCGAGGTCGCCAGGTTGGTGGTCTCCTGGATGTCCGTGGATGCCTTGCGGAACTCGCGGATGGTCTTGCCGAACGCGGCTCCCACCTCGGGCAGCTTGCCGGGCCCCAGGATGAGCAGCGCGATGACGAGCACGATGATGAGCTCCATCGGGCCTACGTTGAACGGCATCGCGATCTCCGACTGATGCTTCGTGTGACCGATCTCGGTGGGGTCATCGTAGCACCCGCAACCGAGCCGCCCACTCGCGGGCCGACTCCGAGAGCGCGGAGCCCGGGTCACGGGCGTCGTGGGCGCTCGCCGTGATGCCACGCGAGACGTTGACCAGCAGCGCCCCCCCAGGCGCGTCCCCGCCCGGGGGCCCGATGGCCGGACCGTGTGCGAGCGCGCCGGCCACGTCGCCCCCCTGGGCGCCCACACCCGGGACCAGGAACGGCAGGCCCGGCGCGACCGCCCGGATGGCGGCCAGCTCGACCGGGGCGGTGGCGCCCACGACCAGCCCGACGGTGCCCGGATGGGTCGCCCAACCGGAGACGCGACGAGCCACCCGATGGGCCAGGGGCTCCTCCGGGGCGCCGTCGCCGGGGTCCGCCGCGACCGCGAGGGCCTGGAACTCGCCAGCACCGGGGTTGGAGGTCCGGCACAGCACGTACGCGAACCGATCCTCGCGGTCCAGGAGCGGTCGGATGGCCTCCCCGCCGAGGTACGGGCTCACGGTGATGGCATCCGCAGCCAGCGTGTCGTACAGGGCGTGCGCGTATTGTGTCGCGGTCGAGCCGATGTCACCCCGCTTGGCGTCCGCGATGAACGGCAGGTCCGGAGGGATCTGTGCGCGCAGCGTCTCCAGTTCGCGCACCCCGGCGCTCCCCCACCGCTCGAAGAACGCCACGTTCACCTTGACCGCTGCGGCGCTCGAGCCGGCGGCCTCCAGCACCAGGCGTGCGAACGCAGCGACGCCCTGGACGTCCGGCGAGAACCCTGGCGGCAGGCCACCCGGCTCGATGTCGATGCCCAGGCAGAGCACCGTGCCGGTGGATCGGACGCGAGCGCCGAGCCGCTCGAGGTAGCGCCCGCGACGCGGCGTCGACCCGGTCACTCGCCGGCGTCGGGCTCGGTGGTCGGTGGGATCGTGTCCCCCGGACCAGTCGTCGCCGCGTCCGTGGGCTCGGCCCGGGGCTCACGGGTCGGCAGCACGACACGCTGATCGGGTGGGATGAACCAGGCGGGAGCTGACTCGGGGTCCACGTCACCATCGACCGTGACCGCCTGGTCGGACTTGAGCGTGGGCCCCGTCGGTCCCTGCTCCAAGGTCATGATGCGCACGTCCACCTTGAGACCATCCACGTGGAGATACGCGATCTGGTCGCCGTTGGGTGACCAGACCGGTGCGAAGCTCCGGCCATCACGGGTCAGGCGCGCGACCTCCTCCCAGGTGTCCGGGTCGAGGATGACCACGTCCCGCTTGTCCTGGGTGACACGCTCGGCGGCCAGATAGCGGTCGTCCGGGGACCAGTCGGGGTTCGCGTACGGCCGGCTCTTGGGCGACAGTTCCGGCTTGGCCTTCTTGACCGGGTACTTGACGATGCCGATGCGAGGCCTGCCCTGCCCCTGTCCGCCGCCCTTGTCGGCGTAGGTGAACGCGATGCGCCTGCCGTCATGGCTCACGTCCGGGTCGTTGTGACCCAGGTCGTCGCCGTAGTTGTTCTCGCGGGAGGCGACACCCAGCGACCTCAGGCCCCGGCCGCTCGTGGACATGCTGGACAGGACCACACCGGCGATGCGGAAGTCCGCACTGGGGACCTCCCCCAGGTCGCTCACGAGGATGATGGTCCGACCGTCCGAGGTGATGTCCGGCTGGATGGCGATGGTGGACCAAGCGCCCGCGCCCGCCCGGTGCATCGAGGCGAACCGGCGCTTCCTGCCACTGCCGTCGGCACGCACCGACATGACGTCGGTGGCCATGTGGGTGACGGCGTCGGCCCTGCCGGAGCCCTTGCCCCAGGGTGGCGTCTTGCCGCGCTCCACCGTGCGCTGCACGTAGAAGACCGTCCTGCCATCCGGGCTCCACGCGGGCATGATGGCGTCCCCATCGCCGCTCTCGACGAGCTTGCGCGAGGTCGTGCCCTGCACCTGCCAGATATCCCCGCCGCGACCGTACAGGAGCGTGCCGGTGACCGTCGCCTGGTCGCTGGGCGGCGGCGTCACGAAGGCAGTGGGGACCGGCGTGGGGCCTGTCGGCACGATGGTGTCCGCGGGCCCCGGTGCGTCGGTCGCGTTCGGGTCGTCGGTCAGGTCCGGGTCGTACGTGCCGTACGGCTCGTCGGTGCCTCCTGGCTCCTGGGTGGCGAGGGGCGTGGCCGTCGCGCCAGCCGCCGTGCCCAGGAGGTCGAGGCGCTGCGCCCCGAGCACCGTGCCACCGGCCACCACGATCAGGCCCAGGAGGGCGAGCAGTGGTGCCAGCAGGGGCGGGGACGATCGCCGCGCGGGCGGCTGCTGGGAAGGCTCGCTCCAGCCACGCTCGTCGGGTGGCATGAGCAGGGGTGGCTCCGGGGGGCGCTGCCAGCCGCCGGAGCCGGCCACGTGCCAGCCGCCGGTGGTCGGGTCGACCAGGGCCGGCGCGGCCGGCTGTCCGCCCCAGGGCTGCGTGCCAGGGTCCGCGGGGTGGCCCATCGGGTCCGCGGGCGCACCTCCCCAGGGCTGGGTGCCCGGGTCACCGGGCGGGCGCGTCGGGTCCCAGGGGTCGGTCACGAGATGGCCGCCATCGATGCCCGGCTCACGTGCGTCCGCTCGTCCGGGCCCGCCTTCGCCGCGTGCCACAGGCCAGAGACATGGCCAGCCGGGGCGACGTCACGCACCTCGAGCTGGAGCGTCTCGTACCCACCGAACGACCGGCTCACCAGGCGGGCCGCCACGTCGACCGTGTCACCCTCATGGAGCACCTCGGCGAGGTCGGCGCGGCCGAAGCAGATGCCATCGAGCACCTCGGTTCCTTTGCGCAGTGTCAACTGGGTGTGTCCGCCGTTGGCGAGGCGGACGCGGGCCACGGCAAGGCCGGCGATGCCCAGCACCGGCGGCTCGTCGCCCGTGCCATCCAGCGGCAGCAGGTCGGCCAAGAGTAGATGGTCCACGGAACCTGCGCTGACGGCGAGGTCGAGCAGGAGCGATCGGCGGTGGTCGAGCGGTCCAGCGGCCGTCCGAGCCGACTCGCCCTGCTCCTCGCCAGCCCTCGCGACAGCCTCCTGCATCGCGCCACGGAATGTCTCGTAGCGCTCCGGGGCGAGATGACAGCCCGCCGCGGCAGCGTGCCCGCCGAAGCGCTCGAACAGCTCCGCGTGGGCCGTGAACAGGGCAGCCAGGTCCACGTCCCCGGCACTCCGGGCCGAGCCTCGCCACGGCTCGCCCAGCGTCGAGAAGACCACCGCGGGTCGACCGAGCCGGTCCGCGAGCCGTCCGGCCACGAGGCCCACGATGCCCGCCGGCCAGGGACCCGCGACGATGGTCATGGGTGCCCCCGGGTCGCCCGACCCCACGGCGGTCATCGCATCCCCCAGCGCCGTGGCCATGAGGTCACGACGCTCGCTGTTGGCCGCCTCGACGATGGCCACCAGGCGGGAGATCTCCGCGGGGTCGGCCGCGAGCAGCAGGCGCGCCGCGTCCAGGGCATGCCTCACCCGGCCCAGGGCGTTGATGCGTGGCGCGATCGCGAATGAGACACGCTCGGGCGTCACACGCTCGGGCGAGACGCCCGCGGACGCCAGCAACGCGGCGAGCCCGGGTCGCGTCCCCGCCGCGAGCGCAGCGAGACCGATGCGCGCGATGGCCCGGTTCTCGCCCTCGAGCGGCACCACGTCCGCGATCGAGCCGATGGCGGCGAGGTCCGCGAGACCCAGCGCGAACGCGGGCCCCTCCGGCTCGTCCCGGAGCAGCAGCTGCGCCACCTTGAAGGCCACCCCCGCGCCCGAGAGGCGTCGATCGGGGTAGCCCGAGTCCGACCGATGCGGGTTGACCACCGCGTCGGCACCGGGTGGCCCGCCGGGCAGCTGGTGATGGTCCGTCACGATGACCGAGACGCCCTGGTCGCGCGCCACGGCAACCTCGGCGTGGCTGGTCGAGCCCGTGTCCGCGGTGAGCAGCAGCGTGCGGCCCTCCGTCACGGCCGCAGCGATCGCCCCCATCGACAGACCGTGCCCCTCGTCGGAGCGGTCGGGCACATAGGGCGCCACGTCGAGGCCCAGGCGTCGGAGCGCGAGCACGAGGATCGCGAGCCCGGTGAGGCCATCCGCGTCGAAGTCACCCAGGACCAGGACACGCTCCCGGGCAGCCACGGCGGCCCGGACCCGGTCGAGGGCACGTCCGGCGTCCGGGAGGAGGCCCGGGTCGTGGAGCGCGGTCGCCGGGTCGTCGAACCGCGTGACGATGGCACTCACGTCCACGGGCCCGCGACGCGAGAGCACCCGGACCAGGCGTGCTGACAGTCCCCGCTCGCGCGCTGCGGCGATGGCCTCGGCCGAGACCGACCAGGGTCGCGGGAGCGACCAATGGAAGCTGGGCTCGATCGCTGGCATCGGGGCTGATGCTAGGTTCCGATCCTGCACCGCCGCTTATGCCTCCCTTGCGCGGGCCTTGGTCAGGCGGGTCGTGCCTGCGGCGTCCGCTGGGCGGCCAGCTGGCGTGCCCGTCGGCGCTCGTCCCACAGGTGCCAGTCGACCAGGAGCGGCGACGCGGTGAAGATCGAGGAGTACGTGCCGGTCACGATGCCGATGAGCAGCGCCAGCACGAACGAGTGGATCGACGCGCCACCGAACAGGAACAACGCGAGCAGCGTGAACAGCACCGTCATGGAGGTGTTGATGGAGCGGCCGGCCGTCTGGAGGATGCTGTGGTTGACGATGGCGTCGTAGGGCTCGCCCGAATGACGCACGCGGTTCTCCCGCACGCGGTCGAACACCACGATGGTGTCGTGCACGCTGAAGCCGATGACCGTCAGCATCGCCGTCACGAACAGGGCGTCCACCTGGAGCCCCACGAACGTGCCCAGGATGGCGAACACGCCCACCACCACGATCACGTCGTGGAGCAGCGACACCAGCGCCACCGCGCCCATCCGGAAGTCGCGGAAGCGGTACGTGATCCAGAGCATGATGCCACGGCGCCCATGAGGATCAGCAGGATGGTCTGCTGGATGAGCTCCGCGCTCACCACAGGGCCCACCGTGGTGAGCTCGAGCTCCTCGTCGATGGGCCCGAAGGCGGCCTCGAGGGCGGTCTTGACCTCGGCCAGCTTGCCAGTCGCGCTGATGGACGCCGCCCCGCCCGCGACCACGGTGCCGGGCGACGCGGACGCGCCTGCCGCGTGGCTGGGGGCCGTGGTGGGCGCCGTCGTCGCAGGTGCGGCCGTGGCAGGGGCGGTCGACGCCTCAGCCCCTGGGGCTGGTGATGCCTGCGAGCCGTTGGACACGCCCTCGGTCGCACGGAGCGAGAGCGCGGAGGTGCGAATGAGGGTGTACTGCTTGCCACCCGTCGTGGTGGTGACGACCTCCGAGCCCGGCAGGCCCTGGGCCTCCAGCGCAAGGACCACCTCCTGCGGCTCAGGGGCGCCGTTCGCGAAGTGGATCGTCCACTCGGTGCCGCCCCGGTAGGCGATCGAGAACTGGAGACCCAGGCGCGCGCCGGGCAGCAGCGTCAGGAGGATGAACAGCAGGCCCGGGATGGTGACGGCCAGGCTGATGGCGTAGAACCACTTGCGCCGACCGACGACGTCAAACACCGGCCGTGGCCCCCCGAGAGCGACCACGCGGGGCCGCCAGCGTGAACTCGTCCTCGTGGACGCCATAGAACGACGCCTTGCGCGCCCAGGGCTGTCGGACCACCCAGCGGAGCATCATCCGGCTCAGGGTGATGGCCGTGAACATCGAGGTGAGGACGCCGATGATGAGCACGAGCGCGAAGCCGCGGACGGTCGAGCTGCCGAAGTACCACAGGATGAACGCGGTCATGAGCGTGGACACGTTGGAGTCGAAGATCGAGTTCCAGGCCCGGTTGAAGCCGGCCTCGATCGCCGCGTTGAGCGGCTTGCCCGCGCGCAGCTCCTCCTTGGTGCGCTCGAAGATGAGGATGTTGGCATCCACCGCCATGCCCACCGAGAGCACGAAGCCCGCGATGCCCGCCAGCGTGAGCGTCACCGGGATGGTCCGGAACAGGCCGTAGTTGAGGATCGTGTAGCACACCAGCGCGACGCACGCCACGAGCCCGGGCAGCCGGTAGTGGATGAGCATGAACGCGAACACGAAGGCGATGCCGATGAGCCCCGCCAGCACGGTCTGCGCGAGGAAGCCGAGACCCAGCGTGGCCGAGAGGCTGCTGAAGCCGACCTCCTCGATCTCCAGGGGCAGCGACCCGAAGCGGAGCACCGTGACGAGCTCGTTCATGTCATCGGTCGTGAACGACCCGGAGATCTGCGCCCGCCCGTTGAACTGCGTCGCGTTGATCGATGGGGCTGACATCACGATGCCGTCGAGGACGATCGCGAACCGCTCGCCGTAGTGCGCCGCGGCGAACTCGTCGAACAGGTCGGCCCCCCGGGCCTTCAGCTCGATGTCCACCGCAGGACGGCCCATCGGGTCGGTGCCTGGGCGGGCCGCGGCGATCTGGTCACCGCTGAAGATGGGGTCGGCGGGCATGCCCTGGGGCAGCGGCTGACCCTCCGCGATGGCGTTGGAGAACGCGGCCGGGACCGGGATGAAGTCGAGTCGCCCGGTGGTGCCCACGAGTCGCCGGACCTCGTCCGCGTCCGCGGCGCCGGGCAGCTCCACCGTGATCCGGTCGGAGCCCGCGGTCTGGACGTTGGGCTCGGCGACGCCGGTCGCGTTCACGCGGTTCTCGATGATGGTCCGGGTCTGGGCCAGGATGTCCGGGGTGATGGGCTGGTTGTCCGTCGCGAGGAGGCGATACTCGCCCCGCAGACCACCCACGAGGTCGAGGCCGAGGTTGGGGCAGAACGACGGGCAGCCGGTCGCGGTGGCCTTGGGATTCGGCAGGACGCTGGCCACGAGGGCAGCGACGAACACCACGACGATCAGGAGGGGAAGGGCCCAGCGCATCGGCCGGGACTCTAGCAGAAGCGCCGCCCCAGCGCGGTCGGGGGGCGGTTGGCGCCGGGCCTAGC
>DAOTUX010000108.1:0-10367 GCA_034436475.1 Chloroflexota bacterium | reverse complement strand
GGGAGGGCCGTCCTGGGGGTGCCACGCGGGACGCGATCGGCCTGGTCATCCGCTGGGCGCATCACGACCGAGGCCAGGCGCCCGCGGCCATCGGACGGGGATGCGCACCGAGTCCTCCGGCAGCCAGGCGGCGCCTTCCGGCAGCCACGCAGGACCATCGCTCCCACGGGGCCTCGGTCAGCGCATCTCCAGGGAGCGCTTGGCGAGGCCGTACCAGTAGCCGTCGATGGCGGAGTCGGGCGGCGCGTCGGGCACGGTGGCCGCACCGAGCGCCACGAACAGCGGGGCGAAGTGCTCCGCGGTGGGATGGGCATAGGGCATCCCCGGGGCACGATGGCGGAAGTCGAACAGGGTGTCGAGGTCGCGTCGCGCGAGGGCCTCGGTGGCCCATCGGTCGAACTCCACCGACCAGGTCGGCGCCCCCTGCCGTCCCGTGCCCATGTACTCCCGGATGAAGGGCAGCCCATGGGTCATGAAGCCGCTGCCCATGATGAGCACCCCCTGGTCGCGCAGGGGCGCCAGTCGCTGGCCGATCGCGAACAGGCGCTCGGGGTCGAGGTCCGGCATGGACATCTGGAGCACCGGGATGTCCGCGTCGGGGTACATCGCCACGAGCGGCACGTACGCCCCATGATCGAGACCGCGGGCCGGGTCATCGGCCACGGGCTCGTGGTCCGGCATCAGCGCGCGCACCGCGTCGGCGAGCCCAGGCGCCCCAGGGGCGTCATAGCGCTGCTGGTAGTAGCGGAGCGGGAAGCCGTAGAAGTCGTAGGTGAGGGGCACGCGCGAAGTGGCGCCCAGCGTCACGGGTGCGGACTCCCAGTGGGCGCTCACCACGAGGATCGCGGTCGGTCTGGGCAGCCGATCCGACCAGGCGCGCAGCTGTGCCGGCCAGAGCGGGTCGTCCAGCAGCGGGGGCGCGCCGTGCCCGAGGTACAGCGCGGGCATGCGCGGAGGGTCGACGGAGGCGGCGGGCGTCGGTGCGGGCTGGGCGATGGACGGGGGCACGGCGTCGGTCATTGCACGCGCAACCATCCCACGTGACCGACGCCCCGGTCAAACCATCGCCACGCCCATCAGCGCAGCCAGTCGTCGAGGTGCGCGGCCACCAGCGCGTCGTCGGTGAGGTCCGGCCACGTGGTGACCACCCGGTCGAGGGCCTCGGCCTGACCCGCTGACAGGTCCTCGTTCGGGTCGAGACACCAGCGACCGGCCATCAGGCCCTGGCGGCGAAGGACCTCATGGACGCCCGCGATGGCGCCCGCGTAGCCATTGACGGCATCGAACAGCGCCGCGTTGGCGACTGTCGTCCGCACCGCGAGGTCCAGCACGTCCGGTGGCACCGGGCCGCCCGACGCCGCGATGGCGTGGACCCGCTCCAGCATCGCGACCGCGCGCGACGTCCAGACCGCCCAGTGGCCGAGCAGCCCGCCCACGATGCGCAGCCCACCATCGACGCCCGGCGCCGGGAAGCGCTTGAGCAGGTCGAGCACGATATCGTCGTCATTGCCGGTGTAGAGCGCCACCTCCGCCGCCCGTCCGGACAGCGCGACCCCCTCGATCACCTCGAGGGTGGCGTACCGGTCGAAGGGGGCGATCTTGATGGCCATGGCATTGGGGATGGCCGCGAACCGGCGCCAGAAGTCCCTGCCCAACCGACGGCCTCCGGCCGCCGGTTGGAGGTAGAACCCGAACAGCGGCAGCACCTCTGCCACGCGCTCGCAGTGGGCGATGAGCTCGTCGTCCGGGGCGCCGGCGAAGGAGCCCAACTGGACGAGGGCGAGGTGATAGCCCAGGTCCCGGGCCAGCATCGCCTCCGCGAGCGCCTGCTCCGTGCGGCCGATGACACCCGCCACGCGGATGATGGGCCGTCCCGCCGCGACCCCACCGACCGCCTGCTGCTCGTCCACCGTCCGCGCCGCGAGCTCCAGCACGGGCCGGAGCAGCCCCACCGATGGCTCGCGGATGGCGAACTGGGTGGTGTGGACCGCGACGGCCACGCCACCCGCTCCCGATGCGAGGTAGTAGCGGGTGAGGGCGCGCTGGCGGCGCTCGTCAAGGCGCCGCTCGGCGGTCAGCGCGAGGGGGTGCGCGGGGATCACCACACCGTCGGCGAGTGCCCGGGCGATCGATGGGTCGAGCGAGGGGAGTGACATCCGTGGCCCTAGAAACGGCCGTCGCGGTTCTGGAACCCAGTCGGCTTGCCCAGGAGCGCGCCGCCGCCAGCCACCCAGGACGCCGTCCACTCCAGGAGCTGGTCGAGCGGCACCTGCGGCTCCCCGTACCGCTCCACCATCAGGGACGGGTCGCTCAGGAGCGCGGTCCGAGCCTCCGTGCCCGTGATGCGTGGCGCGGGCCGGCCCAGGATCCGGGCGAGGCGCTCCGCGACATCGCGCACCCGGACCGTCCCGGGCCCGGTGACGTTGAGCACCGCGGGGGGCGAGGCGCACATCCCGAAGGCGGCCAGGATCGCGGCGCAGGCGTCGCCCTGCCAGATGACGTTGACGTGGCCCGTGGTCACGTCCACCGGCTCGTCAGCGAGCACCCGCTGGCAGATGTCCACGAGCACGCCATAGCGCAGGGCGTTGGCGTAGTTGAGCCGGATGAGGGTGACGGGCATGCCCGTGGTCCGCGACTGGTGCTCGAACATCCGCTCCCGACCGACGCATGTCAGCGCGTACTCGCCGACCGGCACCAGCTCGTCCGTCTCGCGACTCCCGCCGCCCTCGACATCGGTGAACGCATACACGCCGCCCGTGGACAGGGCGACGGTCCGGGCATGCGGATAGCGGCGCGCCACCAGGGCCGGCAGGAGCACGTTCATGGCCCACGTGGTGGAGGGGGCGCCGGCGCTGCCGAACTTCATGCCCACGAGGTACAGCACGTTCGGGGCGTCGGGTAGGGCATCCAGGGCGCCCTCGTCCATGAGGTCGGCGTTGATGGTCTCCACGCCCGCGGCGTGGAAGGGGGCCTCCCCGTCGTGGAACCGCGACACCCCGATGACCCGACGGTCGGTGATGCCCGCGGCGCGCAGCGAGCGCGCGGCCATCGCCGCGAAGCTGAGCCCCATCTTGCCGCCCGCGCCCAGGACCAGGAGGTCACCCTCCAGCGCGGACATGGCATCCACGGTCAGGGGGCGGGGACGGGACAGGTACTCGTCAAGCTGCTGCTCATCGGTAGGCGCCGGCGCGCCCCGCAGCGACCCCGGCACGGCCAGGTCCGTCACCAACCCACCTCCATCGCGTCATCGACCGGTCACTGCTTCCGTATCCTACCGAGGTCGGACCGATCCGAGGTACCGGTCCGGACCGGACCGGCAGCGAAGGGGGAGGCATGGCGCAGCAAGGCGGCCGGGTGCCGTTCGAGGTCGATGTCACGCGCACGGCGCTCATCGTGGTGGACATGCAGAACGACTTCGTGCGGGTCGGCGCGCCGCAGGAGGTGCCGGACGCACGACCGACCATCCCGGTGATCCGCGCGCTCATCGAGCGGTTCCGTGCCCTCGGACGACCCATCGTCCTCACACGCTTCCTGGCAGGGCCCTCCAGGACCCTGATGTGGACGTGGTCACCCGAGTTGGGTCCGGAGCAGCGGAGCTGCTGGCTGGGCGTCCGTCGCACGTACGGGGACGTGGAGGGAGAGCGCGAGGGGCCGGCGGTCATCGACGAGCTGGCTCCCGAGCCGGGCGACACCATCATCGACAAGTACGGCTACGGCGCGTTCCATGGGACCCGCCTCCATGACGTGCTGCAGGCGCACGCGGTGGACACCGTCGTGGTCGTGGGCACTGTGACCCAGATCTGCGTGGACGAGACGGTGCGCGGCGCGTTCGAGCTCGGCTTGCGCGCGGTCCTCGTGAGCGACGGTGTGTCCTCGTTCGACGAGGAGCTCCACCGCGCGACGCTCCGCAACGTGGCCATGAAGTTCGGTCGGGTCCTGACCAGCGAGGCACTGCTCGCGGAGCTGCCCCAGGCATGACGGCCCGCGCGCGCATGACGGAGCCCGCCTCGGCATGACTGCCGTGCCCGCGCCGGCCGGGACGCGACCGACACGCGCCCGGACGGACCCGCGTGACCAGGTGGCGCGCCTGGGCGTCTGGGTGGCCTTGGTGGTGGCCCTCGTGGTGGGCGTCGTCGCGGTGCCCAACTTCGCGACGGCCGCCAACGCCGACGCGATCGTGCGCCAGGCGGCCGTGTTGGGCATCGTCGCCCTCGGCCAGACCTTCGTCATCCTCACGGGCGGCATCGACCTGTCCGTGGGCATGCTCATGGGTCTCGTCACGGTGCTCGCCAACGGCATCATGGCCGGCGACGCCGGGCTCATCGTCCCGGTCATCCTCGTGGCGCTCGCCTGTGGCCTCATCACCGGGGTCGCGAACGGCCTGGGCGTGGTGGTGACCCGGGTGGACCCGCTCATCGTGACCCTGGCCATGCTCTCGGTCCTCCAGGGCATGATCTTCCTGTACACCGACCGCACGGTCGGGAGCGCGCCCGAACTGTTCCGGGGGCTCGCCTACGGCAACGTGGGACCGATCCCCACGCCGGCCCTGCTCCTCGCGATCGGGGCCATCGTGTGCTGGGTGATCCTCGCCCGGACGCCCTTCGGGCGCTACGTGTACGCGGTGGGGAGCGACGCCGTCGACGCGCGACGCGCGGGCATCCCCATCGGGCGCATCCGGCTCGCCGCGTACGTCGTGTGCAGCCTCCTCGCGGCCATCGCGGGTCTGGTGCTGGCCGCCCGCCTCGGGTCCGGGTTCACGGGTGCCGGCGCCGGCTTCGAGCTGTCGAGCATCGTCGCTGTGGTGGTCGGCGGCACGGCCCTCTCGGGTGGCCGCGGTGGCGTGGCGGGCACGGTCGCCGCGGTGCTGCTCCTGACGATCCTGGCCACGATGCTCAACCTGCTGGGCATCTCCCCCTTCGCGCAGCGGGTCATCAACGGCGTGGTCATCGTGGTGGCTGTCGCCGTCTACACCTCGCGGCGGCGCGACGCATGACCACGGCGATCGCGGGCCCGGCGACCGCGACCGGCCCACGCGGGCGCCCGTCCGTGGGAGGCCTTGGCCTGTGGCTCGGGCTGCTCGCGCTCGTGGCCATCGCGGCGCTCCTGTCGCCGGGCTTCCTCAACCCCGTCAACCTGCTCAACATCGTGCGCCAGGCGAGCGTCGTGGGCATCGCCTCGGTGGGCGTGACGCTGGTCATGATCACGGGCGGCGTGGACCTGTCCGTGGGCGCCGTCATCGTCCTTGGGTCGGTCCTCGCGGCCACCATCATGGACGGGCAGGACGCCAACATCCCGCTGGCGTGTGCCGTGGTCCTGCTCATGGGCCTCGTGGTAGGCCTGCTCAACGGCACCATCGTCGCCCGCTGGCGCGTGCCCTCGTTCATCCTCACCCTGGGCATGGCCACCGCGGTCTCGGGCATCACCCAGATGTACACGGGCGGCACCGCGGCGGGCGAGGTCGCGCCGGCGTTCCGGGCCGTGTTCAACGGCCGCATCGGGATCGTGCCCGTGCTCACCCTGGTGTTCGGTGCGGTCATCCTGGTGGGGCTGTTCGTCCAGACACGCACGGTGCTGGGCAGGCGCGTCTACCTCACAGGGGCCAACCCCCGGGCGGCGCACCTGTCGGGTGTCCCGGTGACCAGGACCCGACTCACGGTGTTTGCCATCTCCGGCCTCTGCGCGGCGCTCGCGGGCCTGGCGCTCCTGGCCCGGTCCGGTGTCTCCAGCACCTTCGCGGGGCAGGGCTTCGAGTTCGACGCGCTCGCGGCGGTGGTCCTGGGAGGCACCACCTTCGCGGGTGGCCGGGGTGGCATCGGCGGGACCGTCGCGGGCGTGCTCATCCTGGCCGTATCGTTCAATCTCGTGAACATCCTGGGGCTGCCCTTCAACATGGAGCTGCTCGTGAAGGGCGCCATCATCTTTGGCGTCGCCGCGCTCCACGTGTGGGCACAACGCAAGGAGGGGCTCATGGCGTGACGATCCCTCGCGACCGGTGCGGGCCCTGGCCCGGCTGGTCGACCGGCCCGCGGATGGCCCGCTCCCAACCCGTCCACGTAGCCCAAGGAGTCATCCCCATGCATCGTCGCGTCCCCGTCGTCGGGGCATCCCTGGTCGCCCTCGCGGTGGCCGTCTCCCCGGTGGCAGCCCAGGACCCCAGCGGGTCGCCCGCCGCCGAGGGTGGCAGCGGCCAGCCCATCGTCATCCCCGCCGAGTACGTCTCGCCGGAGGCCCAGACGGCCGACACGCCGGTCGACACGGCCGCGTTCGCCAAGGACGGTCCCTGGAAGCTGTGCGTGAGCTCCGGCTACCTGACCAACTCGTGGGTGGTCTTCGCACTCCAGAACATCAAGTACCAGGCGTCGCTGGAGCCGCGCTACGAACCGGACATCGTGGTCACGGACGCCAACTTCGACCCCAACAAGCAGATCGCGGACATCGCGGACCTCGTCAACCAGGGCTGCGAGGCGATCATCTACTGGCCCATCGACGACACGGCCATCGAGCCCGGTCTCGAGCAGGCCGTCGCCAAGGGCATCCCGACCGTGAACGTGGGCGGTGGCTACGCCGACCTGCCGGGCATCGTCTCGAACGCCTTCATCGACCAGTACGAGCTGGGTGCCGCAGGCGCCCTCAAGCTGGTCGAGGCCCTGGGCGGCCAGGGGAAGATCGTGTCCATGCTGCCCATCGCCGGCACCACCGCGGCGGTGGACCAGGACAAGGCCCTCCGGGACGTGCTCGCCAACAACCCGGGCATCGAACTGCTGGACACCCAGAATGGCGACTGGAACCGGGCCAAGGCCAAGGAGTTGACCGAGACGTGGCTCCAGCGCTACCCGCAGCTCGATGGCGTGTTCTCGCCCGCCGGCCAGATGTCGGCCGGTGTCGCGGAGGCGTTCGACGAGGCGGGCCGGCTGGGCGACGTCATCTTCTCGCCCGGCGACGAGTACAACGGCTGGCTCAAGTGGATCGCCGCGCACCCGGAGAGCAACGGTGGCGTGGTCACCTTCCCGCCCTCCGCGGGTGGCGTGGGCGTCCAGCAGATGACCCGCATCCTGTCGGGCGAGGACGTCACCAAGGGCATCCACGTCCCGTCCGTGTGGTACGCGGCCGAGGATGCCGCGGCCCTGGCGGACGCGGCCGCACCGGACGACTGGTGGGCCAACGACCTGCCTGCCGACTTCCTGCCCAAGTCCTGACGGCCCGGGCGTCGGTCTGACCGTGTCCTCGGCATCGGACCGGGAGCCCGCCGCTCCCGGTCCGGCCGTGCCTCCCGATGCCCGGCCGCTCGTGGAGCTGCGGGGCATCGCCAAGTCGTTCGGCGTGATACGCGCCCTCGACGGGGTCGATCTCGCGCTGCGACCCGGCTCGGTGCACGCCTTGGTGGGCGAGAACGGCGCCGGCAAGTCGACCTGCATCGGCATCATCGCCGGCGTCCACCAGCCCGACCGCGGCACCATCCTGGTGCGCGGGGAGCCGACGCGGTTCGCGGGCCCCGCGGCCGCCGAGGCCGCGGGCGTCTCGGTGGTGTACCAGGAGCAGAGCCTGGTGCCCGACCTCGACGTGGCACAGAACATCTATCTCCATCGCGAGCCACGGCGCGGCCCGTTCCTCGATCCCGGGCGCCTGTACCGCATGTGCGGCGCGCATCTGGACGCGCTGGGCATCCCGATCGATGCCAAGGCTCCCGTGCGCGGCCTCACGGTCGCTCAGCGCCAGCTCATCGAGATCGCCAAGGCGCTCTCGCGCGACGCGTCGCTGGTCATCATGGACGGGCCCACCGCGTCGCTGACCTCCGTGGAGCAGGAGCATCTGTTCCGGGTCATCGGGCGCCTCTCCGCGGAGGGGCGGGCGGTGCTCTACGTGTCGCACCGGCTCGACGAGGTCTTCGCCATGACCGACACCGTGACCGTGCTCAAGGATGGCCGGCTCGTGCGCACCATGCCCACCCGCTCCACGGACCACCGGACGCTGGTGTCGCTGATGGTGGGCCGGGAGGTCCTGGCAGACCTCTACCCACCCCGGCCGGCCGCGATCGACCGGACCGGGCCTCCTCGCATCAGCGTCCGCGACGCGACGAGCGCCGACCCGTCCACGGGTGTCTCAGGGGTCTCGTTCGAGGCGTGGCCGGGCGAGATCGTGGGTCTCGCGGGGCTCATCGGCTCGGGGCGCACCACGCTCTTTCGGACCCTCGTCGGCGTGGAGCCGGGCGCCACCCGCGGGCTCCTGGTCGACGGCCGCCCGGTCGACCCCTCCCCCACCGCGGCCATCGCCATGGGCATCGGGTACGTGACCGAGGACCGGCGAGGCGAGGGCCTGGCACTCGACCTCACCAATCTCGCGAACCTGGTGTCCACCACGCTCCCCGGCCGTCACGGCCTCTATGACCGGCGGGCCGGTCGGGAGATCGCGGGATTGGCCGCGGGGCAGGTGCGACTGCCACTGGGTGCGCTCGACGCTCGCTCAGGGTCGCTGTCCGGCGGCAACCAGCAACGGGTCGTGCTGGGCAAGTGGCTGGCCACCGGACCGCGGGTCCTGCTGTGCGACGAGCCGACGCGTGGCATCGACATCGGGGCCAAGGCGGACCTCCACGCCCTGCTGCGGATGCTCGCCGAGTCGGGCATGACCATCCTGCTCGCGAGCTCGGAGCTCCCCGAGGTCCTGGGGATGGCCGACCGGGTCCTGGTGCTGCGCGCTGGCCGCCTGGTCGCGGAGCTGCCGGGTGGCCCGACTGAGGAGGACGTGATGCGCGCCGCGGCGACGGGGGGCGACGAGCCCGCGCCGGCGACGACGGACGGGGCGATGGCGGCAGCGGGAGGTCGATGATGGACGAGCGGGAGACCGTGCCCCGGATGGACGTTCGGGTGGCCGTGGCCCAGATGGACTGCGTGCTGGGCGACGTGCCCGCGAACCTCGCGCGCATCGAGACGCTGGCCACGCGCGCCGCCCGTGACGAGGGCGCCCAACTGGTCATCCTGCCCGAGTGCGCCACCACGGGCTACTTCGTGGGTGACCGGGCGCGCGACCTCGCCACGACCGCCGACGGGCCCGTCGTGAGGCGTTTGGCGGCACTCGCGGACGAACTGGGCATCCACCTCGCGGTGGGCCTCATCGAGGCAGACGGGCCCGACCTGTACGACTGCCTCGCGCTGCTCGCGCCGGCCGAGGGCCTGCGGGCCATGTACCGCAAGGTCCACCTGTTCGCTGGCGAGCGCGCGATGTTCCAAGCGGGGGACCGCGCGTGCCTCGTGGACACCCCGTTCGGTCGCCTGGGGCTGACGGTCTGCTATGACCTGCTCTTCCCGGAGTACGTGCGGGCGCTGGTCCTGGCTGGGGCGCGGATCATCGTGAACGGCACCAACTGGATCACCGACCCATGGCAGGTGGGCATGGGCTGGTCCGGCGACGCGGTGCGCGCCCTGGCACGCACGCGCGCCCTCGAGAATGGCGTGCATGTGGCCATGGCGGCTCGGGTGGGCCAGGAGGGCGCCTTCACCAGCATCGGCCACTCGACGATCGCGAGCCCCTCGGGCGCGATCCTCGCCACGCTCGGCGACTCCCAGGCGGTGGGTGTGGCCCAGGTCATCGACCCCACGCCTGACCTCGATCGCTGGCGCGGCTACGCGACGTATCTCGCGGACCGGCGGCCGGGCCTGTACGCGGGCATGGGGGCGGGCGCGCCCGGCCGAGACCCCGGCTGACCCTCCCAAGCGCCCTGTGAGGCGCTAGGCTTTCGGGTCGTGGCCGTCGGCCGATCCCACCTGCACTGGAGCCGCATCGAGCATGATCATCCTCGCCTTCGTCGTCATCGCCCTCGTCGCGGGCTTCATCGCCAACTACCTCGTGGCGGGAAGGCGCAAGTACGAGAACTGGGAGCTGTTCGTCATCGGAATCGTGGGCTCGTTCGTGGGCGGGCTCATCTTCTCGCTCATCAACGGGGATGGCCTGGAGATCCGGCCGTCCGGGCTCATCGGCTCGATCATCGGGGCCATCGTGGCACTCGTCATCTACGGGCCCATCCGCGACCAGCTGCGCAAGCGCAACATCGGCTGAGGCCGCCCGAGCGGGCCTCGTCGGTCAGGCCTCGGTGACGCGCACCTCGATGGTGTGATGGCCCCGCGCGCCATCGGGCGCGGGCGGGCTGGTGTCCGCGGTCTGGACGTCGCCCGTGCCGTCGGTCGCGCGGACCTCGATCGTGTGGTCGCCCGGCGTCGCGTCCCAGGTCCGCAGCCACTGGACCCACGTCGCGTCGCTCAAGGGGGTGGACGTCGTCGCCACCACCCAGTCACCGTCGTCCACCCGGACCTCGACACGCTCGACGCCCCGGTCGGGCGCCCACGCCACGCCGGCGATGGCCACGGGCCCGGCCG
>DAOTUX010000107.1:0-13730 GCA_034436475.1 Chloroflexota bacterium | reverse complement strand
CTACGCGATCGGTGCCGGTGGCCACCTCGCGCAGCGTGACCTCGGCGTTGGCCTCGAGGCTGGGCAGCGGTCCGCGTGATGCCGGGTCATCCGCGTACTCGATGCGCAGACCCGCGAACGGGTCCCCCCGGCTCGGATCGACGTGGGGAGCCCGCGGCTCGGCACCGTGGCCGCCTCGCGAGCGCCGCCGCTCCGGGCGCGCCTGGCGCGATGCCTCATGGAGCAGGTCGTCCAGGTCCACCGATGCTCGTGAGTCGCCACGCGCGGAGCGGGTCCCGCCAGCCGTGCCGCCCGCGAAGAAGGCACGGAAGAAGTCGGAGAAGCCCGACAGGTCCTCCGCGTCACCCCGATACTCGAAGCGGACACCCCCCGAGCTCCCCCCGCCACGGAACGTGGCGAACGGGTCGGCCCCATGCCCGCCGCTCCGCTGGTAGGCCTCCCAGTTGGCACCCAACTGGTCGTACAGCTTGCGCTTCTCGGGATCGGACAGGACGTCGTAGGCCTCGTTGACCTCCTTGAACCGGCGCTCCGCCTCGGCGTCGCTCTTGTTGACGTCCGGGTGGTGCTTGCGCGCCAGCTTCCGAAAGGCCTTCTTGAGGTCGGCCTGCGTCACATCGCGCCGGACACCCAGGGTGCCGTAGTAGTCGCGGTACTCCATCGGTCGCTCCACGACGGTGGGGTTCGGGCCTGGCCGAGCGTATCAGCCGGGCCCCCGACCCTCACCAGCGGCTGTCCTCCACAGGCGCCACCACCGCGGGTGGCTGGTCCGAGGCGGGGAACGGTCGTCGCACGCGCGAGCCGACCGGGGCCTCCCGGGAACCGGCCCCGCCCGACCCCGAGCCGATGGCCTCGCGCAGCGCTCGGGGCCGTCGTCGCAGCGCGTGCTCCAGGACCTGGTCCATGGTCTCGACGGGGATGAGCCGCATCTGCTTGCGGATCTCGTCGGGGATCTCGCGCAGGTCCTTCTCGTTCTTCTGGGGCAGGATCACGACCCTGGCCCCGGCGAGGTGGGCGGCGAGGATCTTGCTCTTGAGACCGCCGATGGGCAGGACGCGGCCGCGCAGGGTGATCTCGCCGGTCATGGCCACGTCCTTGCGCACCGGGATCCCGGTGAGCGCGGACACCATGGCCGTGGCGAGAGTGATGCCGGCCGAGGGACCATCCTTCGGGATCGCGCCGGCCGGGACGTGGATATGGAGGGTGTTCTTCTCGAACAGCTCGGGTGCGATGCCCAGCTCTCGGGCGTGGGCCCGGATCCAGGACAGCGCAGCGCGCGCGGACTCGCGCATCACGTCGCCCAGTTGGCCGGTCAGGATGAACTCCTCCTTGCCCTCCATCCGGGTGACCTCGACCGCGACCACATCGCCGCCGACCTCGGTGACCACGAGCCCGGTCGCCGCCCCGGTCTGGTCCTCCGCCTCCAGCTCGCCGTACTCGAAGCGCGGGGGGCCCAGGAACTCCACCAGCCGCCTGGGGTCGACCACCGTGCGGCGCTTGCGGCCCTCGGCCACCCGGCGGGCGACCTTGCGCATCACGTTGGCGACCTCGCGCTCCAAGTTGCGCACGCCCGCCTCGCGGGTGTACGACTGGACCAGGGTCACCATCGCCTCGTCAGTGAGCTCGACGTGCTTGGCCTTGAGGCCGTGGTGCTCCATCTGCTTGGGCACCAGGAAGCGCTTCCCGATCTCGATCTTCTCCTGCATCGTGTAGCCCGGTAGCTGGATGATCTCCATGCGGTCACGCAGCGCGGCGGGAATCGGGTCGATGAGGTTGCCGGTCGCGATGAACAGCACCTTGGAGAGATCGAAGGGCACCTCCAGGTAGTTGTCCTGGAAGGTGTTGTTCTGCTCCGGGTCCAGGACCTCCAGCAGCGCCGAGCTCGGGTCGCCCCGGAAGTCCATGCCGATCTTGTCGATCTCGTCCAGCATGAACACCGGGTTGGACGTGCCCGCCGTCTTGATGTTCTGGATGATGCGGCCCGGGAGCGCCCCGATGTAGGTGCGACGATGACCCCGGATCTCCGCCTCGTCGTGGATGCCCCCGAGGCTCATGCGCACGAACTTGCGACCCATGGCCTTGGCCACGCTCCTGCCCAGCGACGTCTTGCCCACGCCCGGCGGGCCCACGAGCGCCAGGATCGGGCTGCGGATGGTGTCCGCGAGCGAGCGCACCGCGAGGTACTCGAGGATCCGCTCCTTGACCTTGTCCAGGCCGTAGTGGTCCTCATCGAGGATGCGTGCCGCCTCCTTGATGTCCAGCTGGTCGTCCGTGGTCACGTTCCACGGCAGCCCCACCAGCCAGTCGACATAGGTGCGGATGACACCCACCTCAGGCGACGCGGAGGGGATGCGGCTCATGCGGTCGATCTCCTTGACCGCGCGCGCCTTGACCTCCTCGGGCATGCCGGACGCGTCGACCTTCTCGCGCAGCTCGTTGATCTCTGCCTGCTGCGGGTCGTCCTCGCCCAGCTCACGCTGGATCGCCTTGAGCTGCTCCCGCAGGATGTACTCCCGCTGGGTCTTGTCCATCTCCGACTTGACCTCGGATTGGATCTTCCCCTTCAGCTCCAGGATCTCGATCTGGTGGGCCAGGAACGACGAGACGAGCTTGAGGCGCGCCACCACGTCGATGGTCTCGAGCATCTCCTGGCGCTGCTCGGTGGACATGTCCGGGCTGTAGGCGACCATGTCCGCGAGGAGTCCTGGCTCCGTGATGTTGCGAGCGGCGACGGCGGCCTCGGGGGGCACCGGCGCGCCCGACTGGACGTACTGCTCGATCTGCCCCTGGACGCTCCGGACGAGCGCCTGGACCTCGACCCCCGTCGGTGCGTCATCGGTGAGCAGCTCGACACGCGCGGTGATGGACGGCTCCACCGACTCGAAGCCCAGGAGGCGAAGACGCTGCTGGCCCTGGACGATGGCACGCACCGTGCCGTCCTGCAGCTGGGCGACCTGGGCGATCTTGGCCAGGGTGCCCACCTCATACAGCTCGGATGGGTCGGTGATGTCCTCGCGGTCCGCCTGGCGCTGGGTGACCAGGGCGATGGGCGAGCCATCGGCCACTGCCTGGTTCAGGGCGTTGACGGACTTCTCGCGACCGACCTGGAGCGGCACGATCATCTCCGGGAAGATGACCGTCTCCCGGAGGGCGACGAGTGGCAGGACCCTGCCCGGGCCCCCATCGCTGTGCATGCGATTGGCGTCGGGCACGATGGACTCCGAACCCGGAGCGGACCGCCGCGATGTCGCCTTCGTTCGTGGTGCCATGGAATCTCCTAGTCTCAGCGACCGGCCGGCGCATCGGCCGGGCTGGGGATGTCGTCGGGCCGCCCGTCGGGCGTCTCGGCGTCGGGTCGTTCTGCGTACAACTGCTCCAGGATGCGCATCCCCAGCCGCTCCTCGAGCTCGAACAGGACACGTACCCCCGCAAGGTTGACACCCAGGTTCTGGGTCAGGTGCCTGATCCAGGTGACGCGACGGATGTCATTCTCGGAGTAGAGGCGGATGTTGGTGGGTGTGCGGGCAGGGCAGAGCAGGCCCTCCACCTCGTAGATGCGGAGGGTGCGGGGGTGGACCCGCACCAGCTCCGCAGCCACGCTGATCACGTAGACGGGTCGGCTCGGGTCCCGGAAGGGTCGCGCGGACACCGTGCGTCGCTCATCCATGATCGGTGAGGGGACCGTCAGCCCTCGTGGCTGACCGGCGTCTCCGGCGTCGTCGCATCCTCAGCGCCGACCGTGCCCTCGATGCGGGTCGCCTGCCCGGCGACCGGCGTGGTCACCGGGATGCGCACGGCCTCCGCGGGCTGGGCCTTCGGGATCGAGAGGCGCAGGAGCCCGTTCTCGAAGGTCGCGGTCGCCTGGTCCGCCACGACGCCCTGCGGCAGGGTCACCGAACGAGTCACCCTGCCACGCTGGACCTCACGCCAGCGGTACCCGTCCTCCTCGGACCGGGTGTCCGACTCGCCGCCCGCGGTCAGGGTCAGCGTGTCGCCCATGACCGAGACCTCGACCTCGTCGGGCTTGACGCCCGGGAGGGCGGCCTCGATCACCAGGGACTCGGGTGTCTCGAACACGTCGAGCGGGAGCCTTCGCGAGGCTGCGCGTGAGGCAGCCATGGGCCGGAAGAAGGGCTCATCGAACATGCGCTCCATGGCGCGACGGAGTTGGAGCAGCTCGCCGAACGGCGAGGGGTTGCGAACCATCATCAGGGTGCCTCCTGGTCGGTATGCGGCGCTTCGGCAGGCGCCGCGCTCAAGGGATGTGATGCCTTCGTACCGGATGCACGATGGCGATGACCAGACCCTAAACCTTGACAATGATGTTGTCAAGTCTCCTGATGCAATGAGAGCCCAACGAGTTGCTGGCACGCTAGGCAGGAATGCTGCGCCAGACGCGGCCGTGACGCACCCGGGCCCCCGGTCACGCGCCTTCGTCCCCGACGGCATGCCGATCGGTTGGGTGGCGCGAGACGGATGGTCGGTGATGCCGGGCGACGGCACGCAGCCCCCCACGGCGCCACGTCCCGAGGGTGTGGCGGCGAACGGCCCGGCCGGGTCAACCCTCGAGGGCGCTCCCGATGAGCTGCCGATGGAGGGCCGACTCGCACTCGTCGCGGGTGATGGCCAGGACCTTGTCACCGGCCCGGAAGGTCACGTCGGGCCGGATCGCCTGTGCCTGCTCATCGCGGATGAGCACGAAGAGGCTGCATCCCTCGGGGAGGGTGATGTCCGATGGTCGGCGACCGATGGCGGGCGACCCCTCGCCCACCTGCGCCTCCACGAGCTCCAACTCGCCGCCCTCGAGACGCGCGAGATGGAGCAGCTCATGGACCGGGATGTCCTGCTCGATCGCGGCGAGCGCCATGCGCGTCGGACTGATGATCTCGTCCACGCCAAGGTGCCGGAACAGGTCCTCGTTGCGGGGATTGTTGACGCGAGCGATGGTGCGTGGCACATCGAAATGGTGCTTGGCCATCTGGCACACCACCAGGTTGTCCTCGTCGTCGCCGGTCACGGCGGCCACGATGGAGGCTCGGTTCGCCCCGGCCTCCGCGAGATGCTGGCCCTCGCAGCCGTCCCGTGCGAGGACGATGGAGCCGACCTCATCCGCGATCTGGCGCGCCCGCGTCCGATCCTTCTCGAGAAGCACCAACTCATGCCCTGCGGCCAGGAGCTCCTTGGTCAGGTAGTAGCCGACCTTGCCGCCCCCCACCACGATGACGTACATCAGGCATGCTCCTTCGCCGCGGGTTCGTGGTCGGGATGCGTGTGGCGCCCTGTCGGCGCCATGACACGCGTCGCATCCGGGTCACTGGGCAGGCCCACGAAGTCGCTGAGCGACTCGACCATCATGCTCGTCCGGCAGACGATGGCGATGCCCATCTCGGCGTAGGCTCTGGCCCTCACCGGGTCGTTCACCTTGGCCACCACGAGCGGTACCGAGAAGGTCTCGGCGGCCAGCTGGGCGGCCAGCACGTTACGGTTGTCGCCCTCGGTCAGCGCGAAGAAGCGGTCGGAGCCCTCGATGCCGCTGCGTCGGAGGACGTCCTCGTCCGTCCCGTCCGCGCGCACCGCGTTCCCTGCGAAGCCCTCGGGGAGGCGGTCGAACGAATCGGTCCGCAGGTCGATGACCGTGACGTCGTCGCCGGCATCCGCGAGTCGGCCCGCGAGACCGGCACCGACTCGGCCGCAGCCGACGATGATGGTGCGCATCAGGATCCTTCCCGGGTCCGACCCGCGCTGGCGGCCTCATCGACCGACTGGCGCACGACGATGACCCTACACGGTGCGTTCTGGAACACGTAGGGGATGGTGTGCCCGATCGCGAAGTCCCCGCCGCGACGGGTACGGTACGGCAGGCCGAGGATCATCAGGTCGGCGTCCAGCGAGATCGCCTCGTCGACCAGTGCCGCGCCCACGTCCCGGGCCTGTAGCAGCTCCGTCCGGACACGGAGCTTGGCCCGCTCCGCGGACGCCTCGGCCCGGTCGAGCACCGCCGATGCCAACTCACGGCTGCCCGGGATCTCCTCGTCGAGGTCATGGCGCCAGTCGACCTCGACGACATGCAGCGCGACGAGCTCCGTGTCGCCCTTCCTGGCCAAGTCGATGGCGAGTTGGAGGACGAGCGGGTCGGCGTCGCCCCCGTTGAGCCCCAACACGGCGCGGCGATAGCTGACGGATGACGACTCGAGCACGAGACGGAAGGGTACCCCCGCTACAGGCCGTGCGCCAATCGTTCCGTCAGGCGGCCCGGCAGGCCTAGGCGGCGCATGCGTGCCTGGACGCGCTCGATGGGGTACGGGACACGCAGCCAGGTCGCCGACCCGGCCTCGGTGTCGACGACCATCGCGCAGGCACGCGGGTCCCCGTCGCGTGGCTGGCCGACGCTGCCCGGGTTGAGGATGGCGCGTCGGTCGTCGAGGTCCAAGTGCGTCCCATCGCGGGGATGGATGACCTCGATGCGCGTCGCTTCCTCGCGGAACACCAAGGGGATGTGGGTGTGTCCCACGATCGCGTACGGGGTCGCGAAATGGGCCAGGTTGCGACGCGCCAGGCTGGCCGACACCAGGTACTCCCAGAGCGGGTCGCGCGGGCTGCCGTGCGCGAGCGTGAAGCTGTCGCGTTCCATCGTCTCGGGAAGGCCGTCCAGCCAGTGCCGGGCCGACGTGCCCAGACGCTCGGCCGTCCACTCGACCGCGAGGCGCGCCTCGTCATTGAACACGTGGGTGTCCAACTCGCCCAGGACCGCCGCGTCGTGGTTGCCGCGCACCGCGACGGCGTGCTCCCGGCGCAGACGAGCGACGACCTCATCGGGGTAGGGCCCGTAGCCGACGATGTCGCCAAGGACCCAGAGCGCCTCATATGGGGCGCAGGCCTCAAGGACGGCGTCGAGCGCAGGCAGGTTGGAATGGATGTCGGTGACGACCGCGATGCGCATGGGCGGGTCAGACTAGCAGGCGCGCCGACCCTGCCTTCGGGACGCGTCCCCTCGACGCACGGCTGGCGGGCGTGGGAATGACCGAGGGGTCGGTCGCTCCTTGGGGATCAGCACCAGGAGGTGCGTCGGGGCGCCCGGCACGCCGGCGCGCTCGATGACGGGCGCTCCGCCGCCCAGTCTGCCGACGAGGGCCTTGGCCGCTTCCAGTTCCCCATGGATGCCGCCTCGAGCGGGTGGCTCGTCCTCGCCCGACCCATCGCGCTTCCAGCACACCAGGAGCCCACCGACGCGTAGCAGCGGCAGGCCCAGTTCCGCGCTCTCCCCGATGCTGCCCACGGCGCGGATCGTGGCGATGTCCCAGGTCTCGCGACGCGTGTGGGCGGCGAGCGCCTCAGCGCGTACCGGCAGGACCTCGATCCGGGGGGCCCTTGCCTCGCCGACCGCGGTGGCGACCGCCGCCCCCGCGGCCTCGAGGAAGCGCGCCTTGCGACGCACCGAGTCGACAAGGCTGAGTCGTCGCACGCTCAGACCCAACCCCACCGGGATCCCCGGGTAGCCTCCGCCACTACCGACGTCCACGATCGACTCGATCGTGGCGAGGCGTGCCTGGATCGGTCTCACTGCGGCCAGCGAATCGAGCACGTGCAGACGCATCACGTCCGCCGGGTCATGGATGGCGGTGAGGTTGACGTGGCGACCCCATGCCGCGAGCAGCCGCGCGTGGGCGTCGATGCCCGCCGCCACCTCGGGCGGCAACGTGATCCCCATGGCGCGCAGGCCGTCCCGGAGCACCCGTCTAGCGGCACCGCCCAAGGCCGGGAGTCGCGACGCGTCGACGGGGAGTGGCTCGCGCGCGGCCGGATGCGTGGTGCCCTCGGTCATCCCCGCTAGCGTACGGCGCATCGGGGCCCGGGACGTGGTGCCCGACCCAGATGGATCGCGCCGGGTGACGAGGGAGGGCGGCACGCGGTCGTCCACGCTTGCCGACCTTCGATCGCCACCCGGCGCGCGGTCGATGCACGCACCGGTCGACCGTTCGGTCTTGGGCCGGATGGGTGGTCATCGATCACGGTCTCCCGTCACCCCACGGACCCGGCCGTACCCGTACTTGGTCATCACCCGAGACCCCCACAATGGGGTCACGGTGGTGCTGGGCACGAGTCTGCGCAACCGGGTGCCAGCATGTCCATCGGGTTATCCACGGATCTGGTCGGACCCGCCGAGTTCGTGGATAACCGCAAGGTCAGCGGTCCCCAGAGGGCGCCAGGGGGCGAGGGGCGCCCAAGGAGGTGGTCCGGACCCGGGCCGTCGGGGCCGCGCGGTCGCTGATTCGATGACGACCTCAGGGGTCCGACGATCGCGTGGAGCGGACTGGGCGGCCCATGCTCCGCCGGACGACCTCCATCACCTCCTCCGTGTACGGAGCGGCCTCGCCAGTCCGTACCGCGGTCGCCAGACAGCCCGCCACGTGATCCTCCATCAGCATCAGGCTGACGGCGTCGACGGCCGCCCGCAGTGCCGCCGTCTGCTGCAGGATGTCGATGCAGTACTCGTCCCGCTCCACCATCCGGGCGATGCCCCGCACTTGGCCTTCCATGCGCGCGAGACGCCGCAGGACCTGGGCGCGCTCCTTGGCATACCCCCTGGGGGCATCAGGGCCGCGCCGGGTGGTGGCTGTGCGATCGTGCTGGTGCGCCATGGGGTCCTCGAACGGGCTGCCGTGCGCGCCGTGCATCCGGGGGGACGTGGCCGCGCCAGCACAGGATAGCCGGCCCGACGGGCGTCATAGCCGTCCTGGCAGGCGTCCCGACCCCTCGGCCGGTAGACTGACGGTCGATGGATGGCGCCGACTGGCTTCGCACCCAGTTGACCTCGTTCGGGTGCGCCGCGTGTGGGGCCCCGTACGAGCCCGGTCGGATCCGCCTCCTTGCCCAGCGTGACGGTCTGTTCTTCGTGGACCTCGCGTGTGTCGCCTGCGCATCACGAGCGGTCGCCATCGTGACCGTCGAGTCGGACGACCAGGACGAGCCACGCGCGGAGGCCGGCGACCTGGAGCGTCTGCCGACCATCACCCAGAGCCCGTATGGCCTGCCGGTCAGCGTCGACGACGTGCTGGACATGCACCGCTTCCTGGCCCAGTTCGAGGGGGGGACGCGGACGCTCCTGGAGCGGCTCGGGGACGGGCCCGCAGGATGACCGCGGTCGCCGCCGGGGCGCCCGTGTCCCATCGTCGGGGCGACGCCCCACCCCTGGGACGAGCCGGCGTCATCGCGGGCGCCCGTTTCGCGCATGCCAGCGAGGCCGAGCTGGCCCGGATCCTGGACTTCTATCTGGTCGCCTGGCAATACGAGCCGAGGACCTTCCCGATCCTGTGGAACCTGGACGGCCAGGTGATCGAGAGCTTCTCGCCCGACTTCTACCTGCCGGACCTCGACCTCTGGCTGGAGCTCACCACGCTTCGCCAGAGCCTGGTGCGCAGGAAGAACAGGAAGCTGCGACGGATGCGGGAGCTCTACCCCATGATCCGCATCAAGCTGTTGTACGCACGCGACTTCCGGGCTCTGATGCTCAAGTACGGGCGACTCGACGTGGCGGCGTCGCTCATCGGGGCGGACGGGCAGGTGGTCCCTGGCGGTCCGGTGAGCGATGCCGACAGGTCCCGGGCGGACGTGGCACGATCGGGCATGACGACCGCGAGCGCGGACGTCATCACCATCGCCTGACCGGAGCGATCGCGAGCGATCATGCGCACCCCAGACCTCACGTCCGACGTGGCTGAGATCCTCATCACCGAGGAGCAGATTCGCGCCAAGGTGGCCGAGTTGGGCGGTCAGCTGTCCCGAGACTACGAGGGCCGGTCCCTGACGCTCGTGTCGGTGCTCAAGGGGTCGCTGCCGTTCATGGCGGACCTGATGCGTGCCATCACGATCCCCGTGACCATCGACCTCATGGAGGTCTCCTCCTATGGCGGCGCGGTCACTGAGAGCTCCGGCCTGGTGCGGATCCTCAAGGACCTCTCGGCGTCCATCGAGGGGCGGGACGTGCTCATCGTCGAGGACATCATCGACACGGGCCTGACACTCAACTACCTGCTGCGATACCTGCGTGGCAAGAACCCCCGCAGCCTGCGCGTATGCGCGCTGCTGGACAAGCCGGCCCGCCGACTCGTGGACATCGAGATCGACTACCGAGGCTTCACCATCCCCGACAGCTTCGTGGTGGGCTACGGCCTGGACTACGGCGAGATCTACCGCAACCTGCCGTTCATCGGGGTGCTCCGGCCGGAGGTCTACACGGCACCATGAGACGGAGCCTGGGGCCGGGCCGGGCCATCGTTGGGGTCGGTGCGGTGCTCGCCATCATCGGCGCCTTCCTGCCGTGGAGCTATGCCGGTGGGGGCGACACCGAGCTGCCACGCGTGACGAGCAATGGGTTCGAGGGCCCAGGCATCGCGACATTCGTCGCCGCGGTCGCCCTGCTCGCGCTGCTGGTCCTGCCGTACGCAACCTCGAGCGGTCGGTCAGTCCTCGACAGGTGGCTGAGCTTCGTGATCCTGGGCGGGGTCATGGTCGCGGGTACCGTGCTCCACGTGGTCCACCTGCTGCCAGGCGGCGCGCTCAGACTCACACCTCCCCTGGATGTCCTGGGGCTGTACCTGGGCGTGCTGGGCACGCTGCTCGTGGCATGGGGGGTCGCCGAGATCGTCAGTGAGGAGGCGCGCGCCCGGGCCGCGAGCGGTCCTCGTCACATGACCGCGTTCCGTCCACCTCGCCGTCGATGACCGCGACGCTGCGATTCCTCGGCGCGGCGGGCACCGTGACCGGGAGCAAGCATCTCCTCGACACCGGCATCGGCAAGCTGATGGTCGATTGCGGGCTGTTCCAGGGCACGCGTGACCTCCGTGACCGGAACTGGCGGCGGCTGCCCATCGAGGCGGCCGCGGTCTCGGCGGTCGTGCTGACGCATGCCCACATCGACCACTGTGGCTACCTGCCTCGGTTGCGCACGGATGGGTTCTCCGGGCGCATCCACGCGACCACGGCGACCAACGAGCTCGTGCGCATCGTGCTCCCCGACTCGGCGCATCTCCAGGAGGAGGAGGCCCGCGAGGCCAACGAGGGGGGTTACAGCAAGCACAGTCCGGCGCTGCCCCTGTATGACACGCAGGACGTGGCGCGGACCCTGCCACTGCTCACGGACCTCCCGCACGGCGTGTCCCGGGAGGTGGCGCCCGGCATCACGGTCACCCTTGCGCGCGCCGGGCACATCCTGGGGTCGTCCATCGTGCGTGCCGAGCTCGCCGGGCGGCGCGTGGTGTTCAGTGGCGACCTGGGTCGGCCGACACACCCGCTGCTCCTGCCGCCCGAGCCCATCGGGGAGGCAGACTGGATCGTGGTCGAGAGCACCTATGGCGATCGCACGCATGACGAGCAGGAGAGCATCGTCGGCCTGGAGGGGGCGATCACCCGCACCATCGGCCGGGGCGGGACGGTGGTCATCCCCGCCTTCGCGGTGGACCGGACCGAGATCATCCTGCACCACCTCGACCGGATGGCCGCGCAGGGTCGGCTGCCCGACGTCCCGATCCACGTGGACAGCCCGATGGCCCTCGCCGCGCTGCGGGTGTATCGGGAGGCGGCGCGCTCGGGGTCGCCGGAGCTGCGCGAGGGTGTGCCGCTCGACCCCACCCCCTTCCTCTCGGACCGGCTGCATGAGGTCCAGGACGTCCAGGCGTCGAAGCGACTCAGTGCCTCGCGGGAGCCCAAGGTCATCATCTCCGCGAGCGGCATGGCGACTGGCGGGCGTGTGGTCCATCACCTCGCATCGTTCCTGCCCGACGAGCGCAGCTGCGTGGTGCTCGTGGGGTACCAGGCACCGGGCACACGCGGCCAGGCACTCCTGGCGGGTGCGCGCGAACTCAAGATGCACGGTCGGTACGTCCGAGTCCGGGCGCAGGTCGTGAACCTGCCGGCGTTCAGCGTCCACGCGGACGCCGACGAGATCATCGGCTGGCTGCGCACTGTGACCGGCACGCCTCGGGGTGTCTATCTGGTCCACGGGGAGCCCTCGGCCGCACGCCGGCTCGCCGACCGGATCGACGACGAGCTGGGCTGGATGGCGGTGGTCCCGCGCCTCGACGAGGTGGTCCGCCTGTAGGCTGGCCGTCCGGCACTCGGTAGCTGGAGCCGCCCGGCCGGTCAGGACCAGGGGCACGGCCCACGGCGAGACCGGAGACTGTCGACCCGCCCGAAACCACCAATCTGGGCGTGGGGCGCGCCCATCAGTTGCGACCGGGGTCCCCAGCGTGGTATCACCTACCCTGCGGAGCCCGGTTCACAAGTGGGAGGGGGCACGCGTGCGCATCGCAACCATCAGGAGGACCCGATGATTCAGCGGAGCCGCTTCGCGCTCCTGGCCGTGCTGTTGCTCGTGGTCGCGTTGGCGATCAGTGCGTGCGCGTCCCGACCGGCGGCCACGCCGACGGCCGCCCCACCCACCGTTGCGCCGACCGAGGAGCCCACGGCGGAGCCGACCGAGGAACCCACGGCGGAGCCGACCGAGGAGCCCACGGCGGAGCCGACCGAGGAGCCCACGGCGGAGCCGACCGAGCCCCCCACGCCCGAGCCGACGCCCGAGCCCACCCCGGCGCCGACCGAGGCCCCCACGCCCTCGCCCGTGGTGACCGAGCCCCCCACGCCCGAGCCGACGCCCGAGCCCACCCCGGCGCCGACCGAGGAGCCCACGCCCTCGCCCGTGGTGACCGCGGCGCCCACGCCCGAGCCGACGCCCGAGCCCACCCCGGCGCCGACCGAGGCGCCCACGCCCTCGCCCGTGGTGACCGAGGCGCCCACGCCCGAGCCGACGCCCGAGCCCACCCCGGCGCCGACCGAGCCCCCCACGCCCTCGCCCGTGGTGACCGCGGCGCCCACGCCCGAGCCGACGCCCGAGCCCACCCCGGCGCCGACCGAGCCCCCCACGCCCTCGCCCGTGGTGACCGAGGCGCCCACGCCCAGCGTGGTCCCGTCGGTCGCCCCCAGCCAGTCCAGCGGCGACCCGAATGACATGCTCGCCCGCATCAGGGCCAACGGCGTCATCCGCGTCGCCACGGACCCCAACTACGCGCCCCAGTCGTTCCTGCGACCCGACGGCACGTTCGAGGGATTCGACATCGACGTGGCCAACGAGATTGCCAAGCGTCTCGGCGTGACCGTGCAGTGGGTGACGCCCGACTGGGCGGTCATCGAGGCCGGCGACTGGGCCGACCGGTTCGACATCAGCGTCGGCTCCATGACCATCACCGAGAAGCGCAAGCAGGTCCTGGACTTCACCCAGCCCTATTACTTCACGCCCGCCCAGATGGCCGCGACGACAGCGTCCGGCATCACGACCCTGGACGGCCTCGCGGGACAGACCGTGTGTGTGGGCGAGGGCACGACCTATCTTGATTGGCTCGAGGGCACCCTGGTGCTTGGGGATGGGTCCGCGCTGGCCCCGGTGCCCCCTGGAATCACCTCCACGACCTTCACCACCGACCTCGACTGCGCTCAGGCGATCCAGGGAGGCCGGAACGACTTCCAGGGATGGCTCAGCTCGTCGACCACGGTGGCGGGCGCCATCGGAGGTGGTGCGCCCTTCGTGACGGTGGGCGACCCGGTGTTCTACGAGCCGCTCGCAGTTGCCATCGACAAGGCGAGCCCCCCGCACGCTGAGTTGCTCGCGACCATCGACGCAATCGTCGCGGAGATGCACGCCGACGGCACCCTCACCTCGTTCAGCGAGCGATGGTTCGAAG
>DAOTUX010000106.1:0-15921 GCA_034436475.1 Chloroflexota bacterium | reverse complement strand
GTTGAGGAGGAGGGTGCGCATGGGCGGGTCCGGCTATCCCAGGGCCGTCAGCCCGGCCAGGTCCAGTCGCTGATGTCGGCGGGGTCCTCGCCGTGCTCGTAGGCGTACGCACGGGCGACCTGACGGGCATCGACCATGCGCTGGCGCAGCCCGGCGGCCCGCTGGCCCAGCCCCGGCACCCGGTCGATGACGTCGATGACCAAGCGATACCGGTCGAGGTCGTTGCGCATGACCATGTCGAACGGTGTCGTGACGGTCCCCTCCTCCTTATAGCCTCGCACATGCATGTTCTCGTGGTTGGTGCGCCGATACGCGAGACGGTGGATGAGCCAGGGATATCCGTGATACGCGAATATCACAGGGGCATCCACAGTGAACAGGGCGTCGAACTCGTGGTCCGGCATGCCGTGCGGATGCTCCGTGGCGGGCTGGAGACGCATCAGGTCCACCACGTTGACCACCCGGACCCTCAGGTCGGGCAGGTCGCGCCGCAGGACGTCCACGGCGGCCAGCGTCTCCAGCGTGGGGATGTCACCCGCGCATGCCATGACCACGTCCGGGTCCCCGGCATCGTTGCTCGCCCACTCCCAGAGGCCGATGCCCCGCGCGCAGTGGAGGACCGCCTGGTCCATCGTCAGGTAGTCGAGCGCCGGCTGCTTGCCGGCCACGATGACGTTGACGTAGTGCCGGCTCCGGAGGCAGTGGTCCATGGTGGAGAGGAGCGTGTTGGCATCCGGCGGCAGGTAGACGCGGATGACCTCGGCCTTCTTGTTGACGACATGGTCGATGAAGCCTGGGTCCTGGTGCGAGAAGCCGTTGTGGTCCTGGCGCCAGACGTGGCTGGTGAGCAGGTAGTTGAGTGACGCGAGCGGTCGTCGCCAGGCGATCTCGCGGGTCATCTTGAGCCACTTGGCGTGCTGGTTGAACATCGAGTCCACGAGGTGGATGAACGCCTCGTAGCAGTCGAACAGCCCATGGCGCCCGGTCAGGAGGTAGCCCTCGAGCCAGCCCTGGCAGGTGTGCTCCGAGAGGATCTCCATGACCCGCCCGTGGGGCGCGAGGTGGTCATCGGTGTCCTGGATGGGCAGCGCCCACACGCGGTCCGTGGCCTCGAACACGGGGCCCAGCCTATTGGACGCCGTCTCGTCCGGTCCCACGATCCGGAACGTGCTCGGGTTGGCGCGGATGACGTCCCGCAGCCACGTCGCCGTCACCTTGGTCGCCTCGCTCCAGGTCGCGCCGGGGCGCTCCACGGGCACCGCGTAGTCCCGGAAGTCCGGCAGTGCCAGGTCCTTGAGGACGAGCCCGCCGTTGGCCCGCGGGTTCGCGCCCATCCGCAGCTCACCTCGGGGCGCCTGCGACGTGATGAGCTCGATGGGCCGGCCGGCCGCGTCGAACAGCTCCTCGGGGCGGTACGACCGCATCCAGGCCTCCAACTGGGCCAGGTGCTCAGGTCGTTGGCGGACCTCGGCGAGCGGCACCTGGTGCGAGCGGAAGCTGCCCTCCGCCGGCAGGCCGTCCACCTCCAGCGGGCCAGTCCAGCCCTTCGGGGACCGCAGGACGATCATCGGCCAGCCTGGTCGTGTCACCCGCTCGCCCGACCGCGCCCGACGCTGGATGTCCCCGACCGTGTCGAGGGCCTCGTCCATCACCTGCGCCATGCGCTGGTGCATGGCTGGCGGATCGTCGCCCTCCACCAGCAGCGGACGGTAGCCATGGCCCCGGAACAGCGACTCCAGCTCGTCGCCGGGGATCCGGGCGAGCACCGTGGGGTTCGCGATCTTGTAGCCGTTGAGGTGCAGGATGGGGATCACCGCGCCATCGCTCACGGGGTCCACGAAGCGCACCGACTGCCACCCCGCCGCGAGCGGCCCGGTCTCCGCCTCGCCATCCCCCACGACGCAGAACACCACCAGCTCGGGATCGTCGAACGCGGCGCCGTAGGCGTGCGAGAGGGCGTAGCCGAGCTCACCGCCCTCGTGGATGGACCCCGGCATCTCCGGGGTCACATGACTGCCCGTGCCACCCGGGAACGAGAACCGTCGGAACAGCTCGCGCATGCCCGCGTGGTCCCGGGTGACATCGGGGTACGTCTCGGTGTAGGTCCCCTCCAGCCAGGTCGAGGCGGCGATGGCCGGGCCACCATGCCCTGGCCCGGTCACGAACAGCGCAGGGAACCCGCGCGCCCGGATGACCCGATTGGCATGGGCGTACAGGAAGTTGAGACCGGGCGTGGTCCCCCAGTGGCCGAGCAGTCGCGGCTTGATGTGCTCGGGGCGCAGCGGCTCCTCCAGCAGCGGGTCGTCGAGGAGGTAGATCTGACCCACGGCCAGGTAGTTGGCGGCGCGCCACCAGGCGTCGATGGCGGTCAGCTCGTCAGGTCCCAGGGGCCCGGTGGGGGTCAGGGCGTCGCCGGTCGACATGGTCATCAGAGCACCTCCCTACGCGGTCGAGCGTAGCGCGTCGCGACGAATCGGGAACCAGAACGGCCCGAGCCCGCACATAGACTCCATGCGCGACCACCCAGGTCGCGTGGCAGTGGGAGGCCCGATGCATCGGGACCTCGCCGCGGCCGGCGCGTTGGAGGATCAGTCAATGGGCCGAAGTCAGGCCTCGAGCAGCGGGACCCCATACGGAGCGAACCGGGCATCCCTGGTCACGACCGTCAGCGACTCGGTCTGTGCCTGGGCGATGAGCATCCTGTCGAAGGGATCACGGTGATGCATCGGTAGCGACCCTGCCCGGGTCGCGTGCTCCAGGGTGATTGTCAGGGGCTCGAAGTTGGCCGCCTCCAAATGGGGAGCAAAGTCGTCGGGTGCCTTCAGCTTGCCCACGGACCTCTTGATGCCGATCTCCCAGATGGAGGCGACGCTCACCCAGATCTCGTTGCGCTCCTCCGCCAGGGCCATGCGTGCCACCGCATGCAGTCGCTCCGGGTCGCCGATGGCCCACAGCAGGGCGTGCGTATCCAGGAGCAGCCTCACTCACCCTCCTCGAACAGACGCGTGATCTCCTCGTCGACCTCGTCGAAGTCGGGAGCGATCCAGATCTGGCCTCGGGCGGTGCCGAGGGTCCGCGGCTTGGCCGGCGGTGCGTAGGCAACGAGCCGCGCCAGCGGCTTGCCGGCACGCGCGATGACGATCTCCTCCCCCGCTGCCGCCCGGTCGACGAGTCGCGAGAGGTGGGTCTTGGCCTCATGGATGTTGATCGGCATCGACCGAGTCTAGCGGACCCGACTTAGTCCGGTCGACCCTCGCTCTGGGTCACCAGTCGCGGGCGGCCTGGGCCAGCCAAGGGCGCTAGCGCTGCAGCGGCTCGAAGATCAGCACAGGCGTTCCCCCTGGCCCTCGTAGCCGGAGCTTGACGCCATCGTCCGAGAAGGAATACCGATCGGTGGTCCCGAGCGCGGCGAGGAACATCGCCTCCATCGTGCCGGCAGGCTCAGGGCAGGCCTTGCCGCCCGTCGCGATCTCACCGAGGGCGATCTTCGAGCCATCCACCTGGTAGGTCGTGGAGTAGGCGTTGCAGCCGGTCGAACCCGCCATCACACCGTCCGCGAAGTCGGCGGTGGGCGGCGCGGCATCGGCCGGGAGATGGATCACGTTCCCGGCCTCGTCCCGGTAGTCGAGGAGCACCCAGCGAGTCTGAGCCAGCGGATCGGGTGCCTGGGTCGGCTTCGACGTGGGCTTGGAGGTCGGCTTGGAGGTGGGCTTCGACGTGGGCTTTGACGTGGGCTTCGACGTGGGCTTGGCGGTGGGACTCGGCGTCGGCTTGGGCCCCCGCGACACCACGTAGTCGACGGCGGCGCCGGGCTTCACCATCTTGCCCGCCTTGGGGTCGGTGCTGATGATGGAGCCCGACTTGACCGATCCCGAGTAGGCGCGTGTGCGCTCGCCCGCCGTGAGGCCGGCCGCGCCGATCTCGACCATGCCGTCGGCCTCGGTCATGCCCACGATGTCCGGCACCGCGACGGTCGACGGCGTCGGCGTGGGCTTGGGGCCGCGCGAGATGACGAAGGCGACGGCGGTGCCACGCTTCACCATGACACCCGCCTTGGGGTCGGTGCTGATGATGGAGCCCGACTTGACCGATCCCGAGTAGGCGCGTGTGCGCTCGCCCGCCGTGAGGCCGGCCGCGCCGATCTCGACCATGCCCTCGGCCTCGGTCATGCCCACGATGTCCGGCACCGCGACGGTCGACGGCGACGGCGCGGGTGTCCGGGTCGGGAGCGGCGTTGCGGTCGGTGATGGGACCAGCGACCCGTCAAGACCGATCAGTGTCAGGCGGACCGTGCCGGTGTCATCGATGAGGGCGAGCCCGGGTCCGTCCAGTCGCCAGCTCGTCACGGGTGGTAGGTCGCCTCGAATCGCCTCGTCCTGCGCGACGAGCTCCTCGGGCGCACAGAGTGCGTCGCTGACCGCGACCGGGCCGATGGCCACGCGACCTCCCGACACCCGGTAGGTGGCGACCATGGTGTTGCAGCCGGTCCAGCCGAAGAGCGTCCCGTTGGCGAACATGTCGAGTCTCGGGTCGCTGCCCGTGACCGCCGGCAGGATACCGTCCGGCCCCAGGAACCCGGTGATGCGCCAGCCCGCCGTGAGGGTGCCGGAGGTCCCGGCCCGGAGCGTGAGGACGGGTGTCGACGAGGCGTCGACCAGCGTCAGGTCATCGTCCGCGACGCTCCAGCCTCGTGCCCGGTCGAGCGCGTCGAGGAAATACCACTCCTGGATGGCCGATCCGGGCGCGGAGCACGGGGCCGCGGTGGACGCCAGTTGTCCGATCCGGATGGAGGCACCATTCACGATGTACGCCCCGGTCACGGCATCGCAGCCCGTCCAGCCACGCAGCGCGCCATCCGGACCGAGGTCGAGAGTCAGGGGCGCCTCCTGGACCGGAGCCACGAGCACGTCACCGCCGGCACGGTAGCCGGTGACCGTCCAGCCGCCCACGACGGGTGGCTGGGGCTCGGCCCGATAGAGCAGCAACGGAGCGCCAGCGGCATCCGCCAGCACCAGGGTGTCCCCGACGACGGCGAACCCGGCCACCCTGGGCAAGGCCCCGAGGTACGAGGCCTCCAGCGCGGCGATTGCCTCCTCGCATTCCATGAGCGTGGTCGTGACGGGCCCGAAGGTGACGCTCGTGCCCGACACCTCGACAGGGCTCGTGTAGCGGTTGCAGCCCGAAGCACCACTCGCGAGGTCATCGGCGATGCGGAGCGTGACCACCGCGTCACCTGTCGCGCTCGGCGCGACCGCAGGTGAGGCGGCGTGGTCCAGCAGCCAGGTCGTACCCTCGAGCGTCGGCGGTCCTGGGGGCGCATCCGCCGCAGGTGACGCGGGTTGGGCGGCCGATGGCGTCGTCGCGGCCACGAGGAGCACGAGGGCAGCGACGACGGTGGCCAGCGATCGTGGTCGGTTGCCGCCGTGCCAGGAGGTCGAGGTCGGGCGGGTGGCCGAGGCGTGACGGCCCGAGGGTCGGTCGGATGGCATGGACCGAGCCTAGCGGACCCGACCTCGTCCCGTCGACCCTCGCCGTGGGCGGCCGCGCCCGTCCGTCGGCCGTCAGCGGCTCAGAGGGCGGTCGGATCCCCCGGCAGCTCCTCGGACGCCATGTCGGCCGGCTCGCTCGTCAGGCGTGCCGCCTGGCGTCGCTCTCGCCGCTCGCGCACGACCTCCGATTGACGATCGACCATCGTGTTCACCACGCGACTCGCGAACACCACGAGCACGCCCACCCCGGTGAGGATGTACACGATGGTGAACGCTTTGCCCAGGTCCGTGACCGGTGCCAGGTCGCCGTAGCCCACCGTGGCCAGCGTGACCACGCTGAAGTACAGCGAATCGAGCGGCGACCACCCCTCGAGGATGGAGTACGCGATCGTCCCGGTCACGAGCAGGCCCACGAACAGGAAGAGCGTCGCCCGGAACGCGTCGTCGTGCATCTGGGCGCGGACGGCCTCGACGAAGTCCTTGAACGGGCGCATCACGACGCAGGATAGCGACCCGCTCATGGCGTGCGGCCCGACTGCGCGCGCTGGGAACGAATCGCCGGCCCCACCACGACGCGACCTGACTCGTGGCGGGTGCTACCGTGCCCACGGCCCGTCACCCGTCTGCCCAGGGGACCATGAGCATCGATCCCGACATCCGGCCGCAGCCCGCGCCGCCCGCCTTGGAGGCGACCGGCCTCCGAAAGGACTACGGCGACGTGGTCGTGCTCGACGACGTGGATCTCGTCGTGGAGGCAGGTGAGGTCCACGCGCTGCTGGGCGAGAATGGCGCCGGCAAGTCCACGCTCATCAAGGTCGTCGCGGGTGTCGTGACACCCAATCGGGGCGAGGTCAGGGTCGCTGGCCGGGTGGTCGCGCACGGTTCGCCGACCGCGGCGATGGATGCGGGTGTGTCCACGCTGTACCAGGAACTGTCGCCCGTGCCCGGGCTTTCCGTCGCCGAGAACGTGTTCCTGGGACCGCTGACCCCGTCGCGCTTCGGCATGCTGGACCGACGCCGACTGTACGACGCGGCCCGCCGGCTGTTCGCGGAGATCGGTCGCGACATGGACGTGACCCAGCCCGCGGAGCGGCTCTCGCCCGTGGGCCAGACCATGACCGCCATCGCGCGTGCCCTCGCCCGCGACTCGCGCCTGCTCATCCTCGACGAGCCCACGGCCGCGCTCACCGACGCGGAGACCAGTGAGCTGTTCCGGGTCATCAAGCGTCTCCAGGAGCGAGGCGTGGGCGTCCTGTACGTGTCGCACCGGCTCGAGGAGGTCGCTCGCATCGCCGGTCGCTTCACGGTGCTCCGCAATGGTCGACGGGTCGCCGGTGGTGCGATGGCCTCGACCACCGTGGGCGCCATCATCGCGTCCATGGCGGGACGGCCCATCGATGCGCTGTTCCCCCCGCGCGCCACCCGATCGGGTGGCGTCATCCTCGGCGCGAGGGGCCTCACAGGGCGCGTGGTCCGCGACGTCACGTTCGAGGCGAAGGCGGGTGAGGTGCTGGGCGTCGCGGGCCTCGCCGGGTCGGGTCGCAGCGAGCTGCTCCGGATGGTGGGAGGCGCGAGCCGCGCGCACCTCGGCGCTCTCACCCTCGATGGGCACGGGTACCGACCCACCAGTCCCCATCACGCGCACCGCGCGGGGGTGGTCCTGGTGCCCCAGGAGCGACGGGCCCAGGCCCTGTTGCCCGACACCGCGGAGCGCAACCTGGTCGCGACCACCCTCGCTCGCCATGTCCGTCTGCCCGGGGTCGTGTCGCGGCATCGGGAGCGCACATTCGCGCGGGAGCTGTGGGACCGTTTCGACATCCGTGGCCGGGGGGTGGGCCAGGAGGTCCTCACGCTCTCGGGTGGCAACCAACAGAAGGTGGTGCTCGCGGCGTTCCTGGCGCTTCGGCCGCGCGTGCTGCTCCTCGATGAGCCGACTCGCGGTGTGGACGTGACCACCCGCAGCCAGATCTACCGCCTCATCCGGTCACAGGCTGACGATGGCCGGGTGGTGATCATGGTCAGCTCCGAGCTGCCCGAGCTCCTGGGCCTCGCGGATCGCATCGTGGTGCTGCACGAGGGCCGCGTGGCCGCGCGGTTCGACCACACCCTGGCCGACGAGGAGACGCTCCTCCACGCGTGCTACGGACGGCCGGCCGCGTGACGCCCGGCGGGATGTCCGGATCCGACGCGATCGAGGGACCTTCGGCACCGGTGGCCAGGCGCGCCGCCCTCCGGCGCCTGCGGCCTCTGGTGGGCCCGGCCGCGGTCATCGGCATCATCGCGGTGTTCGGCCTGCTCTACCCAAGCACGTTCCTGACGCGCGAGAACCTCGTGGTCAACGTGCTCGAGACCGTGTCCTTCCTGGCCATCGTGGCAGCGGCCCAGACCATCGTCATGGTTGTGGGCGACTTCGACCTCTCGGTGGGCGGCCTGGCGGCCCTGGCGACCTCGTTCACGGGCGCGATGCTCACCACCACCACGCTCGCTGGCGACCCCCAGCAGCCGGGCTCCGTGCTGCTCGCGGTCGGGCTCGGGCTCGCGGTCGGGCTCCTGTGCGGCGTCGTCAATGGTGCCCTGGTGGCGTATCTGGGGGTCATGGCGTTCATCGCCACGCTGGGCATGAGCCAGGTGTACATCAGCCTCGCCCGGTATCGCGTGGACGGCAAGCCGGTGTACGGCCTGGTGGAGGAAGGCTTCGTGGCAGTCGCCCGCGGTCAGACCCTGGGTGTCTCCAACAAGATCTGGGTCGCCGTGCTCATCGCGGGCGCCGTATGGTTCCTGCTCGATCGGACCGTGCTCGGGCGGCGGATGTACGCGGTAGGCGGCAACGCGGAGGCATCACGCTACGCGGGCATCGACACCAAGCGGACACGACTCATCGCGTTCGCGCTGTGCGGGCTGGGCACCGCGGCCGCGGGCATCCTCCAGGCGGCCAGCACCGCGACGGCCAACACGGCCGCCACGTCGCCCTGGATGCTCCAGTCGATCGCGGCGGTGTTCCTGGGGATGGCCATGTTCCGGGGCGGACGTCCCAACCTGCCGGGCACCATCCTGGGCGTCATCCTGCTCCGACTCATCGACAACGGCCTCAACTTCACCGACATCGACGACTACCTCCAGAGCGCCATCTCGGGCGCGGTCATCGTCATCGCGGTGCTGCCACCGGCCATCGCCCGGCTCCGTGCCAGCCGTTGAGAGGACGCCGAGCGATCGCGGCTACTTGAAGAGGACTAGTTCCGAGGTGTCGACCATGACCTTGCAGCGCGAGCTGCCGGCCTTGGGCATCAGGCGGATGGTCGCGGTCAGCTGCCTGGTCCCGCGAGGCACGTTGTAGCCGACGACGGCCTTCTTATAGTGGTTGGTGACGTCGAGCGTCCTGACCTTCTGGATGTACCGGTCCTCCCTGCCGCCGGTGGCCTGGATGGACACCTTGACCCGATGACCCGTGACGCCGCCCAGCGACGTGGCAAGCCGCACCCGGACCCAGTACGCATGGTCCGCCCGACCATTCAGGTCGATGGTCTGGCTGACCGAGCCGCCACGTCCGCCGTAGCACGAGAGGTAGCGACTGCCGCCGTGGTACTTCCGGCCGTAGGCGGGGTATGGGAAGCTGCGGGTGCCAAAGGTCTCGGTGTGCACGTCACCGGTCACGGCCCAGCCCGGGACGGGCGAGGACTCCTTGGGGGCCGAGTTGAACCCCGCGTTCCAGAGCAGGTTCGTGTCGAGGGGTGCCTCTGGCGCAGCCACCGCCCCCACGCCCGCCGGCGGGAGGGACGCGGCCAGCACGACGGCCGCGAACAGCGCCGTGAGCCGGCCCCGCTGATGATGTGACACGACGCTCCTCCGTGGTCTCCCCGAGGTCCTCCCGTAGGTCCTTGCCGAGGTCCTCCGAGGATAGGGCGCACCGGGGGCATGGCCTGCGGGACCCTCGTACCCCTCCGCGCAGCCATTGGGCTGCTGTCGGAGGGTTCGTGGCCCAATCGGGGATCGCGCGGGCGGGCGTCATGTGGCACCCTCTTGCCCCCAAGTCCAGGAGGAGAGACCGTGATCAGGGACCGTACCCGCCGACTCGTCGCGGCGACCATCGCGACGTTCGCCCTCACAGCCGCGACCGTCGTCCCGGCGCTCGCCCAATCACCATCCGTGGCCGAGCCAGCCTCCAGCGCGGGCGTCGGTAGATGGATCGAGGTCGTGACGCCCGACTACGCTGCCCAGCCGGCGGCCAAGGAGGCCATCGACCGGTTCCAGGCCGCCGCCGAGGCCCAGGGCTATCGGGTCACGGTGGTGGACACCAACCGCGACAACGCCGCCATCAGCGGCGAGATCACGTCGGCCATCGCCCAGAAGGTGGACGCCATCGTGACCGCCTTCGGGTCCCCTCAGGAGTTCGGTGAGGGCCTTGCGGCAGCGGCCACCGCGGGCGTCCCGGTGTTCGGCCTCGACACCGGCGGCATCATCGCGCCCACGCTCGTGAACGTCACCACGGACAACGGGTTCCTGGGCTCGTCCACCGCGCAGGCGCTCATCGATGCGGTGGGGCATCCGGGCAAGGTGATGATGATCCACTTCGATCCGTTCGAGCCGGTTCGCCTGCGGGCGGAGACCGCCAAGGCGCTGTTCGAGCAGAGCGGATGGGAGATCATCGAGTACGTCCAGGGTGACCCCGAGGACTCGACCGGCTTCGCCAAGGCCACAACGCTCGACCTGCTCGCCAAGCACCCGAAGGGCGAGGTCGATGCGATCTGGGCCGGCTGGGACGCGTCGGCGCTGGGCGCCTACCAAGCGACGCAGGAGGCAGGTCGGACGGAAGTCCTCGTGACCGGCGTGGACGGACAGGACTTCGCCCGTGCCGAGGTCGCCAAGGGCGGCAACTGGATCGCCACGGCGCGCCAGGACTGGCCCACCATCGCGACCACGCTCGTCGATATCATCAACGACCATTTCGCGGGCACCGACCCCGCGGAACCGGTGGTCTACGTTCCGGCGGTCCTCATCACGGCCGAGAACGCGGCACAGTAGCCGAGGGCGATGCTCGCACATCGACCGGAGCCCCGGTCCCGCTGGTGCCTGCCTGTCGAACCGAGCAGGCGCCATCCCCACGACCATGCCTCGCGGGCGGCGGCGCGGGCGCGCTGGACCGGAGGGCGAGGGCGCCGGCCAGCGGCGCGGGCGTGCTGGACCGGAAGGCGGGCCGACTCGCCCCCACCGGCCTCGCCTTTCGAGTCCCTGACGATCTGACGCAGCCCATGTACTCGCCGCCTGAGGTCACCCCGGCGGCGGCGGTGCGTGAGCCACGCACGCTTGGACGCTGGCACAAGACCCTGACGATCACGCCTCCGTCGTGGGTCTGTCCGGGCTCCGGCGCAGCCCGAGCGGCGAGTACGCGCACGGCGTCGGATCGTCATGGAACCAGCCCGGGGAAACGCGCGGCGGCCCGGGGTGCGGGCGCGGCGGCCCATCCGGCTGACAGGGCCGCTCGATGACCGCACCGCGCGAGGCCGCGTTGGGCATCGACGTCGGCACCAGCTCTGTCAAGGCCGGCCTCGTCTGGCTTGACGGCAACGGGGAGACCCAGTTGGCGTCCCGTCGCTACCCGACCAGCAGCCCCCTGCCTGGATGGGTGGAGCAGCGCCCAGGGGACTGGCTCGAGGCCCTGGCAGGATGCTGGGGCGACCTCCAGCAACAGGTCGGCGCCGTCCGGCTCCGGTCGGTGGGCGTGTGCTCGCAGGTGAACACGCACCTGCTGACAGACCACACGCTCACCCCGATCACGCCCGCCATCACGTGGCAGGACACGCGATGCGCCGAGGAGGCTGCCGGGCTGGACGCACGTGTGGCGAGGGGGCGCGAGCGGCTGTGGGGCGGCCCGTTCACGATCGATGCCTCCTTCTCACTGGCGCGCCTGCTCTGGTTCGCACGCCACGAGCCCGCGGCACGCGCCCGCGCACGTTGGCTGCTGCAGCCGCGCGACCTGATGGTCGCCGCGCTCACCGGCGAGGTGACCTCCGACCCCATCAGCCCAATCGGGCTCGTTGGTCCCGGTGACCGATACCTCGAAGGGGTGCTGGACCTTGTCCCGGGCGCCGCGACCCTCATGCCACCGCTGCTCCCGCTCGATGCCAAGGCGGGAGACATCCGCCCGACGAACCCCTGCGGCCTGCCCGCGGGCGTCCCGGTCGCCGTCGGGACCATGGACGCGATGGGCAACGTGCTCGGCTCGGGGCTCGTCGCATCCGGTCGCGCGATGGAGGTCGCCGGGACGTCGGAGATCATGGCGATGGCATCCCAACACGCCGTTCCGGTCCCAGGGGTCATCTCGTTCCCACCCGTGTATGGGCTGCACATCCACGCCGGCCCCACGCAAGTGGGCGGCGCCGCCCTCCCCTGGGCGTCGGCCCTCCTCGGCCTCACCCCGGAGGAGGTCCTCGCTCACGCGGCGGCGGCCCTGGACGACCCGCAGCCCATCGTGTTCCTGCCGTACCTCGCGGGCGAGCGGGCGCCGATATGGGATCCACGGGCACGTGGCACCTTCCTGGGCCTCACGAGCAGCACCGAGTCGCGCCACCTTGCGCTGGCGATCCTCGAGGGAGTCGCCCTCGCCGCGCGACAGGTCCTCGGGGAGTGCCAGCGAGCCGCCGATGTGCCGATGACCTCGCTCCGCCTCTCGGGCGGTGGCGCCCGCAGCGACACCTGGAACCGGGTCAAGGCGTCGGCGCACGGACGATCGGTCGAGGTCATGGCCACGGTCGACTCGGCGGTCCTGGGCGCGGCGCTGGTGGGCATGGTCGCCGCGGGCATCGAGCGGGACCTCGCGTCGGCTGCGGAGCGGTACGCCGTGGTGGGGCACTCCGTCGAGCCGGATGCGAGCCTTGCCACACGGCTCGACGACCTGTTCGGCGTCTATCAGGATGCCTATCCGGCGCTCAAGGCGCTCTTCCCGCGGCTCGGCCGCCCGGTGCCTCGACCATGACCGGTCCCAGCGCCCGGGCGCGTACTGACACGTCAACGGGACCCCATGAATCGGAGCATGGGAGTCGTCGGGTCCGCTCCTGGACGGCGGCCCCGCCACCGGATGTCGCCGATGCGCACAGGGTCCCGGCAGTCCGGGCCCAGCACGAGACGTCCCAGCGTGGTCCATCCCGACTCGGCGCACAAGCCGCCCGCTCGGGGCGAGGCGTCAGGTAGTTCGCCCGCTGCGCCACCTACCGATGCAGGAGCCTGCCTCGGAACCCTCTCCGTCGGTGATCTGCGGAGGAGGCTCGCTCCTTGGTGGCCACCGCGACCTGCTGCTTGCGCCAAGGGTCGTGCGCGTAGGTGACATGGAGGTCAGCCCCGCGCCACGCCTCGTTGACGGGGTACCAGTCGTACTCCGCGGCTTCGAGCGCATCGGCCTCGAACCGCTCCCGGATCTGGGAGGGATAGAGACCTTCGTAGACCTGCGTCCGGGGCGGGAACATGACCGGAGCATCTGCCCCTCGCGCGCGCGACACGATCGGACGACAGGACCATCCGGCACATGACCCTGGGGCTATGCGCACGGGGAGTGACGTAGCCCGGGCGGGGATCGCACGCGCAGGGTCGGGTGTCGGCTCGAGGACGAGCGGACAGCGGCCCGGACGCCGAGGACGGACGCCCACGATCCCGGTACTCATGGGGTAGGCACGTGCGCTACGATGGCGTCTGACGATGTGACCCGACGTCAAGGTCGCACGAGCTGGGGTGAGCGGAGGGGGACGACACATGCGCCGACCCATCGGGGTGATGCTCCTGGCTGGGGCGACGTTCCTAGCCGGCCTGTATCAGTTGTACCAGATGCTTGTCTATCTGGGCGTGGTGAAGTTCGAGGTCATCGGGAAGTCGGTCTCGTTCCAGGAGGCCCAATGGGGTGCCGCCCTGTGGGCGCTCATCATGGCCGCCATCTGGTTCTGGGTCGCGGCCGGGTTCTGGAACCTGCGGGCGTACGCCGTGCAGTTCGGCATCTTCATCAGCCTGTTCACGCTCATCTGGGGCTTCTTTGCGCTCCTCTTCGGGTCGACGTACGAGGCCCAGACCATCCCGTGGCTGCTGGCTGGCTTCATCTTCCTGTACCTGAGCTACCCCGGGGTCCAGGCCGCGTTCGTGGAGAACGAGATGTCGAAGCTGACGCCCGAGCAGCGCGAGGCGATGGAGAACCTGGCCAAGGCGAACGCCGCCGCGGGCAAGAAGAACGCACCCGGCATGTGAACCAGCGGCGCGGCGCGCCGAGTGCCCCACACGCGCGAGCACACGCGACAACGGAGAGGCGGGCCAGAATGGCCCGCCTCTCCTTGCGCCTCGGGAGGATGACGCCGATCCCGGAACATGCGCCGGGTCGGGATCTGCGGGCGCGCCAGGGACCAGAGGGCAGCGCCTCGGACCCCGGAGGCCACGCTGCGACACTGCCCCAGGGCTACGACCGCTTGGGTCAGGGCACCGGCTGGAAGTGTCGCTCCAGCGCCCACTCGGCGACCTGCTCGCCGAGCGCTCGTCCCACCGTGGTGGAGGTGCGGTAATGGATGCCGCCGAGGATCCGTGCCTCGCCCACCTCGGTCGCAAGGTCCTCCACCGTGGCGTACGTGCGGGTTGGCATCGTGTCCTTGGTCACGCTGCTCGAGAGCGTGAGGTCGATCTGGTCGCTGCCCAGGAACCTCGAGAGCACGAGGCCGCCTGATGGGGTGACGCAGCTGTGGGCAGAGGGGTACTCCGGGTGCGGCGGTGTCCCGATGAGCGGCTTCCACGCGGTGTCGGCCACCGTGGCGGGGTTGCCATCAGCCTCGGCCCCGGGGACCGCGGTGAACGGGCGCCAGAACAGGTAGTGGTACTTGGCGTCGAAGCAGGCGGTGATGGCGTCGGCCGCGACGAGGCTGGTCATCGCGAACAGGCGGGCCGTCTCGAGCGCATCGAGACCTCGGTCCTGGGCCAGCTGCCGATAGCCCTTGTTGATCTGGATGGTGGGTTGGGCGGACCAGAACTGGGCGATCCAGGTCTGTTCCTGCGTCCGTGTCGTGCTGTCAGCCCCGCCCAGGTCCCTGACCTCGTCGAAGTCAGTGGCCCAGGCCTCGCCGCCGAGGTCGGGAGGGCCGGTGGGTCGGAACTGGTCCGGCGCCTCCAGCATGAACGGCTTGTAGGCACCGACCCAGGGCGTGATGGGCTTCTGGTCGTCGGGGATCTGCCAGGCCCCCGGGCCCGCCTGGGGCATCGTGAAGTCGGTCGCCGCCGCGTAGCCCGCGTCCGCACGATCGGCGATGAGCGCGTCGGCGGCCGCCTGACCGACCGCCACCCCGACGGCCTTCGCCTCACCGTCGTCCACGGCGGCGAGCGCGGTCTGATAGGCCGCGCCCAGGTCCGCCGCCTGGTCGGGCAGGTAGTGGGCGAGCACGGCATGCGCCGCGGTCGCCACGGCCGCGTCGACCGAGGCCCCGGGGGCGGCCTTCAGCCCCGGCAGGTACGGCTGATAGCCACCCTCGATGGCGACGACCGCGTCATACACCGCCGCCTGGACCAAGGCCATGGTGATGATGGCGTGCGGCGGCGACTGCTTGGCGACACCCACCGCGGCCTTGAGCGCGGCATCGTTCCACGCGATGACCGACGCGGCGCTCCCGTTGGCCGCGGGAGCCTGCGCCCCCGCACCGACGGAGACCGTCGCGAGCAGGATGGCCAGCAACGTGGTGCTGCCACCCCGCATGAGTCTCCGGTACATCCTTGGACTCCTTCCTCCCGTGCCTGGGACACACCCAGGCTGTGGTCGGCACGCCCGATCCGGAGCACTCAGGTGGTCGCCTCCCGTCGACCCGCACGCCCGGACCGTTCACGACGCGCCGATCCGGGGCAGGCGCGCGCCTGCCTCATGGGATAGGAGTCCGCTGGACCGCTGTTCTGTTCCATCATTGTCCAAGCAACCTGCCCGGTGGGGGGCCGCACGGCCGGGCTGACGCCGGCACGCCCACTCAGGCCGTGGCGGCGCCGGGGACGATGGGCGCGTCGAGGGCCGGCGCTGCGTCGGCGGTTGCCTCCGCCAATGCCGGCATGACCTCCTCGGCGAAGAGGTGCAACTGCGCGAGGGTGTCCTCGAGGCTGATGCCGAGCGGACGCAGGTCGATGAATGTCGCGCCCGCCTCGATGTGCGCCAGGATCTGGTCGACCACCCGGGCCGGATCCCCTGTGAAGGTCTGCTCGAACATCGCCTCGTCCGACACGAACTGCCAGCGGTGGTGACGGCGCATCATCTCGTGCGCCTTGGCGTCATCGCGCAGGAGGTACATCTCGTTCTGTGGGCCGAAATCGGCGATCGGACGACCCGACTCGGCGGCGAGCTCCTCCACGCGGGCCCTGCCGGTGCGCAGGAAGGCCGCGGATGTCTGGCTGGGGTACCAGCCGTCGGCGAGGTACGCGACCCGGCGCAGCGCGGCCT
>DAOTUX010000105.1:0-2311 GCA_034436475.1 Chloroflexota bacterium | reverse complement strand
CCGGAGCCGCGCGCCTGGAAGCGGGCCCTCCTGGCAGCTCGCACCCTGGAGCTGACCTGGGACCCGGAGGCGGAGGGCGTTGCGCCCGGTGGCAACCCCTTTGGCTGGCACGAGCCCGTGCTGCCGCCCGCGCCCATCGGATCCATCGGCCAGACCGTCCGTCGCTGGCGCTCGCAGGGAGCGAGGGTGGTGCTTGCCTCGGACCAGTCGGCGCGGCTCGCGGAGCTGCTCGGCGAGGCGGACATCGTGGTCGCGCCCCATGCCGACCTCGCGGAGGTGCCACCGGCCGGCGGCACGGTGCTCATCGGGCGGAGCCTCAACGGGGGCTTCGAGGGCGGCCCCGACGACATCATCCTGGTCACCGACCGCGAGCTGTTCGGGACGGTCCGGGTCCGACGCCCGCGCGCGCTCCGACGCGTCGGGCCGCGGGACGCCCTGGAGCGGCTCACGCCCGGCGACACCGTGGTCCATGTCGATCATGGCGTGGCGCGCTACGCGGGTCTCATCCGACGGCCCGCCGGCGGGGAGGGCGACGAGGAGCGCGACTTCCTCGAGCTGCGCTTCGCGGGCACCGACCGGATCTGGGTGCCCGTCGAGCAGATCGGTCGCGTCACCCGATACGCCGGTGGCGAGGACCCGCAGCTGTCACGCCTGGGCGGTGGCGAGTGGCAGCGCGCTCGGACCCGCGTGCGCAAGGCCGTCCGCGACCTCGCCAAGGACCTGCTCGCGCTGTACGCGGCGCGCGCCAACGTGGCTGGTCGGGCCTTCGGGGACGACAGCCCCTGGCAGGCGGAGATGGAGGCCGCCTTCCCGTACCAGGAGACCCCGGACCAGCTGCGCGCCATCCTGGAGGTCAAGGCCGACCTCGAGCGGCCCACGCCCATGGACCGCATCGTGGTCGGTGACGTGGGGTACGGCAAGACGGAGGTCGCCATCCGCGCGGCCTTCAAGGCCGTCCAGGAGGGGTTGCAGGTCGCGGTGCTGGTGCCCACGACCGTGCTCGCCGCGCAGCACCTGGCGACGCTCCAGGCCCGCTTCGCGTCCTACCCCATGACCGTCCGGATGCTCAGCCGGTTCGTGCCGGCGGCCGAGCAGCGAGCGACCCTCGACGGACTCGCGGCGGGGTCGGTGGACGTGGTGGTGGGCACCCATCGACTGCTCAGCAGGGACATCCGGTTCCGGGACCTGGGCCTCCTGGTGGTGGACGAGGAGCAGCGCTTCGGGGTGGCCCACAAGGAGCGCCTCAAGCAGCTCCGGACCGAGGTCCACGTGCTCACGCTGTCGGCGACACCCATCCCCCGGACGCTCAACATGGCGCTCGTCGGGGTGCGGGACATGAGCGTCATCGAGACCCCGCCGAAGGACCGGCTGCCCATCCAGACCCGGGTCGCGGAGGCATCCGCCGGGTTGGTCAAGGACGCGCTGCTGCGGGAGCTCGACCGGGGTGGCCAGGCGTTCTACGTCCACAACCGCGTCGAGACCATCGAGGCCCAGGCGGAGCAGTTGCGTCGTCTGCTACCCGACGCCCGCATCGTCGTGGGTCATGGCCAGATGCCGGAGGGAGTGCTGGAGCGGGTCATGATCGCCTTCGCTCGGGGCGACCACGACATCCTGGTGTGCACCACCATCATCGAATCGGGCCTCGACATCCCCAACGCCAACACCATCATCATCGACCGCGCCGACGCCCTGGGGCTCGCCCAGCTGTACCAGCTCCGCGGGCGCGTGGGTCGGTCGTCCCGTCGGGCGTACGCGTACCTCATGTATCGACGGCGGGAGCGTCTCTCCGATGTCGCGCGCAAGCGGCTCCAGGCGGTGTTCAACGCATCCGAGTTGGGCGCCGGGTTCCAGATCGCGCTCGCGGACCTCGAGACCCGGGGTGCCGGCGAGATCCTGGGTGCCGAGCAGCACGGCCACATGAGCGCGGTGGGCTTCGACCTCTACACCCGCATGCTCGCGGAGGCCGTGGAGGAGGAGAAGGCCGCCTTCGAGCACCGACCCGCGCGGCTCGCCCGGGCCCAGACCGTCATCGACCTGCCCATCGACGCCTTCCTGCCCGACGACTACGTCCCCGAGGAGCCGGCCAAGCTGGAGCTGTATCGACGCCTGGGCAGGGTGGTCACCGAGGCGGAGCTGGCAGCGGTCCGAGGCGAGCTGGAGGACCGGTTCGGGCACGTGCCGCCACCCGTGGAACGGCTGCTGGACGTGGCGCGGCTCCGGTTCACCGCGGAGCGGGCGGGCATCGCCTCGCTGTCGCGGGAGGGCGGCCAGCTGGTGGTGCGCTTCCCCGAGGGCTGGTCACGCTCGGGGG
>DAOTUX010000104.1:0-2443 GCA_034436475.1 Chloroflexota bacterium | reverse complement strand
AGCCCGGACCTCACGGCACGTCATCCATGTCGCGGCTGTACAGCAGCAGGCCACCGACCGCGATGACCACCGCGACGAGCAGGACCATGGTCATGGCGGCCGCACGCCCGGCCTGCCCGTAGTCGAATGCGGTGCGCACAGCGTGGAACGTGACCACGTTCGTTGCGTCCGAGGGCCCCCCACGGGTCAGCACAGCGACAGCATCGAACACGCCCAGGCTGTTGATGAGGCAGATGGCGGTCGCGAACGTGAGCGGACGCTTGAGCAGGGGGAGCGTGATGCTCCAGAGCTTCCGGGTCGCACCCGCGCCATCCAGGTCCGATGCCTCGTACAGGTCGCCGGGGATCTGGGTGAGCCCTGCCACGAGGAGCGTCGTGAAGTAGCCCAGGTACTGCCAGATGGTGAGCAGCACGAGCGACCACAGCGCGGTCCGTGGGTGACCCAGCCACGGCTGGGCAGGGATGCCGATGAGCTTGAGGATCTCGTTGACGGGACCGCCCCGTGGGGACAGGAGGTAGCCCCAGATGAGGGCCACCGCGACCGTGGGGATGACGTAGGTGGTGAACAGCAGCGTCAGGACCACCCCACGGCCCCGCACGCGACCCTGATGGATGAGCACCGCCATCACGATCGCGAGCGGGATGCCGATGCCCACGATGGCGGCCGCGAACACGAGCGTGTTGTTGAGCGCCCGCAGGAAGGTGGGGTCGCGCAGGATCTGGGCGTAGTTGTCGAGGCCCACCCACTGCATGTCGGTGATGGGCGTGAGCAGGCTCCACGCGTGGAGGCTGATCCAGCCTGACATGACGATGGGGGTCAGGATCGTGGCCACGATGAGCAGCGCCGCTGGTGCGATGAACACCAGCGGCGCAAGGCCCGCGGTACGACTCCCGCGGCTCACCTCAGATCGTGGCAGTCATCACGCTGCGGTCATTGCGGGTTGGCCGCTGACAGGATCGCCTCGGCCTCGGTCTGCGCCTGTGCCGCGGCATCCGCTGCTGTCAGCTCGCCGAACATGATGCCCTCGAGCTTCTTCTGGAGCATCACCGAGAGCTGCTCGCCGCCCGAGATCATCGGGAACGGCACCGCGTCCGGCAGGGCCTGGATGTAGGCCTGCAGGAAGGGGGCTGAGAGCTGCTCGGCGAAGGCGGTGGTGTCGCTCGTGCGCGAGGGGATGATGCCCATGCTCACGAGGATGCCACCCATGCCCGAGCCGACATCGGCGCTGTCGTCACCATGGAGGAACTGCAGGAAGTCCCAGGCGGCTGCCTGCTGCTCGGGGGTCTGGTTGGCGTTGACCACGGTCAGCCACTCGTAGGACACCGGATGCGAGCCTTCACCGTTGGGGCCGACCGGGATGGCCGCGGTCCCGATCTCGGCGTCGAACTTGTCCTTGCCCATCGCCGCCTCGAGCGAGCCCTTCCACCAGTTGGCCATGATCATCATGGCGGTGTTGCCGTTGGCGAAGTTGTCCATGAAGGGGCCCGCGGTGTTGGCGTCCGCGGTGCCCATCGAGGGGTCGGTCACGCCCAGCTCGCCCACCAGCCGCTCGTAGAGCGCCATGGTGTCGGCTGCGGCGCCGGTCGCGAGAGTGGGCGTGGTGCCATCCACGATGTCCCCGCCGTCGGACGCGACCATGGAGTACCAGGGATGGACGACGCCCGCCGGCCAGCTGTTGATGAGGCCGAGGCCCTGCTGGGTGATGACGTCCCCATCCTTCTTGGTCAGCTTCTGGGCATCCGCGATGAGCTCATCCCAGGTGGCCGGAGGGGCCGCGATGCCGGCCTCCTCGAACAGGCGCTTGTTGTAGTTGAGCGCGTAGGTGTTGATCTCGTTGGGATACCCGTACAGCACGCCGTCGACCGACGCACCCGCAACAGCGCTGGCCGGCCAGTTGGTGGTGATGTCCGTGAGTTGCGGCTCGGGCACCGGTGCCACGACGCTCGCCTTGGCCAGGTCGGGCAGCCACAGGTTGTAGATACCCGTGATGGTCGGGCCGCCTGGGCTGGTCGCCTGGGTCGTCAGCGTCGTCAGCAGGTCGGCGAACGGCACGGAGCGGATCTCGACCGTGACGTTGGGATGAGCCGCCGTGTAGGCCTTGCCGATGGCGTCGAGCACGTTGGCCTGGTCGGGACCCCAGTGGGTCAGATACGAGATGGTGACAGGGGCTGCGACCGGGGACTGTCCCACGACCGGCCCGACGCCCGCGAGGGACGCCGCGACCAGGCCCACCAGCCCGACCGCCCCGTAGCGGAGTCTGCGCATCGATCCTCCTCCTTGACGTCCTCGGTGGCCAGACGCCGCCGATTCATGTGCGTATGATGTCATAACAACTCGCCGGGAGGAAGCTGGTTCGCTGATGGAGGGACACCGGACGGCGCTGCGGCGGAACCGGGAGCCACTGTATCGCCAGCTGGCCGACGACCTGCGCGCGCGCATCCTC
>DAOTUX010000103.1:0-7347 GCA_034436475.1 Chloroflexota bacterium | reverse complement strand
GGCCTGTCAGCAGATCGGTGCGCGCCAGGCGCTCCTGCCACGAGCCGCGCTCCTCGAGCGCCGCTCGCAGACGCTCGTGCTCCACGGCGACCGCAGCGAGGTCGGCGAGTGCTCCCAGCGTGTCACGCACCGCGCCGCTCGCGGCATCCCCGCCACCCACCAGCAGCACCCCCCGGACCACGGGCCCAGTGCCGTCGGCGGTCACCAGGGGCACGATGCATCCCTGGGTCGCGCCCGCGAGCCGAGCGAGCCCGTCCGGGAGGCTGGTCGACCAGGCCGCACGACGCTCATCCGCTGCGTCACGCAGCACGCCCAGGGCGGCAGCATCCAGGTCGAGGGGCTCCCCCGCAGGGGTCGCGAAGGTGCCGGCGTCCGCATCTCGGAGCAGGGTGAGGGCCGTGACGCCCCCCGACACCGTGCGCGCCTCTCGGGCGAACGCGTCCAGTCGGGCGTCCAGGGTGCCCTCCCTGGCCAGGATGCGGACGGCAGCGAGCAGCCTGGGTGCGATCGCGTCCTCCATCCTCGGCACGCATGATAGGGGCCCGACGCGCCCCACGCCAGTCCGGGCGACTCAGCCCCCTGCGGCGATGCCCGACTCGATCAATTGGTCGTAGCGTGCGGCATCGACGTTGCCGCCGCTCAGGATGATGACCACGTGCCCTGGCGCGCCCGCCAGCTCCGGCGCGAACAGGAATGCCGCGAGCGTGGTGGCCCCGGACGGCTCCACGATGAGGCGCGCCTCTCGCGCGGCCCGCACCATCGCGCGTGCGATCTGCTCCTCGGAGACTGTGACCACGCCGTCGAGGTGCGCCTGGAGATGACGGAACGTGTGGGTGCCAAGGGAGCTGGTGCGCATCCCGTCCGCGATCGTCCGGTTCACCAGCTCGGGTGCCCAGCGGCAGATGGCCCCCGTCCGGAGCGACTCGGCGGCGTCCGCGGCGAGCTCGGGCTCGACACCCAGCACCCGGGCCTCGGGTCGCAGCCCCTTGACTGCCGTCGCGACACCCGCCGCAAGGCCCCCGCCACCGATGGGCACGAGCACGGTCAGCGGCTCGTCGGCGTGTCCCAGCTGCGTCAGCTGCTCCACGATCTCCAGGCCGCAGGTACCCTGCCCCGCGATGATGCGCAGGTCGTCGTAGGCCGGGACGAGCACCAGGCCTCGCTCGCGCACCAGTCGGTCGGCCATGGCCACCCGTTCGTCGCTGGATGGCCCCACGGGCACGATCTCGGCATCGTCGGCGCGGACACCCATGGCCTTGACCACCGGCGCGTCACGGGGCATCACGATGACCGCAGGTATCCCGAGCAGGCGAGCGGCCCGCGCCACGCCCTGGGCGTGGTTCCCGGACGAGTGGGCGACCACGCCCCGGGACCGCTCCTCGGGGTTGAGGCCCGAGAGCGCGTGCCACGCCCCCCGGAGCTTGAAGGCACCGATGGGCTGGAGCGACTCGGGCTTGAGCCATGCGCGGGGATGGCCGAGCGGGTCCCTCGCCGCGGGCCTGCCGTAGGGCAGCAGGGGCGTGCGGACGGTGACGCCCCGCAGCCCGTCCGCGGCGCGTCGGATGTCCTCGAGCCCCACGAGTCGGGGCTGGGATGCGTGGGAGGTGTCGGTCGTGGTCGAGGAGGTCACGCCGTATACTCGCCCCAACGCGGGACCCATGCTCGGTCGGTGACCCGCCACCCGGGCACCCCCGCACAGGGAGGCGCCATCGACCGTGACCGTGACCATGCCGGAGTCCCTGCGGGGCGCGCCCGACCGTCCCCGCCGCTCGTCCCGCGTGGAGCGGATCATCCGGACCACCTACGGCTTCGATGACGTGTCGCTCGCGCCCGGCGTCGAGACCGTGGAGCCGAGCGAGGTGGACACCATCATCGACCTCGCGGGCATGCGGCTCGCCATCCCGGTGCTCGCCGCCGCGATGGACGCCGTGGTGGACGTCCGGTTCGCGGGTGAGATGGCGCGCCTGGGTGGTGTCGCGGTCCTCAACCTCGAGGGCGTCCAGACCCGATACGACCAGCCTGATGCCGTGCTGGCGCGCATCGCAGCGGCGCCCGACGATCAGGTCCAGGCGCTCCTCGCCGAGACGTACCAGCAGCCCGTGCGTGACGACCTGGTTGCCCGACGCATCGGGGAGCTGCACGCAGCCGGGTCCCCTGCGGTGGTCGCCGCCACACCCGCCGCGGCGCGGCGGTTCGGACCACTGTGCGCGGAGCACGGCGCAGACCTGTTCCTGGTCCAGTCGCAGGTCTCCTCCGCGCGGCACATCGCGACGGGCTACGACCCCCTCGAGCTGGACGCGTTCGCGAGACTGATGGGCATACCGGTCGCCGTCGGCAACACCACCTCGTACGACGCGGCCTACCAGCTCATGGGCCAGGGCATCGCGGCGGTCTTCGTGGGCGTGGGCCCTGGTGCCGCATGCACCACCCGCGACGTGCTGGGCATCGGGGTGCCCCAGATCACGGCCGTCATGGATGTGGCGGCGGCGCGGGATGCCTACTTCGCGGACACCGGCCGATATGTGCCCGTGGTGGCTGACGGGGGCATGCGGCGGGGCGGCGAGCTGGCCAAGGCCATCGCCGCGGGCGCGGATGCGCTGATGCTCGGCTCGCCACTGGCCCGCGCGCAGGAGGCACCCGGACGCGGCACCAACTGGGGCATGGCGGCGCCGTCGCCCACGCTGCCTCGAGGCACCCGCATCAAGGTGGGCACCGTGGGCTCGTTGGAGCGCATCCTGTTCGGGCCATCCCACGTCACCGATGGCACCGAGAACCTGGTGGGGGCGCTGCGCCAGTCCATGGCCGCCCTCGGCGCGCGTGACATCGCCGCGATGCAGCAGGTGGAGATCGTCCACGCGCCGGCGGTCAACAGCGAGGGCAAGGCCTGGCAGCGCTCCGGGCGCTAGGCACGAGTCGTTGGCCGCGGCCGCCGACCCTGCGGGCCGGCCACCACCCGGCCGACGTCCGCCCGCGGGTTGGGTGAGGATCTTCTCATCCGAGAATCACGGCCGCCTCATGCACCGAGCCGAACGTACCGGCGATACGGACCCGCGGTGGACCGTGACGGACGAGGGGACGTAGGTGGGTCTGGAGCGTGGCACTCGGGCCGGTCGTCCCATGGGCGGCGCGCCCACCGACAGCGGGCCCCGCATCGCCATCGCGGCCGTCCTCATGGGCGTGGCGCTATCCGTCGCCGCGCTCGTGGGCCTGGGCACCCTCATGTCGTCGTCAGGCCCGGGCGCAAGCTCCCCGCTGCTCCCGACCGCGTCTGCCATCTCGGCGACCCCCACGGCGTCGCAGGCCGCTCCAGTCGGCTCGCCCTCGACATCGCCAGCGCTCGGGTCGACCCCGAGCGTCGGTCCGACCGTGACCCCGAGTTCGACGCAGTCCCCGATGCCGACCCCACAGCCCACGCGGACCCCGACACCGACAGCGACCGGCACGCCGAGGCCCACGCGTGGGCCGGAGCCGACCGCGACAGGCGGCGACCCCGGCGACCTGCCCCGGTATCCCGGTGCGCGCCTCACGCGTCGCACGCGCGACCGGGACGACGGGCTGGCTCGGCTCCGCATGGAGTACACGACGCCGGCCTCGATGGACGGCGTGCGTCGACACTATCGACGGATGCTGCGTCAGAACCGCTGGCTCGTGGGCGAGGTGGACTTCGACGATGGCGCGTGGCGCATCAGTGCCAGTCGCGCCGCTCGCGAGGCGGAGATCCGACTGGACAGGGGTGGCGATCGGACCAGGGTGCGCATCGACATCACCTGGCCCACGCGCGGCGGTGACGATGACGACCACGACGACGATGACGACCACGACGAGTGAGGTGGCCCATCAGGTCCTATGAGTCGCCCGGAATGAGGTCCACGCAGGCCGCGACCGGCCCATCCGCGTCCCTGCCATTGCGCCCATGGCGGGTGCTGGGCATGGTACTGGCGGGGCTCCTGGTGGCGGTGGCCATCGCGTCGGTCGCGGCCCTGGTCCTGACGCGGGGCGTTGGCGATGTCGCCGCTCGCGCGCTCGCCGTCGACATCGCGCTCGAGGACGAGGCGGAGGATGTCCTCACCGCGGTCCTGGAGGTGCGTCACTACCAGCGGAACCTGGGCTTCACCGGGCCCACCCGGGCCGCGCTCGCCGACTTCGATACCGCCTGGGAGAGCCTGCTAGCGGAGATCGAGGAGCTCGCCGAGGTGGACGTCGATCCCTCCGTGATCGGGATTGACGACCTGCGAGCGGCTGCGCTCGCCTATCACGCCGGCTTCCGGCCGGCGGTCGACCTGTTCCAGGCCGACCCCGATGCGTTTGACGTCGCGAGCGACCAGGGTCTCGAGGAGCTGGCGTCCCTCCAGGACCGCGCCGAGGCGCTCGACCGGCTGGGCGAGGCACGGTCCGCGGCGGCGCTCGGCAATGTCGAGTCGGCGACCACCACCGCGACGGTCGCGATGGTCCTCATCCTCGTCGGTGTGACCGTCGCCGGCCTCGCCCTGACCGTCGTCGCGTGGCGCGTGCTGCGCGAGCTGCGCACGCTCACCGCGACGCAACAGGAGACCGCCGACCGGCTGCGGGACGCGCTGCGCGCACGCACGGACCTCATCGCCGACGCGTCGCACGAGCTGCGGACGCCCCTCACGGTGCTACGGGGGAACGCGGAGGTCGGGCTCGCCATGGGACCCTCCGACTGCGCCCACGAACCGATCCTGCGCGAGATCGTGGCGGAGTCCGCTCGCATGACCCGGATGGTGGAGGACCTCCTGTTCCTGGCGCGCTCGGACGCGGGGGCGGCCACCATCGAGCCAGTGGACCTGGACCTCGAGCCATGGCTCGCGGACGTCGCGGCGCGCGCCGAGGTGCTGTGCCGCGACCGGGCGGTGACCTTTGAGCCGCATCTGGAGGTCTCGGGACGCGCGCGGCTGGACCCCGAGCGGATGGCGCAGGCAGTGCTGGTCCTGGTGGACAACGCCTCGCGCTTCAGCCAGGCCGGCTCGCCGGTCGCCCTCGACGTCTCCATGGCGGGCGGACATCTGGTGCTCGTGACGTCGGACCACGGGCCGGGCATCGCGCCCGACATGGTCCCGCACCTGTTCGACCGCTTCCGCCGAGGTGACCCAGCGCGTGGTCGCAGGCACGCTGGCGCGGGTCTGGGCCTGGCCATCGCACTCGCCATCGTCGAGGGCCACGGAGGGAGCATCGAGCCCGGCGAGCGACCGGGGGGTGGAGCCCGAATGACCATCCGGGTGCCGCTTCGGGGGTCGCAGGTCGCGCCGTCCGGGACGCGACCTGCCCCGGCCGCATCTCGATCGGAACCCTGACCGGCCGCGTCTCCCAGGGGATCCGGTGGGTGTCCGCCCCGCCTCAGCGGTCGTCGCGGAACCGATACCCTGTGCCCCGGACGGTCTCGATGAGCGACGGCTCTCCCGGGGCGTCCACCTTGTTGCGCAGATAGCGCACGTAGACATCCACCACGTTGGACTGGGGGTCGAAGTCGTACTCCCACACCGCCGCCAGGATCTGCACCCGTGACAGCACCTGACCGGCGTTGCGCATGAGGTATGCGAGGAGCGCGAACTCGCGCGCGGACAGGTCGATGACCTGGCCATCCCGTGTGGCCCTCCGGGTGGCCAGGTCGAGCACCAGACCCGACCGCTCCAGACGGGCCGCCGTCGGCTGGTCGCTGCGTCGGGCCAGGACGCGCACCCGCGCCAGGAGCTCGTCGAGCGCGAAGGGCTTGGTCATGTAGTCGTCGGCGCCGCCATCGAGCACCAGCACCTTGTCCGCGATGCTGTCACGGGCAGTGAGCACCAACACGGGTGGCAGACCCTGGGTGCCACGCAGTCGGGCGAGCACCTCGGTGCCGTCGAGGTCCGGCAGCGAGAGGTCTAGGATGACCAGGTCGACGTCCGGCTCGGACGCGAGCGCCAGGCCATCCCGACCATTGACGGCGGTCATCACCTGGTGGCCCTGCGCGGTCAGCCCGCGTGCCACGAACGACGCGATCCGCTCGTCGTCCTCGACGACCACGGTGCGCATGACCGGACGGTCAGGGGAGCGCGGACCCGGACGGGCCAGGGAGCGCGGACGCCTGGGGAGGGGCACTTCGCGTGGCTAGGGCGGACTCGATCGCCGCGCCGATGGTGGCGGCGTCCGGGGTGGCGACCTTGACGCCATCGACGAACACGGTGGGCGTGGCGCTCACGCCCCGGGTCGCGGCCGCGTCACGCACTTCCTGCTCGATGGTCGCCCACGTCTCGCGGGCGGCCGGCACCTGGAGCCCCGCGATGTATGGCCCCATGTCCAGGCCCGCCATCCTCCCCATGACCAGCAGGCGGTCGGGTGTGTAGCTCCCCACGTTCTCGCCCAGCAGGTTGCTGTACAGCAGGTCGTGGAACGGCCAGAAGCGGCCCTGCTCCGCAGCGAGTCGGCCTGCCACGGCGGCCCAGCGGGACTCCTCGCCCAGGAACGCGAAGTCCCGGAACACGAGGCGCGCGTGACCCGGGCGCACCCAGGACTCCACCAGCTCCGGGCCCACGAGCAGCGAGAACCGCTGGCAGTACGGGCACTGGAAGTCGGCGAACACCTCGACCGTCACCGGGGCGTCAGGGTCACCGAGGGCGTACCCGTCCGCTGGCAGGCCCGGATCCGCCAGCAGGGAGGGCGTGATGGGTGGCAGCGTCACCAGCGGCGCCATGGTCAGGTCCGGCAGTGGGACCTCACTGGCGACCGGGGTGGGACCCGGCACGGCGGGTGGGGTCGCGTCGGCGGCGAGCGTGATGCCGGCTGTCGCGACCAGCAGTGACACCGCGAACGCGCTGGCGTGGGCAAGCGACATGCGACTCATCGGGCCATGGTAGCCGGAGTCGGCCTCCGCCAGGCACGCGCCAAGGGGCCGGCTTGGCTGTCGCCCCGGCCCCCGCTCCCCGCGCGCACACCCATCGATACGCCTGGTCACGGCTCAGGCGTGGGCCGCCGTCGAGCAGTGCCCCAATGGCCGCTCGCCGCACATGCCTCGGTGCCGCCTAGGATTGGCCGATGCATGACATGCGCGCCCGTGACCTCGGGGTCCGGATCGGCGAACTCCCGACGGGGCGGCTCAACGCCATCACCGATGTGCCCGGTGTCCGCGTGGGTCACGCCACCATCGTGGACGGTGAGGGCCCGCTCGTGGTCGGTCGCGGGCCGGTGCGCACCGGCGTCACGGTGGTGGTGCCGCCCGGCGAGATGTTCGCGGAATCGTTCTATGCGGGGTGCCATCGGCTCAACGGCAATGGTGAGCTGACCGGCCTCGAGTGGGTCCGTGAGAACGGCATGCTCACCACGCCGGTCGCCATCACCAACACCCACAGCGTG
>DAOTUX010000102.1:0-3743 GCA_034436475.1 Chloroflexota bacterium | reverse complement strand
CCCTGACCTGCTGGGCCACGTGTATGTCGGGCCGTACATCGTCCGCGGCGCAGGGACCCAGCTGGTGCTCGCGGACGAGCGGGGCGTCGCGGGCTATCTACTGTCCGCGGACGACACGCGCGCCTTCGAGGCCTGGGCGGAGGCCGAGTGGTGGCCGGCCCTGCGCGCCCGATACGCGCCCCTCACGGGCGAATCGATGGACGCCGAGCTCGTCCGGCTCGTCCACCGCCCTGAGCGGACGCCCGAGTGCCTGGCCACCGAGTACCCGGCGCATCTGCACATCGACCTGCTCGAGCACACCCGTGGCCTGGGTCTTGGCCGTCGGCTCATCGACCGTCTCCTCGACGACCTGCGAGCGCGGGACATCCCCGGCGTGCACCTCGGCGTGGACGCTTCCAACACCAACGGCATCGGCTTCTACGAGCACCTCGGCTTCCGGGAGGTGGCACGCGAGCCCGGCGGCCTGATCATGGGCATGCGGCTGCCCTGATGGGCACGTCGTACGTCGCGCTGCTGCGGGGCATCAACGTGGGCGTCAACAACCCGGTGCCCATGGCCGGTCTGCGCGAGGCGTTCGCGGAGCTGTGCGCGACCGACGTCCGGACCTGCATCCAGGGCGGCAACGTGCTGTTCGATGGCGGCACGGACGACCGCGAGGCCTGGGCCCATCGGGAGATGACCATCCGCAACTGGCGCACGACCACGACGCTCCTGCGGATGCTCGACGAGCACCGCGGCTGACCCGGTTCCGAGCGGCATGGGCTATCCTCGCGCCGAACCCCCATGGTCCGGCCCTGCGAGCCCGGCGAGGAGGACCCGGCAGCGTGAACGACAGGACCCACGACGCCCCGGAGCCCGTGCGGCGGCGCATCATGACCAGCGACGAGGTGCGCCGCGCCCTCGTGCGGATCGGTCACGAAATCGTGGAGAAGCACGGCGGCACCGACGACCTGGCCCTCGTGGGCATCGAGCGCCGCGGCGTCCCGCTGGCGCGTCGGCTGGCCGACGTCATCGAGGCCAACGAGGGCGTCCGGCTCCCCGTGGGCAGCCTCGATATCACGTTCTATCGGGACGACCTGTCCATGGTCGACCGCCAGCCGCGCCTCAAGGGTGCCGCCCTCCCCTTCGACCCCGCAGCCACGACCATCGTGATCGTGGACGACGTGCTGTACACCGGGCGAACGGTGCGCGCCGCGATGGACGCGCTGGTGGACCAGGGGCGCCCGGCCGCGGTCCGTCTCGCGGTGCTCATCGACCGGGGTCACCGGGAGCTACCCATCCGTGCCGATCACGTGGGCAAGAACGTGCCCACCTCTCGTGACGAGGTCGTCCACGTGATGGTCCAGGAGGTGGACGCGCGGGACGAGGTGGTCATCGAGCGTCGCGAGGTGCCGGTCGGCGTCGCGTGAACGGTGACGCGATGGCAGGGCGCTCGCTCCCGGCGACGGGCTGGCGCCATCCCCATCTGCTCGACGTGGACGTGCTCACCCGCGACGAGCTACGGACCGTCCTGGACCTCGCGGCCTCGATGGCGGGCGCCCGAGGCACCGATGGCACCCGACCCCTCGCTGGCTGGACGGTGGCGACCCTGTTCGCCGAGGCTTCGACCCGCACCCGGGTGAGCTTCGAGCTGGCGGCCCGAGCACTGGGCGGCGACCCGGTCTCACTCGATGCCGAGCGCAGCTCGCTGTCCAAGGGCGAGTCGCTCATCGACACCGTGCGCACCCTCGAGGCGCTGGGCGCCCGGATGCTGGTCGTGCGCCACCCACGCAGCGGTGCGCCACATCTGGCATCGGAGCACTTCAGCGGTCACGTGCTCAACGCGGGCGACGGCTGGCACGCCCATCCCTCGCAGGCGCTGCTCGACCTGTACACGCTGCGGGAGGTCCTGGGCGACGAACGCTCGGCGCGGGCGCGGGTGGCCATCGTGGGCGACGTGCTCCACTCGCGGGTGGCGCGGTCGGACATCTGGGCGCTCACCTGCTGGGGCGTCGACCTGTGGGTCACGGGGCCGACGGTGTTCCTACGTGGCTTCGACGCCTGGGCACGGGCGCTCCCGGCGGACCGACGGCTCAACGTCACCGGCGACCTGACGACCGCCATCACGAGGGCGGACGCGGTGATGGCGCTGCGGGTCCAGCGGGAGCGGCTGGAGGGCGCGGGCGCGCCATCCGAGGCCGCCTATGCGGCACGCTGGGGCCTGTCCGAGGAACGCATCGCGCGTCATGCGCCGGATGCCATCGTGATGCACCCGGGTCCCGTCAACGAGGGCGTGGAGCTGCCGCCAGACGTCGTGTCGGGGCCGCGCTCGGTCATCACCCGCCAGGTGGCCAACGGGGTGCCCGTGCGGATGGCGGCGATGGCACTGGTCGCGAGCGTTGCCCGATGACCGAGGCGCAGGGCCTGGCGCCGGGGGCCGTGGTCGAGCACCTGGTGATCGAGGACGCACTGCTGGTGGACCCGCTGTCGGGTCGGTCGGGGGTGGGATCCATCGTGGTCGAGGGTGGGGTCCTCGCGGCGATTGAGTGGGCGTCCGCGCCTGGTGCGGGCGGCTCGATACCGTCGGTCGTGGTCGCACCCGCATTCGTGGACCTGCGGGCGCACATCCGTGAACCGGGCGGCGAGGAGGCGGGGACGTTCGCGACCGAGCTCGCCGCGGCGGCGCACGGCGGCTTCGGGTTCGTGGCCACCATGGCGGACACCCGGCCGCCGGTCGACCGTCCCGAGGTGGTCCAGCGGGTGCTCGCGGCGGGTGCCGCCACCGCGTCGGGGGTGCGCACCCGACCGTGGGGCGCGCTGACCGTGGGTCGTGAGGGCAAGGTGCTGGCGCCACTGGCCTCGCTGGCGTCGGCCGGGGTAGTGGGGTTCGGGGACGTGCCGGCCGCGACCGTGGACCCGGCGATGCTGCGTGCCGCGCTGACCGAGGCGGGCGCCATGGGCATGCCCGTCGTGGTCCATCCCGACGAGCCATCGCTGACCGCTGGCGCAGAGGCGAACGAGGGGCTCCCGGCGACCATCCTGGGGCCCCAAGGCGCGTCCGCCGCCGCGGAGGTGAGCGCGGTGGCGCGGGCCGTGGCGGTCCTGCGCCAAGTGTCCGCCGAGGCGCCATCGGACGTCCGCCCGCATCTCCATCTGGCGCATGTCTCGGTCGCCGGGTCGCTGGACGTCATCCGTGGCGCGCGCGCCGAGGGGCTACGGATCACCTGTGACGTATCGGCCGCGCACCTCGCGCTCCATGACGGCTGGCCCGGCGGCGACCGTCGCTGGTCATGGGACGCGGCCGCCTCACCGTGGGCCGGACGACGCGACGGGGATGCCCCGCCCTATCACCCATCGACGCGCGCGACCCCGCCGCTGCGCGGCCCCGAGGACGCCATCGCGCTGCTCGCGGGCATCGAGGACGGCACGATCGACGCCATCACGTCCGACCATGCGCCGGCACGCGCGGTGGACGTGGAGCTGCCCTTCGGGGACGCGGTGGCCGGCATGAGCGGGCTGGAGACGACGCTCGGGCTCGTGCTCGAGGCCGTGGTCGCGGGCCGCCTGGGGCTGGTGCGGGCGATGCGGGCGCTGTCGCTGGGACCTTGGCGCGCGCTCGAGGGCGGCCGACTGGACCTGCCCGAGCCGGGCTTTCGGGTCGGGGCCGAGGCGAACCTGGTCGTGTTCGACCGGGGCGATTCGTGGGTGGTGGACGCGGGCTCGCTCCGCTCCCGAGGTCGGAACACCCCGTTGGTTGGTCGGTC
>DAOTUX010000101.1:0-1630 GCA_034436475.1 Chloroflexota bacterium | reverse complement strand
CCCGGTGCGGTCGAGCTGATGCGCTGGCTCGCGGGACATGGCGTGGCGATCTCGCTCGGCCACTCGAACGCCTCGGTCGAGCAGGCGCGCCTCGCGTATGCCGCGGGGGCCACGAGCACGACGCACCTGTTCAACGCGATGAGCGGCGTTGACCATCGCACTCCGGGCCTGGCTGCGGCGGCCTTGCTGGAGGACTCCGCTTGGGTGGAGTTCGTCGCCGATGGCCAGCACGTCCATCCGGCCCTGTGGCCCCTGATCGCACGGATGAAGCCCCCGGAGCGACTTGTGCTGGTGACGGACGCGATCTCGCTGGCCGGCACCGGCGACGGCCGAGGGGTCTTGGGTGGCCTCGAGGTCGAGGTCCGGGGCGATCGCTGCACGCTGGTCGAAGGTGGGGTGCTCGCGGGCTCCGTCATCAGCCTGGACACGGCCGTGCGCAATCTGGCGAGGTCAGGGCTGGGGCTCCCCCTGGCGGTGGCGGCAGCCACGGCCAACCCTCTCGCACTGATCGGCGTCACCGACCGCGGCCTCCTGGCCGTTGGCCAGCGGGCGGATCTGGTGGAGCTCGACGATGACCTCCGGGTCCGGAGGGTGATGCTCGGTGGAGCGTGGGTCGACGGGGCCGCGTAGACAAGGTCGATTCGGGAGGTACCCAGCGATGGCCGGGATCGATCCGTTCGAGAACAACGCACAGCGGTATGAGCGCTGGTTCGAGCGCCATCACGCGGCCTATCTCTCCGTGGGCGCACCCAAGGGACCGGGCATCGGTGAACGCCACGTCCCCGTTCACGCACCACACGCTGCGATGCTCGCCGGATCCCCGCTGTGCCGGGAGCCCGGGCCGGGCGCCCGCCGAAAGTGGACACCGCGGTGCACCACCACCGGCGTGCCCACAGGTAGCCCGACCCGCGCGGCGACGAGCGGGCACTTCACCACGAACAGGAAGTAGACCGGCGCACGCGCGGCGTTCAGGCTCTCGAAGTTGCCCTGACCCTTGGCGATGATCAGCCTGGCCTCGGCGAAGCGCTCGCGGAACGCCGGGCTGCAGTCATCGAGGATGGTCCCCGGCGCGTCGGATCCGTTGTCGATGACCTCCACGATGTCGTCCAGTCCGGCCGTATGCGCATCACGCATGGTCGCATCATTGAGGACGGGCGCACCTCTCACGGCCACCGTGACGCGTCCCGGCCCGAGCTGCTCGATCAGTATCCGGTCGAGCACGATCTCGCCCGCGTCGTCCGCCAGGTACAGGATGCGTTCCGCGCGCTCGGCGGCGGCGCGCAGACCGTCCACGGGCCCATGGACCGCTCGTCCGAGCGCCCGCTCGAGAGCCCTGTGGACCGCGCGATCCGTCATCCCTCCCGTGGGGCCCATGTCGATGACGTTGCCCGCGATCGCGATCCCGACGGCGAGCGCGAACGGGTCCTCGCTCGCGGTGACCCGCGACCGCAGCTCCGCCATCAACCCCATCGCCAGACGGTTCTGGCCTTCCTTGGCCGCCCGATACGCATCGGTGACACCGGTCACCTCGCGTAGTCGCCGATGGATACGCTGCGCGAGGGCGGGCGGCGACCGACCCAGGTCGGCTTCCGCGAGGGACGCGAGGGTGTCCCGGACGATCGCCTCGTGG
>DAOTUX010000100.1:0-4455 GCA_034436475.1 Chloroflexota bacterium | reverse complement strand
GCCCAGACCTTCGACCAGATGGTCGGCCAGCGTGCCGTGGTGGAGACGCTCCGGAACGCCGTCCGGCTGGGTCGGCTCGGTCACGGCCTGCTGTTCGTGGGGCCTCGTGGCACGGGCAAGACCTCGACCGCGCGCATCCTCGCGAAGGCCGTCAATTGCACCCAGTTGCGCGACGGCGAGCCGTGCGACGCCTGCCCCTCCTGCGTGTCCATCCGAGAGGGTCGCGCGCTCGATGTCATCGAGCTGGACGCCGCCTCCAACAACCGCGTCGACGACATGCGGGAGCTCGTGCCACGGGTGTACACCGCTGCCGCGGACCTGCGCCACAAGGTGTTCATCATCGACGAGGTCCAGCGCATCAAGGAGGGCTGGGACGTCCTGCTCAAGACGCTCGAGGAGCCACCCGAGGGTGTCCTGTTCGTGTTCTGCACCACCGACCCGAGCCAGATCCGGCCCGCGGTCGTCAGTCGGCTCCAGCGGTTCACGTTCCGGCCCCTGTCCCAGGATGAGATCAGGGGCAAGCTGACACGCATCCTCGAGGCCGAGGGACGAACCGCGTCGCCGGAGGCCATCGACCTCATCGCTCGACTCGCTGGGGGCGGCATGCGTGACGCCGAGTCGCTGCTCGACCAGGTCCTGGCGACCTCGGATGATGTCATCGACGCCGCGCTGGTGGAGGACCTGCTGGGCCTCGCGCAGGAGGCCTCGGTCGACCGGTTCATCGATGCGCTCGCCGATGGCGACGCGCTGGCAGGCATCGAGGTGCTCGACACGCTCGAAGCGGAGGGTCGTGACCTGGTCTCCTTCGCGGACCAGGTCGTGAGCCGGCTCCGGGAGCGGCTCGTCACGGCACTCGCCCAGGATGTCCGTGCGGACACGACGCGGCTGGCCGCAGCCGCCCGTCGCCTGACCGGCATCGATGCGAGCCGAAGCGGGCTGGGGGGCTATCGCTGGCAGCTCGAGCTCGCGCTGCTGGGCGCCGCGGCGATGTCACCGGCGCCGCAGGCCGCGACCGGGCCGACCAGGGAGCCGGCCGATCCCATCCCGGCGGCCGCCGTCGCTTCGGAGATGCCGAGCCACGAGGGCAGCGGGCGACCGGCGTCCCGCGCGCCAGGGGCGCGGCCCCCGACCCCGACGGTCCGGCCGCCCTCGGACGCACCGCCCGGACCCATGCGCGCCGATGCCCACAGCCAGCCGGGCCGGGATGCCCACAGCCAGCCGGGCCAGTCCGCCCCAGGCGAGCCACCGATGGGGGCGGACCTCCTGGATGACCTGCGCCGTCGGTGGCCCGAGATCGTCGCCTGGATCGGCCGCAACCCGGCCAATCGGCCGCTCGTGGAGAACTGCCGTCCGGTCGAGGTCAGGGACGGCTCGGTGATGCTGGGCTTCCCTGAGGACCAGCCGTTCCTGCGCGAGAAGGCCGAGCAGCGGCGCTCGCACCTCGAGGACGGCCTCGCCCACGTGTTGGGCAGACGCGTCGGGGTACGCTGCGTCGTCGCCAACATCGAGCTTGCTGACACGCAGGGCCCCACGGATGGCGACATCGATCTCGTCGACCAGGCACGCCGTGTGTTCGGGGGCGAGATCGCGGACATCGGGGAGATCGGATAGCCGGCGCGCCCGGCCACCAGAGGAGGGATCATGGGTTTCGGCAACCTCGCCAAGATGGCGCAGCAGATGCAGGCGGGCATGGCCCGCGTCGATGCCGAGCTCCAGGGGCTGCGGGTTGAGGGGTCGGCCGGGGGCGGCGCGGTCAAGGCCGTCGCGACCGGCAAGCAGGAGCTGGAGTCGATCACCATCGACCCGGGCGTGGTGGACCCCGACGACGTCGAGATGCTCCAGGACCTCGTGCTCGCAGCCGTCCGGGACGCCCTCGACCAGGCCAAGGCGGTCGCGGAGCAGAAAGTCGGCCAGGTGACCGGCGGCCTGCGCATCCCGGGCCTGTGAGCCCCGCCCCGCAGCCGGTCATGTCCCCGCAGCCGCTCATGCCCTCGCGTCAGTGAATCAGGTCGTCGAGCCGGTGGCCCGCCTCATCGAGGCGTTGTCGCGGCTGCCTGGGGTCGGCCCGCGGACGGCGCAGCGGCTCACGTATCACCTGTTGCGCACGTCGGACGCCGAGGCCCGCACGCTCGCCGCCGCGCTCGTCGCGGTGCGCGACGAGGTGGTCTCCTGCGGGGTCTGCTTCAACATCAGCACGGGCCCTCGCTGTCCCATCTGCCTCGACGCCGAGCGTGACGACGGTCGCCTGTGCGTGGTGGAGGAGCCGCTCGATGTGCTCGCGCTCGAGCGGTCTGGCGCCTTCCGTGGTCGGTACCACGTGCTCCAGGGCGCCATCTCCCCCATGGACGGGATCGGGCCGGACCGCTTGCGCATCCGCGAGCTGCTGGCCCGGGTCACCGAACGGGAGGCCGAGGGGAGGCCGTTCGCGGAGGTGGTCCTCGCAACCAACCCGACGCTCGAGGGCGAGGCGACCGCGATGTATCTGGCGGAGCGCCTCACGGGTCACGTGGGGAGCGTGACGCGGATCGCCCGCGGCATCCCGGTGGGGGGCGACCTGGAGTACGCCGACGAGGTCACCCTGGTCCGCGCGCTCCAGGGTCGGCGCGAGCTCGACCCCGCCCGCTGATCGCCCCCGTTCGATGAGCCACCCAGCGCGATGAGCTACCTCGTCAACGAGGCACTCCTGCGCCTCGTGAAGCCGGTCATCGCACTGGTGCTCGCGCTGGTCCTCTTCTGGTTCGTCACAGGCCCGCTCGGGGAGCCGGGCTCGGTGCTCCTGTTCCTGGCCTGCTGGGTCTCATCCGCGGCGCTCATCCTGCTCCTCGAGACGGGCATCATCTAGCGCTCGCCACCGACGCCGGCGCCCGCCGTGGCCGGCCCTCGCCGCGCCCGCGCTCGCGAGGGTGCGTGGGCGGCATGGCGCCGTACCCGCGTGCGTGCTGCGGCATCCCTGACGACTTCGCTCCCAAGCGCCCCGAACACGTGCCGTTCGGCCATGGGCGGCGACGGGGCGGCACGTCAGGCTGGTAGTGGTGCATCCGAAGGAGGAGGTCGTCATGGATCGGGCATCGCGGCCGCTCGCAGGTGTGGGGCTCGCGCTCGGGAGCGGCGTCGGCGCGGGTCTTGGGATCGTCGTGGCAGTCCTCGCTGGCGTCGACGTGGCCCTCGGGCTGGTGGCCGGCGCTGCGGTCGGGGTCACCCTCGGCCTCCTCGGTGGGGCCGCGCTCGATCGCCATCGAGGACGGTGAGGCCCAGGCATGGGCTCGTCGCCCGCATCATCCGCGGCCGTCGGGTGGCGCCGCTCCGCGCGACGTCCCGGCTGCGTCGCGGTCCGTTTGACAGGTGAGTCGTGGCCCGCTACTGTTCCCACTCGTTGCGCCCGTCCTTCGCGGACGGGCCTCCGGCGCCCAGGGCCCCTATCAGGGCCCGCCGGGGCCGGACGGGGAACCCCCGACCGTTTGACAGCCTCGGCTGCAGCGTGCGACAATGCGCTGCTCGCCGTGGGCCGACAACCCGGTTGAGGGCTGCACCTTAACAAGTGAAGAGTGGCAGACGATCCTGGTAAGCGAGCGGGGCAGACCCCGAACCAAGGCACGACCGCAAGGCCGTTCCTTTTCATTCGGAGAGTTTGATCCTGGCTCAGGATAAACGCTGGCGGCGTGCATGAGACATGCAAGTCGAACGGACGGTCCGGTTCGCCGGTCCGTTAGTGGCGGACGGCTGAGTAACGCGTAGGTGACCTGCCCCGAAGTGGGGAATAACTGCCCGAAAGGGTGGCTAATACCGCATGTGGTCGCACGTTCGGTCGTGCGAGTAAAGCCGCAAGGCGCTTCGGGAGGGGCCTGCGTCCGATTAGCTCGTTGGTGGGGTAATGGCTCACCAAGGCGACGATCGGTAGGTGGTCTGAGAGGACGATCACCCAGACTGGGACTGAGACACGGCCCAGACTCCTACGGGAGGCAGCAGTCGGGAATTTTGCTCAATGGGGGAAACCCTGAAGCAGCAACGCCGCGTGAGGGATGAAGGCCTTCGGGTCGTAAACCTCTTTTGCCGAGGACGATGATGACGGTACTCGGTGAATAAGCCACGGCTAACTACGTGCCAGCAGCCGCGGTAATACGTAGGTGGCAAGCGTTGTCCGGATTCACTGGGCGTAAAGAGCGCGCAGGCGGTCGTCCAAGTCGAATGTGAAAGCCCCCGGCTCAACTGGGGAGGGTCATTCGATACTGTTCGACTCGAAGGCAGGAGAGGGAAGTGGAATTCCGGGTGTAGTGGTGAAATGCGTAGATATCCGGAGGAACACCAGTGGCGAAGGCGACTTTCTGGCCTGTTCTTGACGCTGAGGCGCGAAAGCTAGGGGAGCAAACGGGATTAGATACCCCGGTAGTCCTAGCCGTAAACGATGGACACTAGGTGTTGGTGGTATCAACCCCGCCAGTGCCGTAGCTAACGCAT
>DAOTUX010000099.1:0-2029 GCA_034436475.1 Chloroflexota bacterium | reverse complement strand
AGTCGTGGGCGCAGCAGGTGCGGGCCGCGTGGTGCTGGGTCGGTCATGGCTCGCACCTCCGGACACACAAGAACACCCGGAGAGACCCTTCCGACCTCACCGGCCGCCTTGATGTGATCTCGGCTGCGATGCGATCCTCACTGGCCCCTCCGGGCAACACAGATGATGGGCCCTGGCGGCTGCCCGGGCAATGAGCCTTATCCACAAACCGCGAGCGCGGGCGCCCGATTGGTCCACTGGCTCGACACGATCGTGGACATCATGTGGACGCGCGGTCGGCCTGCGTGCGGGCCGAGACCTCGACCCAAGACGCTGTCGCGACCTGTGCTTGGCTCAGCCGGCGCGTCGTGCGGCCTTGACCACCATGGTGTGCGCGTATCGGTCGTGATACCCCTGCTTGGTGGGGCTCTTGGCGGTCGTGTACAGGAGGGCAAGGAACCACACGAAGGCGACCAGACTGAGCAAGGTCGCCAGGCCGAGAGCGAAGGCCCCAACGATGCTCGCCGCGAAGCCGGGTCCGAACATCGCCGCGATGCGCCTGATCGCCTGGTCGCTGCTGATGGTTTGCCCGTCAAGCTCGTGGCCGATCTGCATGCCTAGGAGCCGCATGCCCACCGTGGCCCGCATGCGCGTCCACGTGAAGAAGAAGTAGCCAGCGATCACCGCATAGCTCAGCAGGGTGGTGACGAGCGAGGCCGTCGCGTTGACGGTGGCCACGGAACCGCTGCTTGCGACGATCTTGTCACCCAGCACGGCCAGCACGATTGCGCCAATCACCACGCCGATGAGGAACATGACGATGTAGTCAATGATGTAGGCGATGGCCCGATTAGGGACGTCCCCATAGACATAGCCCGCAGGCCCCGCCACGGGCGCGGTCGATGTCAGGTTCGCGGTCCAGGACGGCGGGCGAGCGGCGGGTGGTGGCATGGGGGGCTGCGGCTGCTGGGGCGCCTGCTGCCACGACTGCGCGGGCGGGGGCGGCACGGGCTGCTGGGGCTGCTGCTGCCACGAGGGCGGACCGCCCTGTGGCTGGCCGGTCGGCTGGGACATCGCTGCCTCCTTTCGGCATGGCGCCGCGTGACTCATATGCGCCCACCCGCTCCGGGCGCCTCGGGTCGACCCACGGGTCGCGGCCAGGTGGTCCGCTGACATGCCGATCCGAGTCCCGCCCAGCATAGCGAAATGGCCGGGTGTGGCCGTGGGCGCCGTCGCGACGTGCGGGTGTCACCGTGGGCGCCCTCGCAGGCCGCCGGCCGTCACCCGTTCGCGTGCCGTGTGGCCGCCGCGGCTGTGCCGCGGCGCATCAGGAGGGTCTCGATCCGGGCGATGGGCTCCACGACCCCCTCACGGAAGATCTGCTTGGACGCGTTGTCGTACGCGACGAAGGCGTTGAACTGGGACCAGGCATCGAGCGTGGACATGTCGACGCCCTCCGCGACGACCGTCGGGTCGGTCTCCCATTCCAGGAGCACGCCACGAAGGAAGCGGGCGATACCGGTCAGTTCCGTCCTCAGCGTGTCGGCATCGGGATCGAAGAGCGGGCGCTGCGCGTCCACCGAGCGAGCGTGCATCTCGAACGCGAGCTGCGTGTCGTTGAGTTGTGCCATCTGGGCGCGGAACCCGGTCGCGCGGTCAGCGCTCATGACCCCGCCGCTCGAGGTTCCGAAGCCGTATGTCCGGAGGATCCGCCGGGCGCTCTTGACCTCGCTGAAGGCGACCTCAACCTGGTTCGCGAAGGCGAGCAGGGATGCCTGCCGACGTCGCTCGTCGTCCCGGCGCACCTCGCGATCGCGTACCACGGTCGCGACGACACCGCCGCTCAGCGCCAGCACCACGATCTGCGCGGCACTGCCAGCGAGGTTCACCCAGATGTCGCTGGAGCGCTCCGGTGCCATGAGACCCGCGACCACGAGCAGGACGAGCGCGCCCGCGATGATCGCCCCGATCACGATCCAGGCGCGCTCGCGACGCCTCACCCCACGGTCGCGATCCCGAGCGCGGTGCCCGTTCGTGTCCTCCCCCGTCC
>DAOTUX010000098.1:0-12204 GCA_034436475.1 Chloroflexota bacterium | reverse complement strand
CATGGCATCCATCCGACTCGCTTACGTGGGCGGCGGCTCGACACGGGCCGCGGGCACGATGGCCGCCTTCGTCCACAACCACGGCGCCCGGTTCGCGGGCTCCGAGGTCGTGCTCATCGACCTGGTGCCCGAGCGGCTCGCGATCGTGGAGCGGCTGGCGTCCCGGATGGCGCGGGCGCGGGGGATGGACATCCGGTTCCGGTCCACCACAGACCTCCGCGCGGGGCTCACCGACGTGGACGCGGTCCTGTCGAGCTACCGCCCGGGTGGCTTCGAGGCGCGCGTGCTCGACGAGCGCATCCCGCTCAGGCATGGCGTCATCGGCCAGGAGACCCAAGGGCCCGGGGGGTTCTTCATGGCCCTCCGCTCCATCCACGTCCTCCAGGGGATCCTAGCCACCCTGGACGAGGTCGCGCCGCGGGCGCGCATCTTCAACTACACCAACCCCGTGAACATCGTGGCGCAGGCCGCGACCATGCACTCGGACGTGCCCTTCACCTCGTTCTGCGAGGGGACGTTCGACTTCCCCAAGGAGATCGCGCAGGCGGCGGGCCTCGACCCGGCGCGCATCAGCGCGCGCATGATCGGCCTCAACCACACCACCTGGAGCGTCTCCTCCGACTATGACGGCCAGGACGCGATGGTCGCCATCGAGCGGGCCTGGGAGGGGATGCGCAATGAGGCCGGCGTGGACCCGCACGACCGGCGGTTCGTGGAGCTGGCGGTGACCATGGGCGCCATCCCGGCCCAGTACCTGCGCTACTACTACTTCCACGACGAGATGCTCGAGGAGCTGCGCGCCAAGCCGACCACGCGCGCCGAGGACATCCTGTCGTGGGTGCCCGACTACTGGGCGCACTACACCGAGCAGGCGGACACCGATGACCCGGTGCTCGACCCTGCCCGCTCGCGGGGCGGCATCTTCGAGCTGGAGCTGGCGCTCGACGCCATCGACTCCACCTTCAATGACCTGGGCCTGGTGCTCCCGGTCAACACCCCCAACCGGGCCGGGACGCTCCAGGGCTTCCCGGAGGACCTCGTGGTGGAGGTGTTCGCCAAGGTGGATGCGACCGGGGTGCACCCCGAGCCCATGCCACCGCTGCCTCACCACGTCCGGGGGCTCATCGGGCTCCTGGGCGAGTACCAGTGGCTCACCGCGGAGGCCGCCTGGTCGGGCACGCGCCGGGACGCCATCCGCGCCCTCGCCAGTCATCCGTGGCTCCTCAACCTGCGACAGGCGGAGGCCCTGTACGACGAGATGGCGGCGGCCCACCGCCAGCACCTCCCGGAGCGCCTGCTGTCGTGAGTGACGGCCTGCTCCTGGGCGTGGACGGCGGTGCCACCAAGACGGTGGCGGTGGTCGCGGACGCCTCGGGGCGGGTGCTGGGCGCGGGTCGCAGCGGGTCATCCGACATCCACGCCGCGCCCGACCCCGATGACGCCATCGAGCGGGTCGCGGACGCGTCACGACAGGCGCTCGGGACCGCCGGCATCGCGGGCAGCGACCTTGCCCAGGCCGCGTTCGGGCTGTGTGGCGCGGACTGGCCCGAGGACATGGCGCTGTATCGCGACGGGCTGACCGCGCGCCTGGGTCTCCAGCGGGCGCCCATCATCGTCAACGACGCCATGGGCGCCCTCCGAGCGGGCACGCCCGATGGCGTCGGCGTGTCCCTGGTCATCGGCACAGGCGGCGCCATCGGGGCACGCGGGCCGGGTGGCGCGACCTGGTTCTCCGGCATGCGGCTCGAGGCATCGGGCGCCGTGGAGCTGGGGCGCCTCGCCTACGCCCGGCTCATCCGGGGCGCATACGGCGGCGGGCCGATCCCCGACTTCCAGCCCGCGGCCCTCGCGACGCACGGCGTGACCACGGTGGAGGACCTGGTGTGGGCCATCACCGCCCGGGGCGTCGGGACTGGCGACCAGGGCATCGCGCGACTGGCGCCGGTGCTCCTGGAGGCCGGGCACACGGGCGACCCGATGGCCCGGACGGCCATCGACGAGCATGCGGCGATGCTCGCTGGGTACGTGCGCGCGGCCGGCGAGCGGGTGGGGTTCCGCGACCCGGGTCACGTGACCGTGGTGGTCACCGGGGGCGTGCTGCGCCACCACTGCACCGACCTGCTGACCGCGATCGAACGACACGCCGGCAGCAGCCACCTGGTCCGTCCCGATGCCGAGCCGGTGTATGGCGTGGTGCTGCTGGCGGCCGACGAGCTGGGCGTGCGCCCAGGGATCGGCACGCTCCGCGAGAGCGGCCCGGAGTCCGTGTTCTTCCGGACGCTCTGAGCGATGGACGCGCAGGCGCGCTCGGCGACCATCACCATCACCGAGGGCCCGTTCGGCGACGGTGACCCGCTCCAGGTCGCTCGACTGGTGCGTCGTGCCCTGGCGGCCGGGGGTCGCAAGGCGCTCGAGGTCGGACGACTCGTGGTGGTCACCGATGCGGACCCGGGCAGGGACGCCCTCGACCGGTTCACGCGCCGGGCGCTGGGCGCGCACGGCGCCTCGGTCAGGTCCGCCGCGACCCAGGTGTCAGGAGCTGTCGACCATGAGGCCCGCATCGCGCTCGCCCGAGCCATCGCCGTGTCGGGCGCATCGGTCGTCGTCGTGGTCGTCCTGGGCCCAGGGGCGGTGGCCACAGCGCTCTGCCTCGCCGCCTGACGGCAGATGCCGCCCCCTGATGGTGATGTGAGTCGTGCGGCATCCGAGACCAGCTTGTAGTGCTAGCATGATCAGATGGCAACCACCACCCGTGCGACGTTCACCCTGGAGCCGGATCTGCTCGAACAGGCGCGACGACTGGACATCAACCTGTCAGCAGCCGCGCGGGATGGCGTACGCGAGGCGGTGCGTGCCGCCATGGCGCGCGCCGATCGCGCGGCGTATCAGCGCCAGCCAGAGCACCCAGACCCGTTCTGGCACAAGGTCGAAGCGTGGACGGACGACTGACCCGAGGCGAGATCTGGCTGGCTGAGGCAGGTCGAAAGCGCCGGCCCGTGCTGGTGCTGACGAGGCCCGAGGTGATCGGCGTGCGGGCGCTCGTGACGGTCGCTGAGGTGTCGACCTCGGTCAGGGGCATCGCGGCGGAGGTGAGCCTCGACCACGACGACGTGGGGCTCGATCGACCGTCGGTCATCAACTGCGACGGTCTGCACACCGTGACGAGGTCGGCCCTGACCACCTACGTGGGGCAGGTCGGCGATGCCACGATGTCCCGCGTCTGCGCGGCCATCGCGTACGCCCTCGGCTGCTGAGCGCCGATCAGAGCTCGGCGCCGGCTGCGACCTCCGCCACGGTCGTCTGCGGCGCTGCCGCCCCTCGTCGTCGACGCCCCGCCACCAGCCACGCCAGCACGAGCGAGCTGATGGTCACCGTCAGGAGCACGGTCGCGATGGCGTTGACCACGGGCGTCACGCCCCTGCGGATGGACGCGAACAGGAAGATGGGCAGCGTCTGGTCCTGGCCGGTGGTGAAGAACGCCACGATGAAGTCGTCGAAGCTGAACGTGAAGGCCAGCAGGAACCCCGCGACGATGGCCGGCCGGAGCTGCGGGATGGTCACCTGCCGGAACGTGCGCCAGGGTGATGCGTAGAGGTCCGACGAGGCTTCGATGAGCGTCCGGTCCATGCCCGCCATGCGTGTCCGCACGAGCACGTTGACGATCGCGGACGTGAACATGGCGTGGGCCGCGATGACCGTGCCCAGGCCCAGGGTGAGCTCGGGCGGGTCACCCGGCAGCAGGCTGGCGAGCACCGGGTTGACCAGGTCGAAGGCGGTCACCGCGAAGATGAGCGTGGAGATGCCGATGACGATGCCGGGCACGATGATCGCGATGTACACCAGCATCTCGAACGTCATCCGCACCAGCGGCCGGGCCCCGTTCATGGCGAGCGCCGAGAGCGTCCCCACGATGGTCGCGATGACGGCCGAGACGAGCGCGATGGTGAGGCTGGTGCGCAGCGCCCGGACCACGAACTGGTCGGTCCACGCCTCCTCGTACCAGCGCAGCGAGAAGCCCGTGATCTGGGCGACGTGGCGCCCCTCGTTGAAGCTGAACACGATGACCACGACGATGGGCAGGAACAGGAACACGTAGACCGCGAGCGTCCACCACCGCAGGCCCCGGTCGATCCAGCGCTGGAGGGTCACAGCAGCTGCGCGTCCGGTCGATGTCGCGAGAGTCGGGCTGTCAGCATGGCGTACAGCGCGACGACCACGAGCATCATCGCCACGAACGCGGTCCCGATGGCCGACCCGAACGGCCAGTTGCGGGACTGGAGGAACAGGTCCGCCAGCGCGTTGCCCAGGAAGTAGGTCTTGCCACCCCCCAGCAGCACCGGGATGAGGTACTCGCCCATGGCCGGGATGAACACCAGCAGGCAGCCACTGATGACACCCGGCAGCGACAGCGGCAGCGTGATCTGCCGGAAGGTCGCGAAGGGTCCCGCGCCGAGGTCCCGCGAGCCCTCCAGCAGCGACCGGTCCAGGCGGTCGAGGCTCACGAACAGGGGCAGGATCATCAGGGGCAGGTAGTTGTAGACGATGCCCAGGGTGATCGCGAATGGGGTGTTGAGGAGCACCAGCCGCCCCAGGCCCAGCTCGTCCCAGACCTTGGGGATGCCGTTGCTGCCCAGGATGAACATCCACGCGTACGTGCGGATCAGGAAGCTCGTCCAGAGCGGGATGACCACTAGGGCGAGCAGGATGAACCGGCGCTCACCGGCACGCGTGGCGAGGTAGTAGGCGAGCGGGTACGCGACCACGAGGCACGCGATGGTGCCCAGGGTCGCGTACCACACGGTGTTCACGAGCGGCGTGACGCGGGTGCCGATGGCCTCGTACTGCTCGAGCGTGAACGCGGGCTGGTACCCGCCGTTGGGGCTGCGGATGCCGAACGAGAACACCAGCAGGACCACCAGCGGCGCCACGAGGAACGCCGCGTACCACAGCCCCGCGGGCAGGAGCAGCAAGGCCCGGGCGCGCTCACGCACGCGCGGTCACTCCCATCCCGCCCGGCGTCCGCGACGGGCTCCGGACGTGCCTCAGGATGACTTGATGCGAGCCCACGTGTCCGAGCGGAGCTGGCTGTTGTACGCCTCCGCGTTCGAGATGGTCAGGGTCTGGAGCAGCTCGTCGGGCGGGTAGATGACGGTGTTGCCCGAGACCTCGGGCGGCAGCAGTGGCAGTACCGCCGGGTTGGCATGTGGGAACAGCGAGAACACGGTGTCCGCGGCGCTGTTCTCGGGCCGCAGGATGTAGTCGAGGAACGCGTATGCCGCATCCTTGTGCGGCGCGTCGGCGGCGATGCCCCACGAGTCCACCCACAGCTCGCCGCCGTCGCTGGCCACGATGTAGCGGGCGGTCTCGGGGTTGTCCCGGACCACGGCCACGCCGTTGCCGGTCCACGCGATGGTCGCGAGCGAGTCCCGGTTGCGCAGCGGCGGCTCGATGTCGGAGTTGATGGCGAACAGCTTGGGCTTGAGCGCGATGAGCATGTCCGCGACCGCGTTGAGCTCGGTCTCGTCGACGGTGTTGAGGTCGTAGCCCATGGCGACCGCCGCCGATCCCATGGACGAGATCTGGTGGTCGACGATCTGGAACCGGCCGTTGTGGGCATCCTCGCCGGCCATCCGGAAGAAGTCCGCCCAGCTCGCGGGCGCCGGGTCGACCTCGTCCGCCCAGAACGCGATGCCCGTGGTGCCCCAGTTCTTGGGGATGGTGTACTGGTTGCCAGGGTCGAAGTCCTGGTTGACGAAGAGGGGGTTCCACGTCGACAGGTCGACGCTCGGGAGTCGACCGTAGTCGAGCGACTCCAGGAGACCGTCCGTGGTCCAGCCCAGGACCGCGTACTGGCTGGGCACCGCGATGTCGATGCCGCTGTTGCCGGCGCGGATGAGCGCCTCCATCTCCTCGGTCGACCCGTAGACCCGGACGTTCACCGCGACACCGGTGGCCTCGGTGAACGCGTCCAGCGTCGCCTGGTCGTGATACAGGGGCCAGGTGGCGATGTTGAGCGTGTCCCCGAGGTTCGCGGCCGGGGACTGCGCCCGGGCCACGCGTCCGGCGCCCATGGCCAGCGCACCCATGGTGGCCCCCGAGGCCGCGAGGAACCGTCGCCGGTCCATGCGCGCTCGGAGCATCCTCCGAATCGCATCGTGCTCTTGTCGCATCGATCCACTCCTCCGTGCGCGGGCGCCGTCAGGCCCCCGGTCGTCGTTCCCTGATGATCCGTGCGGCGTCATCCGTCCAGCCGACCACGACCTCCTCTCCGATGGTGGGGGCCTCGCCCCCGAGCGCTCCGGCATTGGGTGCCTTGATGACGAGCGTGCCCAGCTCGGGTGCGTCCACCACGTGCTCGACCGTGTCGCCCAGGAACACGGTGCGCACGACCCGACCACCGAAGCGGGAGCCCGGATGCTCGGGGCCCGAGCCGTTGCGCGCCGGGTGCGTGATCCAGATCCGCTCCGGCCGCACGGCCAGCAGGGCGCGCTCACCCACACCGATGGGCTCCCGCGGCAGCTCGCCCCGAAGGACGTGCCCGCGCTCGAGCCGCAGCGTGCCAAGCTCGGCGACCGCCTCGATCGAGCCGGGCAGGAAGTTCATGTGCCCGATGAAGCTCGCCACCCAGGGATCCACCGGTCGGTCGTAGATGTGCGCCGGCGGGCCGTCCTGGAGGATCTGCCCATCACGCATCACGGCCACCCGGTCGGCCATCGAGAGCGCCTCGTCCTGGTCATGGGTCACGAAGATGAACGTGATGCCGAGCTGCTCCTGGAGCTGCTTGAGCTCCACCTGCATCTCGCGCCGGAGCTTGAGGTCGAGCGCGCCCAGCGGCTCGTCCAGCAGCAGCACGGTCGGGCGGTTGATGATCGCCCGTGCCAGCGCCACGCGTTGCTGCTGGCCACCCGAGAGCTCCCATGACCGTCGACGGCCGAAGCCCGTCAGCCGGACGAGGCCCAGCGCCTCCTCGATGCGTCGCTCCTGCTCCTCGCGACCCGGTCGCGGGCGCTGCTGGCGAAGGCCGTATCCCACGTTCCGCGCCACGTCCATGTGGGGGAACAGCGCGTAGTGCTGGAACACGGTGTTCACCGGGCGTCGGTAGGGCGGCACCTGCGCGACGTCCTCGTCGCCGATGAGGATCCGACCCCCCGTCGGGTGCTCGAACCCGGCCAGCAGGCGCAGGAGCGTGGTCTTGCCACAGCCGGACGGCCCGAGCAGCGCATAGAACGTGCCCGGCTCCAGGCGGAACGAGACGCCCGCAAGGGCCTGGACGGTGCCGAAGCGCATCGTCAGGTCCACGACCTCCACCACGCCCGCGCGACTCGCGCCGGCGGTCGACACCGCGTGACCTGTCACGGTCCGCGGCGGTCGGCACCCGACGCTCCTCTGGCGTGTGTCATGCGCGACACTCCGGCTGCATCCCTGCTGGTGGTCATCGACTCCCGTCTGGCCGAGAGTCGTCTGATGACTGATGACTTGTCGAGGATAGGCAGTGGGACACGTGGGTGTCAACGAGCCGATACGCTTGCGAGCCATGGCGACCACCACGACCGACCCCTCGGCAGCCCCGTGGGTCAGGGTGGGAGCGTATGCCATCGTCACCGACAGGTCGAGACGGATCCTGCTGTGCCGCATCGCGGAGGGGTACCCGGCCGAGGGCCTCTGGACGCTCCCCGGCGGCGGCGTGGATCACGGCGAGCACCCGGACGTGGCGGTGCTCCGGGAGTTGTGGGAGGAGACCGGGCTCGAAGGCACCCGCGGACCGGTCGCTGCGATCTGGTCGGGCCTCATCCCAAGGCCAGCCAGTCGGCCGGGGCCTCTGCACTGGATCGCGATCCTGTACCGGGTGACGGCCATGGGCACCGAGCTGCGGGTCGAGATCGGCGGCTCCACCGCCGCGTGCGCCTGGTTCGCGCTCGAGGAGGTCGCGGGCCTGCCGCACGTCGACCTGGTGGACGGCGCGCTCGACGTGGTGCGCAGGGAGGCCTCGGGTGCGTAGGGGGCTGACGGGCCGACGCGCGGCCGGCGGCGGCGCGACTCGCGGCCGGCGGCGCGACGCGCGGTCGCCACGGCCTCAGTCGAGGGTCACGTAGTCGGGGCCGTCATAGCGGCCCGAGCGCTCCTTGTGCAGCTGCTGGATGACATCGTTGAGGAGGCTGGATGCCCCGAACCGGAACAGGTCCGGCGTCATCCATCGAGGACCCAGGGTCTCGTACAGCACGACCAGGTACTGCACCGCCTCCTTGGCGGTCCGGATCCCACCAGCGGGCTTCATGCCCACGATCCGCCCTGTGCGGCGGTGGAAGTCACGGATCGCCTCCAGCATGACCAGGGTCACCGGTAGCGTGGCCGCGGGGCTGACCTTGCCGGTCGAGGTCTTGATGAAGTCCGCGCCCGCGGCCATCGCCAGGATGCTCGCGCGACGCACGTTGTCGAACGTCTCGAGCTCGCCGGTCTCGAGGATCACCTTGAGGTGTGCCGGGCCGCTGGCCTCCTTGACCGCGACGATCTCGTCGAACACCGTCGCGTAGTCACCTGCCAGGAACGCACCCCGGTCGATGACCATGTCCACCTCGTCGGCGCCGGCGGCGACCGCCGCCCGAGTCTCGGCGAGCTTGATATCGGTGAACGTCTGCCCCGACGGGAAGCCGGTCGCCACGCTGGCCACGCGGATGCCCGTTCTCGCGAGCGCCTCCTTCGCGACCGGGACGAGGGCGGGATACACGCACACGGCGGCCACCGAGGGGATCGAGGGGTCCCCTGGGTCGGGTCGGATGGCCTTCGCACACAGCCCGCGGACCTTGCCCGGCGTGTCCTTCCCCTCGAGCGTGGTCAGGTCCATCATCCGGATGGCCATCCGGAGCGCCCAGTCCTTGGACGCCTTCTTGATGGAGCGTGTCCGGAGGGCGCCCACGCGCTCCACGACGCCGACCTGGTCCACGCCCCCGATGCGGTCAATCAGCATGCGGGGCGAGCCGTCGCGGCCGACCCAGGCCCGCACCAGCGCGGCCGCCTCCGCATCCGCATGGGCGCGATCGGTCGTGGGTGCGTCCAAGGCCCGACTCATGTGCCCCATCCTACCCCGTCGGGCAGATGGGTCCGACCCGACCAAGGGCACCGGGCCCCGGCTACGCGGGGTCGATGCGCATGTCCCGGAGCGACGATGCCAGGCGCGTCCGGATCCGCTCCACCGATCGCGCCGTCCGCTCAGGCTGGCCGCTCTCGAGCGCGACGATGCCCATGAGCATGGCGAGGCCGTGATACCACACCGTGGGCAGGCCGAGCGTGGCGGCGACGACCACCGTCCATCGCCGGTCGGTGCGCGCGCCCCACGCGACCAGGAGGGCGCCGCCGAGCAGGCGCACCGGCAGCGGGACGGCGACCTGGTTCGTGCCCACGGCGGGGCCGGTCACACGCAGGGAGTGGTACCAGTCGGCCCACGCGTGAGGCGCGACGGCGAACCCGGCCAGCGTGACGGCAAGCGTGGCGCCCAGGGCCACGGCGAGCGCGCGCCATTCCCGCCGGACGACGAACCAGAGCAGGCCCACGCCTGGCGTGATCTTGGTGAGCAGCACGAACGCCCAGGCTGCCGGCCACCGGAAGCCGAGCACCACCGCGACCGCGAGCAGCAGGTGCACGTTCCCGAGATACAGCTCGAACAGCACGGGCACGAACGCGAGCGACTGCCAGCGGTGGTCGCCTGCCAGCCACACGAAGGCGGCTGCCTGGATGCCCATCCATGCCGCCGCGAACACCGGCCAGGGCAGCACCGTGAACAGCACCATCACCGGGACGAACGCGGGCGAGTAGCGATAGAGGCCGTAGCCATCGTCCGTGCCCGGCCCGGGGTACAGCGGCGTTCGCGGGAAGCCCCAGTACGAGCGGGAGTCGAAGCCGAACCCGTCGAGCGCGAACGGCCAGCGGGCAGGGCCGGACACGAGCACCGCCACCACGAAGCCCACGAGTGCGGTGATGCCCACGATGGCCAGGAGGAGCCGGATGCGCCGCCATCGGCGGGTCCCCGGTATCGGCAGCCTGGAGGTCAGTGGTAACGGCCGATCCACGCCATCCTCTGTTGGGCCCTCACGGGCAGGGTCACGATCGCAGAGGCCCTCATGATGCCCGATCCACGCCCTCGGGCGCAGGACTCCGGAGTCCGACGTCGCCCTCGCCCATGACGAGCGACGGAAGCGCCTCCAGCCACTGGTCGCCCGCGAGCCACCAGGCGATGAGCGACCCCTCGCGCAGGCTGGCGTCAGACACCTCGGCGGCATCGAGCCCCAGGTCATCGAGCAGGGCCTCTCCGATGGCCAGGCCGGCCGCCAGCTGGGCCACCCGACGAGGAGTCAGGCCGGTCCGCGCCGCCAGCTCCCGGGCGGGATGCGACTGCAGCAGGGTGAGCGCGCTTGCGATGTCGGCCCGGCCGACCGGCGTGGTGCGGTCCCTGCCCAGGAGACGGGACACGTTGGTGCCCGAGCCCCCCGCGATGACCACCCGGTCCGGGGAGTCCATGTCGAGCGCCGACACATGCTGGCGCGCGGCCCGTCGCATGGCATCGACCTGCGCCTCGGTCACCGGGTCCGTGGTGACGTGCGCGGCGGCCAGGCTCGCTGACCCCACGTCCAGGGATGCCACCCGCGGTCGCTCACCCGGTCGCGCCATCGCGACCTGGGTCGACCCGCCACCGATGTCGACCGCCGCGAGCGACCCGTCCACGCGCCCTCCGGTGACCCCCAGCAGCATCAGCAAGGCCTCGGCTGCGCGGTCGAGGACGACGACCGTCCGACCCACCGGGCCCCCGATGGCTGCCACGAGCGCAGCGGTGTCGGCAGCGCGACGCAGCGCCTCGGTGCCCAGGACGAGCACCACGGTGACCCCCAGGTCCCGGGCCTGGCCCAGGTAGCCCTCCACCGTGGCGCGCAGGGACTCCCGGACCTCAGCCCCCAGCTCGCCGGTGGCGTCCACGACCGGGCCGATGCCCACGTGGAGGCTGACGTCGACCAGGGGGACGACCCGGGGCAGGGAACCGTCATCGGAGCCCCGATGGGCGACCAGCAGATGGACGCTGTTGGAACCGATGTCGAGCGCGGCCGACGGGGTCGGAGTCACGAGGCCCACGACCGAGAACCATCATCGGGACGCGGGGCACTGCGCATGGGAGACCTCGTGGACTGACCCAAGGCTGGCCCGGGGGCGGACCACCGACCCAGTTCGCAGAGTGTATCGGTGAGCGCGCGAGCCTGGGCGCAGGGGCTCGCGACACGGACGTGCCAGAATCAGCGTCGTGAGCGACTACGTCACCGGTGGCGAGTACATGGCCCCGGCGCGCATCCACGCCGACCGCACGGCACGCACCCTGGACATCGAATGGCCCGATGGCCACAGGACTCGCTACGGCTTCGAGGAGCTCCGCTGGCTGTGCCCGTGCGCCTTTTGCCGGGGCGAGGCCGGGCAGCCCGGATGGCTCGACTCGGCGCCCACGCTCACGGATGCCCAGTTGACGCTCAGTGACATCGCCCTGGTGGGCCACTACGCGCTCGCGCCGACCTGGGCGGACGGTCATCACACGGGCTACTACACGTTCGCCCTCCTGCGGGACGCATGCCCGTGCCCCGTGGACACGGCGCGGCGGGCAGCGACGGCCCATGCGGGCCACCCGGGTCCCTGAGCCGCGTGGGCTTGGGGCCGCCCGTGCTAGTCTCTGGCACCCTCGATGACCCCATGACCCCCAGCGAGACCGCCCCCGTGGCCACCACCATCAACCGGCCGCCGCGACGGCGCACGAGCCGGACCACAGGTCACAGCCCGTACATCAATCGCGAGCTCTCCTGGCTGGAGTTCAACGCGCGGGTCCTGTTCGAGGCCCAGGACGAGCGCAACCCCCTGCTCGAGCGGGTCCGTTTCCTGGCCATCTTCGCGACCAACCTCGACGAGTTCTTCCAGGTCCGCGTGGCGGGCCTCAAGCAGCAGGTCGCGGTCGGGCACTCGTGGCCGTCCCCGGACGGGCTCGCCGCGCCGCAGGCGCTGGAACGCATCCGGGACCGGGTGCTCCAGCTCCAGGCGCTCCACTCCAGCACCTGGCTGCGGATCCGGGAGCAGCTGGCTGACGAGGACGTCCGGATCGTCCGGTACGAGGAGCGGCCCCAGCGCCGCCTGGAGCTGCGCCAGCGGTTCCTCGACGAGATCTTCCCGGTCCTCACGCCG
>DAOTUX010000097.1:0-13373 GCA_034436475.1 Chloroflexota bacterium | reverse complement strand
CGTGGCCCGGGAGTTGGGCGTGGGTCGGGGCGCGGTCACGATCGAGTCGGGTGCGACCGGACGCCGCAAGCGGGTGCGGGTGTCGGCGGACGCGCGGCTGGTGCGCGATCGATGGCCGGGGGTCTCGGTGATCAGCTGACACGTCAGGGTGACCACCGGTGAGGAGTGACCCTGCCGCCGCCCGTGCGCGAACCCTCGCGCGATCCGGCCCCTGCCGCCGGCCCTGCCGCCGCCCGTGGGTGCCCTGCCGCCGCCCGTGCGCGAACCCTCGCGCGATCCGGCCCCTGCCGCCGGCCCTGCCGCCGCCCGTGGGTGCCCTGCCGCCGCCCGTGCGCGAACCCTCGCGCGATCCGGCCCCTGCCGCCGGCCCTGCCGCCGCCCGTGGGTGCCCTGCCGCCGGCCCTGCCGCCGCCCGTGCGCGATCCGGCCCCTGCCGCCGGCCCTGCCGCCGCCCGTGGGTGCCCTGCCGCCGCCCGTGCGCGAACTCTCGCGCACACTGACCGGCAACACGTCGCCCGAAGCGATGTCTGAACGGCGCCGGCCCTGGGCGCCGCGCGGTCCGGGGTATACTCCACCGCTCAGGGCGATTGGCTCAGTGGTTAGAGCACACGGTTCACATCCGTGGGGTCACTGGTTCGAATCCAGTATCGCCCACCACCACGACCCATCCGGACGCGACGAGCACGGGGACGGCCCCGGCTCGCCGCGTCGTGCGTCACGCGTCGTGCGTCGGCACTGCTGCATCGGTCCACCCCGAACCCACCGCGATCGAGCGCGGCGACGGGCGGCTGCCGCTGTCGTCGGCTGACTGCCGCCGCCGACGGTCGATGGTCGCTTGACCGAGGGCGTCGCGCTCCATATGCTCCCGGTCGGAGGGCGCCTGGAGGGCCAGTCCCATGCGGACGAACGGGTCCCGTACCGCCATCACCGCGCTGGTGCTCGGCCTGGTGGTCTCGATCGGCGACGGCCGGGTCACCATGTCCAGCGATGTGGCGCCCGAGGGGCGCGCACCCATCGCCCTGGCCACCCCGCCCCCACCGCACCGCGGCTCGTGGGCATGGGCCCCGGCACAACGCGCGCGGTCGGATTCCTGCAACCCGAACACGGACACCATGACGCCCCATGTCGCCGCGCGACACTTGATGGCCGGTCGCTACAAGCTGGGGCACCATCGGCTGGTGAGGCTTGGTCTGCGACTGACCTGGGCGGAGGACCCGCTGCGCGACCGCAACTGGCGCGAGCGGCTCCACATGCTCCGGTTCCTGATGGCGCTGATGATCGAGTGGCAGGACACCGGGGACGTCGCATATCGTGACCGGGCACTCGCGCTGGTGCGCTCCTGGATCAGGCACAACCCGCGGTCGGACCCAGCGTCCGGCTACGCGTGGGGCGACCACGCGACCGCGTGGCGGACCATCACCCTGGTGTGCATCGCGAGGATGCTGCCCAGGACGGCTTGGCTGACCCGGGCCATCGCCACCCATGGCGCGGTGCTGGCCGACCCCGCCTTCTATGTCGGCGGTGGCAACCACGCGCTCAACCAGGCGATCGGCCTGCTCGACGCCGGCTGCTACCTGCGCAGGGCCGCCTGGCAGCGGCTGGCAGCCCAGCGGATCGGACGGCTGGTCGCCAGGAGCATCAGCGCGGAGGGCGTGTCCAACGAGCAGGCGATCCGGTACGACCTGTATGACTACCTGCGCTTCATCGCGGCACGCGATCACCTGCGCGCATGCGGCTACGCGGTGCCACGGGACTTCGAGCGCGTGCTGCGGATGCCCGCGTTCCTGGCTCACGCCACCCGCCCCGACGGGCGCTACGAGACGCTCGGGGACACCACCGATCGAGAGGCCATGGCCATCCCGGGGACGCCTGCCCGGTTCGCCGCGACGGGCGGCGAGAGGGGTGTCAAGCCCACGACGGAGGTCGCGGTCTTCCGCAGGGGGTATGTCTTCGGTCGCACCGGATGGGGCGAGGATCGAGCCTTCGCCGACGAGGCCTTCTTCTCGCTGTCCTTCGGGGCCGGCATGCGACTCCATGGCCATGACGACGGCGGCTCGGTGACCCTGTACGCCTGGGGCAGGCAGCTGCTGGTCGACCCCGGCTATGGGGACTACAACGCGTCAGCCTGGAGCGCCTACTTCGGGTCGCGTCGCGCGCACAACACGGTGGTCGCCTCCGGCCTCCGCTCGCGCGCGCGCAGGGACACGATCCTGGAGCGAAGCTCCATCACCGCCCGCTCGGTGGAGCTGGTGGTGCGGGTCCAGGCCTACGATGGCGCGCGCATCCGCCGCCGAGTGATCTTCTCGCGCGATTCGGGCTATCTGGTGGTGGAGGACACCATCGCGTCGCCGGTGACCCGCACATGGCGCCAGCTGTGGCACCTGCGCGAGGGGTCGCGACCCGTGACGCGCGGTCGCCGGACCTGGACCCGCCAGGGGTCCGGCGACCTGCTCATCGCGCAGCTGGTGGGCGGGGCCGTCACCAGGCACCGGCAGGGCGAGACCCGCCCGCTGCAGGGGTGGATCTCGCGGGCGTACGGCCATCACGCGCCGGCGCCGGTCATCGAGCGCATCGCGCGGGGGAGGGCCGTGCGGTTCGTGACCGTGCTCGCCCCGTTCCCGGGGGATGCGCTCCCGGTCCTCAGCGACATCCGTCTGACGCAGCGTGGGTTCTCGTTCACGATCGAGGTCGACGGTCGGCGGGAGCGCGTCCGTGCGACCGGGACAGGGGCGTCGGTCGAGGACGCGCCGTGAGCCGGGCACCCGACGGTGGCGCCCTCCCGGGTCACGCCCGGTCGACCGTGTCGCCGCGGCTCATGTCGGCTCCCCGTCACGGCGCAGCCGCCCGACCGCGGTCTGGACCCCGGCTCGCACGTCCCTGATGCGCCCGATGGTCCGCGTGTCGACGGGGACCCTCTCGAGGTCGACTGCGTCCGGCATCACCCAGCCGCCAACGACGGACATGGGGTCCGTGCCCGCGAGCACGGCCGCGGCCTGGACGGCCGCACCCCGGGCCACCAGGTCCGGGTCGCTGGGCACGCGCACGGGTCGGCCGGACAGCCGCTGGACCGTGCGGCGCCACGCCTCTCCGCGCGCGCCGCCCCCGATGAGCACGATGGGCGCGTCCGGGTCGAGCGGGTCCGAGCATGCGCTGATGGCGTCGAGCGCCTCGAGGAGCCCCATCACGGCACCCTCATAGGTCGCTGCGAGAATGGCGCCGGGCAGGGTGTCGTGTCGGAGTCCCAGGATCGCGCCCTGAGCGTCGGGGAGGTCCGGGGTGCGCTCCCCATCCAGCCAGGGGAGGACCACCACGCCCTCGCTGGGCGCCAGCGCCTCCCGGTCAAGGCCCAGCCACGCCGCGACCCGGTCCACGGCCAGGGTGCAGTTGAGGGTGGCCGACAGGGGCAGGAAGCGCCCGGTCGCGTCCGCGAAGCCCGCCACGATCCCGTCCGTGTCGACCGCCCGCCTCGTGCTCACCGCGAACGCCACGCCCGACGTCCCCAGGCTGATGACCGGCGCTCCCGGGCCGAGTCCCAGACCCAGTGCCGCACCGGCGTTGTCGCCACAGCCGGGTCCGACTGGGATGCCCGCGGGGATGCCCAGGTACGCGGCGGCTGCCTGGGTGACCGCGCCCGCGACCTCATCGTGTCGCAGCACCCGCGGCAGCAGCCCCGGGTCGAGCCCAATCCCGGGAAGCGCCACGACAGCCTCGTCATACGCGCCGCTCTCAGCCGACCACCAGCCGGTGCCCGATGCGTCGCTCCGATCGGTGACCGCGGCGCCCGTCAGCCGCTCGGTCAGGAAGTCATGGGGCAGCCGGATCGCACGCGTGGCGCGTGCCACCTCCGGCTCCGTGTCGCGCAACCATGCCCATCGGGTGACCGTGAACGAGGGGACGGGCACCGACCCGGTCCGGGTCACCCACGCATCGCGCCCGAGCGCCTCCACGAGTCGGGTCGACTGGGGCCCCGACCGTGTGTCGTTCCAGAGCACCGCGGGACGCAACGGGCGACCCGATCCATCGAGGACCACCAGGCCGTGCTGCTGCGCCGCCACGCTGATGGCCGCGATCTGGCTGGCCCGTCCGGTGGCCGCGAGCGCGTCACGCAGCGCGGCCCACCATGACTCCGGGTCGCTCTCGCGCGCACCGCCGCTGCCCGACACGAGATGCGGCGCCCTTCCCTTGGCGACCGTCCGGCCGGTCCCGGCATCCACCATCACGACGGTGGTCGACTGCGTGGAGCTGTCGACGCCGGCGACCAGGGCCCCCACGCGCGCCGTGCCGCTCAGGGCTCGATCCGCCGCAGTCGGTCGGTGATGTCGGTCAAGTCATACGGCCGTGACCACGCGCGCGAGGTGTAGCTGCGGTCCGGGAGCAGGGGGATGTCCTGCCCGAAGTACCGATCGAGCACGATGGGGAAGGTGTTGATGAGCGACATGTCCGAGTACGGCCCGGGCGCCCCCTCCGGTGCCTCCCCGGGCAGGTACATCGCGGACAGCACCCCGTACTTGGTGACGAGCTCATCGTCCGTGGCGGCGCTCCAGTCGAACCCCTGCTGGTCATGGTTGTAGCGGTCGGGGTACGGGCCCTCGTCGCCCTCGATGATGATGATGGGCCGCCTCTCGGGCGGCACTGAGAGGAGCGAGCTCACGAGGGCCCGGATCCGCTCGTTGGTGTATGCGAGCTGTGCTGCCTGCCCGGCGGGGGAGTATCGGGAATCCGCCTCGGACAGCTCGGAGTACTCGCCGTTCGCCTTGAACACGTACGGCTCGTGCGGCAGGAGGATGTGCCCGAACACGAACTTGGGCCCTGGCTCATGGCTGACCCGGTCCAGCTCGTTCCAGTCGAAGAGGGCCGCGGCGCGATGGAGCAGGTGATGCCGCGGTGGCGTCTTCGACCCCAGCAGCTCGTCGATGGTCGGTCCCAGGGTGGTGTCATCGAGCAGCGTCCCGAAGTCCGTCCGGGTGCCGAGGACCGGGTTCTCGTCGGCGATGCTGTTGGACTTGGTGGGTGCGAACCAGCTGCCGATGTGCACGTAGCGATAGCCACGCTCCTGGAGGAAGCGACCCACCCTGTGATCCTGGAGCATCTCGTTGAGGGGGGTCGCGTCATCGGTGTCGGGGCCCATCCTGGCCACCAGGTCATCGAGGTAGGCCATGTCCAGCGTCGCCGCGAGGGACATCGTCGTCCTTCCGTAGTTCGCGCGCGCGTCGCGCGCCACGCGGAACCCCTGCGCCTCGAGCCATGCCGGCAGGTCGTTGTCGACGCCCGTGGCATCACGCATCGCCCGCTCGCTGCCATACCGGTCGAACACCAGGAACCAGATGTCGCGGGACCCGGGCGCGGGCACCGGCCGGGTGGCGTCGCGGGGCGTCGCGGCGATGGTCCCTCGCGACAACTGGTGGGGGACGATGTCGACGAGGGTGAGCACCACGAGCACCACCGCCACCACGTTCACCGCGGACGTGAGCGCGGCGATGCGCGCAGGTCGCAGCCGCCACGCCAGGACCGCCACCCCGACGAGGGTCACCAGGCAGCCGCCCAGGAGGACGTCGCGCGACGGGCCGAGCGGGCGGAGGAGGTCCTCGATGTAGCCGTACGCGAACCACAGCACGACCCCCGTCGACGCGACGAGGGCGCCCCGGCGCAGGTCGCGGAGCAGGAGGCCCACGCCGAGGGTGATCGCGATGGCCACGGTGGTCGCCCGGAGGATGGGCTGGTACGTCTCGCCCAGGTTGACCTCGCTCAGGTTCTGGGCGAACAGGAACAGGACCGGGTACGCGGCGAGCAGCACCGGGTGGAACGGGATCGGTCGCAGGCCGCGCGGGCGGTGGCGGCCCAGCCCTCGGCGTGCGGGTGGCACGGGCCGGGATGGGGCTGGGGTCGCGCTCGTGTGCCCGGCACGCACGGGACCTGTCGTCACGCGCGGATGATGCACCGGACGGCCCAAGCCTGCCTGTGGCCCCGAGCCTGCCTGTGGCCCAAGCCTGCCTGTGGCCCGAGCCTGCCTGTGGCCCGAGCCTGCCTGTGGCCCCGAGTCGGGATGGCCCGGGGTTGCCGTCGACGGCTCACCGCGCCGGCCGTCGGTGCTATGGTGCGATGCGCAGCGCGACGCGCGCACGAATGCCGTGATCGATACGAGGTCCCAGATGCCGCCCCACCTCTTCGCCTATCTCGACCTGGCCTCCGGGAGCATGATCATCCAGGCGGCCATCGCGGGCGTGGTGGCGGTGCCCATCCTGTTCCGGAACCAGCTCCGCCGGCTGCTCGGCCGGGGCAAGCCCACCGAAGAGGCAGCCATCGACGAGCCCACGAGCGCATCAGGCGCCCCCGAGCCGAGGTCCGAGACCCTCATCGACGGGTCGGACAGCGGCCGCCCTTGACCGGGGCCGCAGGGGCGGCGTCAACCTCGACCGTCCGTCATCCAGCGTCGTGGCGCGACCCCGCGGGCTTCGTGTACCGCCGCGACGGCGTCCTGCTGCGCCAGGTCCAACCGGCCTGGGCCGATGAGTGGCGCGCCTTCGCGGCCACGCCGCTCGCGAGGCGGCTGGTCGAGACCGGCCGACTGGTCGGCTGGCAGGACGCGCCCCTCTCGGACGCCTTTGACGTGTCAGCCGCCGCGGTCATCGCGCCCGAGGTCGTGCCCTTCGTCAGCTATCCCTACGAATGGACCTTCGGGCAGCTCCGTGACGCGGCGCTCCTGACGCTCGAGGTCCAGGCTGCCGCCATCAAGGCCGACTGGACGCTCAAGGACGCCTCGGCGTACAACGTCGCCTTCCGGGGCGTGACCCCGGTGCTCATCGACCACCTCTCGTTCCAGCGCCTCCCGGCCGAGTCACCGTGGGTCGCCTACCAGCAGTTCTGCGAGCACTTCCTGGCACCCCTCGCGCTCATGGCGCGTCGGGACGTGCGTCTGGGGCGGATGCTCCGGGACCAGCTCGACGGCATCCCGCTCGACCTCGCCGCCACGCTGCTGCCCGGCCGCACCAAGCTCCGACTGGGCCTGGGCGCCCACATCCACGTCCACGCTCGCTCGCAGCGTGCCCACGCGGGCGATGCCCGCAAGCCCGCCCAGGTGCGCCTGTCGCGGACGCGGCTGGCGGCGCTCATCGAGAGCCTCCAGGGCACGATCGGCGGCCTGCGATGGGAGCCTCGGGGCACCGAGTGGGCGGACTACGCGGACAAGGGTCACGCCAGCTACGCGGGCGGCACGCCCGACGCCAAGGAGGCCATCGTCCGGGACCTGCTGGGCGCCGCGGGCCCGGGTGCGGGGCGGACCTGCTGGGACCTGGGTGCCAACACCGGGCGGTTCAGCGCCCTCGCCGCCGCCCAGGGGTACCGGGTGCTCTCGTTCGACATCGACCCGGCCGCCGCTGAGCGGCACTACCAGGCGCTGCGCACGGCCGGTCGGACGGACACCACGCCCCTGGTCATGGACCTCGCCGACCCATCACCGGGTCTTGGCTGGGCAGGGCGCGAGCGCGCGTCACTGGTCGACCGGGCGGACGCGGACGTCCTCCTCGCCCTGGCCCTGGTGCATCACCTGGGCATCGGTCGCAACGTGCCCCTCGCGATGGTCCTGGGCCTGTTCGCGGACCTCGCGCCGCAGGCCATCGTGGAGTGGGTGCCACGGGGCGACCCGATGGTGGACGTGCTCCTGGCCTCCCGGGAGGACGTCTTCACCGACTACACCACCGAGGGCTTCGAGGCGGCGGTCGCGACCCGCTACGCGGTGCGGACCCGGACGCCCATCCCAGGCAGCCCGCGCGTGCTGTACCACCTGGAGCGCCTCCCCGCCTGACGCGCTGCCCCACGGGTCTCGTTGGGGCAGCCCTCAAGGCTGCTGCTCGTGCTCCCGTCGATAGGGGACCGCGGTCACGACCGTGTCCGCGCGACCCAGGAGCGCCTCCCGGAGGCGGCGCGACGTCTGGTTGTAGAGCAGCCGCTCCCACCAGTGGCTTGCGACGTACTCCGGCACGACCACGATGGTCAGGGCGTCGTCCCCGGGGTCGGTGACGTCGAGCCATGTGACGAACGGGCGGATGAGCGAGCGGTAGGGGGACTCCACGATGACGAACGGGACGTCCGGCAGCGTCTCGGCAAAGCGCGCCCGAAGGGCCTCGCCAGCCTCGCGGTCCTCGGTCACGTGGACCACCTGGACATCCGACGACAGCGCCCGGCCCACTTGGACCGCCTGCACCACGGCGCGTGTCAGGTCCGGCACCGGGATGACCACCCGCTCGTGGCGATCGGGCGGCCCGAAGCGCGCGCCGGGACGGACCTCCAGCTGGGTCCGGGCGTGCCGGTACTGGCGCTCGATGAACAGCATGCCCAGCACCAGGATGGGGATGATGACCGCCACGAGGAGCGATTGGGGCGCCTTGAACACCAGCACCACGATGAGCACGACTCCCGTCAGCAGCGCCCCCACGAGGTTGATGGACAGCGCCCAGCGCCAGCCCTTGCCGCGGTCGCGCAGCCAATGGATGACCATGCCGCTCTGGCTGATGGTGAAGCTGACGAACACGCCCACCGAGTAGAGCGGGATGAGGGCATGCGTGTCGCCCTCGAAGTACACCAGGAGCGAGATGGCGACCGCGCTCAGGATGAGGATGCCCAGGGTGTAGGCGAGCCGGTCGCCGCGGAACGCGAACTGGCGGGGCATCAGGTCGTCCTGGGCGAGGATCGCGGCAAGGCGCGGGAAGGCGTTGTAGGAGGTGTTCGCGGCGAGGATGAGGATGAGCGCCGTGAACGACTGGAACAGGTAGAAGCCCAGTGAGTCGGCACCGAACACGGCGCTCGCGACCTGCGCCACCACGGTCTGCTCGTCGTTGGGCAGGATGCCAAAGCCATCCGAGAGGAACGTGATGCCCACGAACAGGATGCCCAGCAGGATGGCCATGACGGACAGGGTGGTCGCCGCGTTGCGTGGCTCGGGCCGATGGAAGGCGGGCACGCCGTTCGCGATGGCCTCGACACCGGTGAGCGCCACCGAGCCGCTGGCGAAGGCGCGCAGGACCAGCAGCAGCGTGATCGGCTCCAGGACGCTGGGGGCGCCCGGCAGCGGGTCGGCCAGGGTGGTGCCCTCGCCCTGCACCACGATCCGGAACGCGCCCAGGGCGATCATGAGCAGGGTGATGCCCACGAACAGGTAGGTGGGGACCGCGAAGATGTTGCCCGACTCCCGGATGCCCCGCAGGTTGCCCAGGGTCATCACCAGGATGAACAGGACACCCATGAGCACCCCCCAGGGGGCCAGCTCGGGGAGCGCCGACACGATCTGCTGGACCGCCGACGACGTGGACACAGCCACCGTCAGGATGTAGTCCACGAGCAGGGCGCCGGCGGCCACGAGCGCGGGCAGCTTGCCCAGGTTCTCGCGACCCACCGCGTAGGCCCCGCCCCCGTTGGGGTACGCGTAGCAGATCTGGCGGTAGCTGGTGGAGACGATGGCCAGCATGATGGCGATGGCGATGGCCACCTCGAGGCTGATCGTGAACGCGGCGGCCCCGGCCACGATGAGGACGCGCAGGATCTCCTCGGTGGCGTAGGCGCTGGAGCTGATGGCGTCCGAGCTGAAGATGGCGAGGGCCTTCTTCTTGGACAGCCGCTCCTCGGACTCTTGGTCGCTCGCGAGCGGACGTCCGATGACCACCCGGCGCACCGACGCGCCCAGCTTGCCGAGCGTGGTCGTGGGTGCCACCGCGGCGGGCTTGGCGGTCAGGACGCCCTTGCCCGTGTACCGGAAGTAGGGTGCGTGCGGCCGCTCCACGCGGACGCGCCGATCGCCCGGCTTGTTGCCCCGCAGCGGCTGGCGCCCGCCGATCACCGATCGGCCCCGCTGGGCCGGTCGGCGGGCGGGGTCGCATCACCCGTGCGGGGACCCAGGGGGTGCGGGTCTTCGCGTCGGTAGGGCACGGCGGTCACCACGGTGCCGGGTCGCCCGAGGAGCGCGGCCCGCAGACGGCGTGCCGTCTGGTTGTAGAGCAACTGCTCCCACCAGTGCCGTGCCACGTACTCGGGGATGACCACCATGGTCGTCGTGTCGGCCTCGCGATACGCGACGTCGAGATAGGTCACGAAGGGTTGCACGAGCGCTCGGTACGGGGACTCCACGATCACGAAGGGTACCCCGGGGAACTGGCGCTCGAACGCCGCCCGGAGCCGCTCGCCCTCCTCGAGGTCCTCGGTCACATGGACCACCTGGACGTCATCCGAGAGCGACCGACCCACCTGGACCGCCTGGACCACGGCACGCGAGAGGTTGGCCACGGGGATGACCACCCGCTCCCGCTTGCGTGGCTCACCGAACACCAGGTCTGGGCGCACCTCCAACTGGCGAGCCATGCCCTCGTACTGGCGGGCGATGGCCATCATGAGCGCCACCAGCAGCGGGATGAGGACCACCACCACCAGCGAACCGGGCAGCTTCATGACGGTCACGATGACCGCGACCGTGCCGGTCACGGCCGCCCCCGCGGCGTTGATGGCGAGACGGTGGCGATACCCCTGTGGTCGCGTCTGCAGCCAATGGCGCACCATGCCCGACTGGCTGATGGTGAAGTCGACGAACACGCCCACCGCGTACAGCGGGATGAGGGCATGCGTGTCACCCCCGAACGCGGTCACCAGCAGGATGGCCACCGTGCCCAGGGCGAGGATGCCCGTCGTGAACGCCAGGCGGTCGCCACGCAGCCCGAACTGGCGCGGGAAGAAGCCGTCATGCGCGAGGATCGCGACAAGTCGCGGGAAGGCCGCGAACGAGGTGTTCGCCGCGAGCACGAGGATGAGGGTCGCGAAGGTCAGGAACAGCAGGTAGCCCAGCGAATCGACGCCGAACACGTGCCCCGCCACCTGGGCGATGACGGTGCGCTCGTCGTTGGGGACCACCCCGAACGCACTGGCGAGGAAGGTGATGCCCACGAACAGGGTGCCCAGGAGCACGGCCATGACACCCAGGGTGGTCGCCGCGTTGCGCGACTCGGGGGGCTTGAACGCAGGGACCCCGGTGGCGATGGCCTCCACGCCGGTGAGCGCCACCGCCCCTGAGGCGAAGGCACGCAGCAGCAGGATGAGCAGGGCCACGGCCGTCAGCTCCTCGCTCGCCCGCACGGTGCTGGGCGCAGGGCCCCCGTGGCCCAAGACCAGCACCTGGTACGTGCCCACCACGATCATGAGCAGCGCCATGGCCACGAACAGGTAGGTGGGCGCCGCGAAGATGTTGCCCGACTCGCGCAGGCCCCGGAGGTTGCCCAGGGTGACGAGCACGATGGCGAGGACCGCGAGCTCCACCTGGATGGCATGGAGGTCGGGGATCGCAGCCACGACCTGCTCGCTCGCCGACGAGATGCTGACCGCGACCGTGAGCACGTAGTCGATGAGCAGGGCGGACGCCGCCACGAGCGACGCGACCCGCCCGAAGTTGGCGCGCGACACGGAGTAGGAGCCGCCACCGGTGGGGTACGCCATGCACACCTGGCGATAGCTGATGGCGACCACGCCCAGCAGGACCGCGATGGCGATGGCCACCGGCACGCTCCACGCCAGCGCGGTGAGACCCACGCCCACCGCCCCGAGCATCAGGGCCCGCAGGATCTCCTCGGTCGCGTAGGCGCTCGAGGAGATGGCGTCCGAGCTGAAGATGGCGAGGGCCTTGGTCTTGGACAGCCGCTCTGCGATCTCCTCCTCGCTCGCCAGCGGCCGTCCGATGAGCACGCGCCGCACGCGCTCCATGGCTCGCCCCATGGGTGTCGTGGGGGCGCTGGCTGCCGGCTTCGCGGTCAGCACGTTCTTGTCGGTGTACCGGAAGTAGCGCGCCTGGGGGCGCTCGACGCGGACGCGTCGATCACCGGGCTTGTGGCCGCGCAGGGGCGGACGGCCGCCGATCATGGGATGGCGTGCTCCGGTTGGTGGTCGGGGATGAGGGTCCCCAACCGGTCAGGCAGAGGCCGCGAGTCGGCGCAGCACGGCGGGCAGGATACCGCCCTGGCGGTAGTACTCCAGCTCGATCGGCCCGTCCAGTCGGCACAGCGCACGGAACGAGCGCTCGGCGTGCCCGTCGCGGACCATCACCCGCAGCTCCGCGCGTGGTCGGAGGCCGGACGCGAGACCCGTGACGTCGAACTCCTCGCGTCCGGTGAGGCCGAGCGACCCCGCGCTCTCGCCGGGCAGGAACTGGAGCGGCAGCACGCCCATGCCCACCAGGTTGGAGCGATGGATCCGCTCGTAGCTCTGGGCGATGACCGCGCGGATGCCCAGCAGCCGGGTCCCCTTGGCGGCCCAGTCCCGGGAGCTGCCACTCCCGTACTCGGTCCCCGCGAGGACCACGAGCGGGACTCCCTCGGCGGCGTAGCGCGTCGCCGCGTCGAACAGCGTCATCTCCTCGCCGTCGGGCTGGTGGGTGGTGAACGGCCCCTCCTTGCTCGCGAGAGCGTTGCGCAGCCGGATGTTGCCGAACGTGCCGCGCATCATGACCTCGTGGTGGCCTCGACGCGCGCCGTAGCTGTTGAACTCGCGGGGGGTCACGCCGTGCGCCTGGAGCCACTGGCCGGCGGGGCTCCAGGCCGGGATGGACCCGGCGGGGGAGATGTGGTCGGTGGTCACCGAGTCGCCCAGGAGCGCGAGCGCCCGTGCGCCCACGATGTCCCGGACCGGGTCGGGCGCGGCCCCCAGGCCCTCGAAGAAGGGCGGCAGCGCGATGTAGGTGGACCCGGGGTCCCACGCGTACCGGTCACCGGACGGGACCGGCAGTGCCCGCCAGCGATCGTCACCCTCGAACACCGAGGCATAGGTGCGTCGGAACAGCTCCGGGGAGATGGCGTCGGCGATGGCCGCGCGGATCTCGTCCGCGGACGGCCACAGGTCGGCGAGGTACACCGGGCGGCCGTCGCTGCCGATGCCCAGGGGCTCGGTCGTGAGGTCGATGTCGATGCGCCCCGCGAGGGCGAACGCGACCACCAGGGGCGGCGAGGCGAGATAGCTCGCGCGCACCAGGGGATGGATGCGGCCCTCGAAGTTGCGGTTGCCGGAGAGCACGGCCGCGACCACCAGCTGGTGTTCCTCGACCGCCTGGGCGATGGGCGCGTCGAGCGGGCCGCTGTTGCCGATGCACGTGGTGCAGCCGTAGCCCACGAGCCCGAAGCCGAGCGCCTCCAGCGGCTCCATCAGGCCGGCACGCTCGAGGTACTCCGTGACCACCCGGGACCCGGGGGCGAGGCTGGTCTTGGCGACGGGCGAGGTGCGCAGGCCACGGGCCACCGCGTTGCGGGCCAGCAGGCCCGCCCCGACCATGACCGTGGGGTTGGAGGTGTTGGTGCAGCTGGTGATGGCGGCGATGGCCACCGAACCGGTGCGCACGACGGCCTCCCCGGCGT
>DAOTUX010000096.1:0-10460 GCA_034436475.1 Chloroflexota bacterium | reverse complement strand
CATCGCGGGTCTCGCGGGTCTGCTGGCGGTGCCAGCAGGACTGCTGCCGGTGTGGGGCGTGCTGGTGCCCTTGGAGTGGCCCATCGTGGTGCCCCTGCCGGAGATCGCGGGTGCCCTGTTGGTGCTGCCGCTGGCCGCGGTCGCGGGTGGGCTGCTGCTCGGCCGACCGTTGCCAGCATGGGCGGCGCTCCGCGACCGGGCCGACGGGTGAGGTGACGGACGTGCTGGCCCAGGGTCCAACTTGACAGCCCGGAGCGCCTCGGATAGATTGTTGGCACTCTCAACCTGAGAGTGCTAACAGAAGCGAGCGGTCCTGTCCGTGCAGGCCCACGACCTCGCCCACCAGGGTCTCGGCGCTCGAAACGGCGCGGTCCCTGGCTCGCGCACGGCCCGTCGGGCCGGCGAGCAGGTCAGGCCCACAGGATCCGCGCACACACCCTTCAGGAGGAACCGCGTTGGCGACCGCCACTGCGACCACGCTTCGCCCGCTGGGCGACCGGGTCGTCATCCAGCCCACTCCCCGCGAGGAGACGACCAAGAGCGGCATCGTGCTGCCGGACACCGCCAAGGAGAAGCCCCAGGAGGGCTCCATCATCGCCGCAGGTCCGGGCCGCCTGAATGACGACGGCGACCGCGAGCCCATGGACGTCAAGGTGGGCGACAAGGTGCTGTACGCGAAGTACGCGGGCACCGAGTTCAAGATCGATGGTGAGGAGTACCTCATCGTCAGCCAGAAGGACATCCTGGCGGTCGTCGAGGGCTGACGCCCACTCGGCCGCCTGACCGGCCGGACCCGCGAGGGCCCGGCCGATCTCGTGCGAGGGCCTCGCGCCTGACTGGCCGGCCGTCGCACACGCACGCCTGATTACACGAGAGAGGACACACATCCGTGGCCAAGCAGCTCATCTTCGACGAGACGGCTCGTCGCTCCCTCAAGCGGGGGGTCGACAAGCTGGCCGACGCAGTCAAGGTGACCCTGGGTCCCAAGGGTCGCAACGTGGTGCTGGACAAGAAGTTCGGCGCCCCCACCATCACCAACGACGGCGTGACCATCGCCCGTGAGGTCGAGCTTGAGGAGCCCTTCGAGAACATGGGCGCCCAGCTCCTCAAGGAGGTCGCGACCAAGACCGATGACGTCGCCGGCGACGGCACGACCACCGCGGTCGTGCTCGGCCAGGCGCTCGTGACCGAGGGCCTCAAGAACGTCACCGCGGGCGCCAACCCCATGATCGTCAAGCGCGGCCTCGACAAGGGCGTCGAGAGCATCGTGGAGACCCTGAAGACGAACTCCCGCCCGGTCGAGACCCGCGAGCAGATCGCCGCGGTCGCCGCCATCAGCGCCGCGGACCCCGAGGTCGGCGAGCTGATCGCGGAGGTCATGGAGAAGGTCGGCAAGGACGGTGTCATCACCGTCGAGGAAGGCCAGTCCATTGGTCTCGAGAAGGAATACACCGAGGGGATGCAGTTCGACCGGGGCTACATCTCGCAGTACTTCGTGACCAACCCGGACCGGATGGAGGCCGTTCTCGAGAGCCCGGCCGTGCTCATCACGGACAAGAAGATCTCCAGCATCCAGGAGTTGCTCCCGGCGCTGGAGAAGGCGATGTCCGTGGGCAAGCCGTTGTTCATCAACGCCGAGGACATCGACGGTGAGGCCCTCGCCACGCTGGTCGTGAACAAGCTCAAGGGCACCGTCTCGGTGCTGGGCGTCAAGGCCCCCGGCTTCGGCGACCGGCGCAAGGAGATGCTGCGGGACATGGCCATCCTGACGGGTGCCAGCGTCATCAGCGAGGAGGTCGGCCGCAAGCTGGACTCCGTGACTGCCGAGGACTTCGGCGGCGCCCGGCGCATCGTGTCGACCAAGGACGACACCACGATCGTGGACGGCGACGGCGACAGCGAGAAGGTCAAGGCTCGCATGGCCGAGATCAAGGTCCAGGTCGAGGAGACCACGTCCGACTACGACCGCGAGAAGCTCCAGGAGCGCCTCGCCAAGCTGGCGGGCGGCGTGGCCGTCATCAAGGTCGGCGCGGCCACCGAGGTGGAGCTCAAGGAGAAAAAGCACCGCATCGAGGACGCGCTCTCGACCACCCGCGCGGCGGTCGAGGAGGGCCTGGTCGCAGGTGGTGGCACGGCGCTCCTCCAGTCGCTCCCCGCTCTTGACTCCCTCAAGCTGGACGGCGACGAGGCGATCGGGGTGAGCATCCTCCGGCGTGCGCTCGAGGCGCCCATCCGCCAGATCGCCGAGAACGCCGGCCAGGAGGGCTCGGTCATCGTGGCCGAGGTTCGCGGCAAGCCGGTGGGTCATGGCTACGACGCGCTGAAGGGCGACTACGGCGACCTGTTCGCCAAGGGCATCGTGGACGCGGCCAAGGTGACCCGGTCCGCGCTCCAGCACGCGGCCTCGATCGCGGGCATGGTGCTCACCACCGAGACCCTCGTCACGGACCTGCCCGAGAAGAAGGAGCCCGTGGCCGCCGGTGGCCACAGCCACGACGACTACTAGGTCGGACGAGAGGCCCGGGCCACCGGGCACCCCCTGAGCCGAACCAGCACGAGGCCCGGGCCAAGCGATTGGCCCGGGCTCTCGCGTGTCTGGGGAATGACGTCAGGGCTGGCCGTCGCTCACGGGCCGGTGGGTCGCCCGTCGGGCCGGTGAGCCGCCCGCCGAGCCGGTGAGCCGCCCGCCGAGCCGGTGAGCCGCCCGGCGGGTGATCAGGCCGTCGGGCCTGACATCGGAGGACGCCGACGGCCTCCCTAGGCGTCCCGCGTGTCGAACGGCCGGCCGTCGGCGGTCGCGGTCGCCCGGCGGCTCAGGGCACCGACCGGGCGTGCCCCAAGGCCCCCGATCCGCCCGATCATGCGCCCAGCGACTCGCCGCCCGCTGAGCCGTGACCGCGGCCTTGTCGCGAGGGCGTGGGTCACCAGCCATGGGCCATTCCATGAGCGGTCCGTCCGCACGAACAATGGCCCTGCAGCCAGGTGGTGCGTGGAGGCGACGCATACGGGCCATCCGGTCCCGGGACCATCGGATCATGACGCGCGCGGGTGTGGCGGCGCACCATCCCCGCCTATCGGCATGTCCGATGTGCGTGCCGACCCAGTCGGCCGGCGACGGCCGCGTGACCGGGAGGTCGTACGAATGAAGGACGGCAAGCTCCACATCCCGCCCCTGCCCGTGTTCGCACTCACCCTGTTGGCGGTGGGCCTCGGGGCGTGCACGATGGCCCTCGGCTTGGCGCTGCTGGGGATCGGCGCGTTCTCGTTCCTGGTGAGCGCGGCCGGCGGCACAGGCGTCATGGCCACGATCACGGGCGCCGCGCAGCTGGTGGTCGGGGTCGCGGCGCTGGTGCTGGCGTTCGGGCTCTGGTTCCAGCGTAGCTGGGCATGGGGTCTGGGCCTGGTGACCTTCGGGCTCAGCCTCATCGTCAGCGCGGCGAGCATCGCGGCAGGCGCCACCGTAGGCAGCGTCGTGGTCCTCATGGCGGTCGCGCTCCTGGTGCTGTGGTACCTCTATCAGCCACGGGTCAAGGCACTCTACGGGCACTGAGCCGATCAGGTCCGAGTCAGGCACTCGGACGCCCACCTGGGGACCGCCGGCGCGCCCACCCAGGACCCGGACCCTCCTCCCCGCCGCCCTGGCGGTGCCGGATGCTCCCTCGGCCATGATCCGACGGACCGCCGGCGCGCCCGAGCATGCCCACGCCCGCGGCATCGGCAGATCCCCGCGGGACGGTCGGCCCGATGCTCAAGCTGGCGTCCCGTCCAACGCACCGCGCAGGGTCAACTGCCCGCGTGATCGATGAGCGGCTTGTGGCGCCGGCACGCGTCCGATACCCTCCCTGCGCGCGACGTCGAGGCACCAGTCCCGGTTCGCGACAGCCTCCGCCGCGCGTCGAGGAGGTGCGTGATGCGCGGGATCGCTCGTCTCAGGATGCGGTCGCTCATCGTGGCGATCGCGTGGTCGCTGCTCGCGCTCCCGGGTGGCGCGCCCACGGCGGCCGCAGGTCCCGACGTCGCGACCTTCGCGGCTGGTGCCTACCACGCCTGCGCCGTGCGCACCGGTGGCACCGTGTGGTGCTGGGGTCGAGCCGACCTGGGGCAGCTCGGCGACGGGAGCACCGGTGACGCGATCGACCACCTGCGGACGATGCCCGTCCAGGTGCGGCGGGGCTCGTCCATGCTCAGAGGCGTGACCAAGATCGCGGCCGGCGCGGAGTTCACCTGCGCAGTCCGCACGGATGGCACGGTGTGGTGCTGGGGCAGTGCGCGGGTCGGGCAGCTCGGCAACGACCAGGCCGGGCCCGGTGAGTACCGAACCACGGCGGTCCGGGTCCGACGCGTGGGCGGTAGCCTGACAGGGGTCAGGCACATCACGGCCGGCGACCACCACGCATGTGCCCTGCGGACCAACGGCTCGGTGTACTGCTGGGGATATGCCAGATACGGCCAACTGGGCGACGGGACGACGGGCGTGGGTATGGGCGATGCTCGCTCGCTGGCGGTCCGGGTCCGCCGGGGTGGCGGCTACCTGGACGATGTCGTCGCCCTGGCCGGCGGCTACTACCACACGTGCGCGGTGCGAAGCGATGGCTCGGTGTGGTGCTGGGGTGCCGGCTCGTATGGACAGCTGGGCGACGGCGAGTCAGGGATCGGCCACCAGCGGACCAAGCCGGGTCGGGTCCTGCGCGGCAGCGGCCATCTGACCAGGGTGGCCGGCATCGCCGCAGGCGCCTTTCACACGTGCGCCCGTCGCACGGACGGCACCGCCTGGTGCTGGGGCAGCGACGAATTCGGTCAACTGGGCGACGGCACGACCGGCGATCCGGCCGAGCACATCCGCAGCAAGCCCGTGCAGGTCCGACGCGGCAGCGGCTTCCTCACCAGGGTCGCGGGCATCGGCGCCGGCGGCTCCCACACCTGCGCGCTCCGGAGTGACAGGTCAGCGTGGTGCTGGGGCCCCGACGAGGTGGGTCAGCTGGGCGACGGCACGACCGGCGACCCCACCACGCATGTCCGACTCAAGCCCGTCCAGGTCGTGCGCCGCACCGGCGACCTCACGCGAGTGAGGAAGCTGGACGGGGGTGCCTATTTCATGTGCGCCCTGCGGACCGACCGCACCGTCTGGTGCTGGGGCTCCAACGAGTCGGGCCAGTCGGGTCGCGGGTCACATGACGCGGACCCGCACCCGCATCCGCGCAGGGTGCTGTTTCCCTGATGTCCCCGCCCATCCTCGAGCGCCGGCTAGACTGGCCGGCACATGACCCCCGGCTGGATCCACGTCATCACCGGCTGCATGTCAGCGGCAAGACCGACGAGGTGCTGCGGCTGCTGCGACGCGCGGACATCGCTGGTCGGCGGATCGTGCTCGTGCGGCCCGTCATCGACGACCGGACCCCACCGTCGTCGGTGGAATCGCGGAGCGGCGCGGCCTTCGCGGCACGCCCCGTGCACGGCTCGTCCGCCATCCCGGCCATCGTGAGCACGGAGCGTGCCGGTGTGGTCGCCATCGACGAGGCGCAGTTCTTTGACGCGGACCTGCCCGCCATGTGCGAGGTGCTCGCCGACGAGGGACGGAGCGTCCTGGTCTCCGGTCTCGACCGGGACTTCCTGGGTCGTCCGTTCGGCCCGATGCCCTCGCTCCTGGCGCTCGCCGACCAGGTGACCAAGCTGACCGCCATCTGCACGGTGTGCGGGGACGACGCCACGCGCACCCAGCGACTGGTGGGTGGCCGTCCGGCCGCGGCCGATGACCCCCTCATCGTGGTCGGTGGCATGCATGACGACCGCTACGAGGCGCGCTGCCGGGCGCACCACGTGGTGGGTGCGCCGCGGGGCCAGGAGCCGCTGCCGCTGGGGTTCGTCGCACCGGTCGGCTGACGACTCCGCGCGCCAAGCGCCGTCCGCTTGACATTCCGGCGCTTCAAGCTAGAGTCCCGCCCACGTCGGAACCCGCGCCGGGACCACCCAGGGAGGCCGTGGTGTCCAGTGTCGCTCGGTGGGGCGCGGCCCCGGTCCTTGCGATCGTCGTCATGGGTAGCTTGGCGACTGCGGGCGTCGTCGCGCAGGACGCCAGCCCGCTCCCCGACCCGTTGCCGAGCCCGGCGCGCGGGGAGCGCCCCTCGCCGCCACTCGCCCCATCCGACGCAGCTCGGTGCCAGCTCTGGGCGGACCGGCAGGTTCCAGTCGTCACCCGGCCTCGCTTCGCGGCGGTGGGCGCCGTCGACGTGTCCGGCGCGGCCGTGGACGTGGAGCAGGTCGAGCCCGCCTGCACCCTGTCCGAGGAGACGCTCGCCGAGCCGCCGGGGCTTGTCGAGGACATGCTCCACGAGATCGCGGTCGACTGGCGCGCTTTCCGGCGCGATGATCTGCCCGGCGACCAACTGACGCTCGGCGGTGACCCCTTCGCCGGCGACCCGGACCCGGCCCTCGACATCACCAGGGTCTCGTTTGGGTCGGTCGACCTCGGGGGGCGTCAGGCGCGGTCGCTCGCACGATGGCTCGAGGGCGACGAGTTCGCCGATGGGCACCATGTGACGCTCGGCAGACGCCCCGGCGACTGGGTCGAGCCGGGCATGTTCCAGATCGTGATCCTCGGTCTGGGAGGCGACCCGACCGTGCCGCCCGAGACCGACCGGATCTGGCAGGTCGGCTTCCAGGGGCGTGACCCGTCCAAGGCGGTGGTGCCCGCCATCCCGGTGTCGAGCCCCATCGCGGGCGTCCGGAACCTGCTGACCTACGGCCAGGTGGCCCAGGAGGATGGCTCGGTCCGGCGGTCGGTCGGACGCTCGGACTTCGGCTCGCGCAAGGTCGGCCCCGACGGGCAGACGCAGTACTACAACGCCCGACCGGATGCCGCCGTGCTCGAGTGGCGGGACGGCGTCGCGTTCCTGTTCCCTGAGGCGTATGACCCGCTCGGCTTCCGGCCCATGACCTTCGATCGACAGTCGGGCGCCTGGGACATGGTGGTGGCCCCCGGCGGGCCCATGGCGTTCCTGCCTGCCTCCGGCGGGGCACCCGGGATGTTCGACTTCGTGGGCCTCGTGCTCGACCATGAGGCGATCGACCTGCCTGCGACGATCGACGGCGTGGCGGCCGACGGGCCGATGACCTTCCCCTCCCAGAATCGGCTGGTCTTCGGCTCGTCCGTCTTCGACCCGTCACGGCCCGTGCTCGTGGACCTGGCGTACGACGTGGAGGGGCACGTCGTCGGGTTCACGGACCTGACGGCCGACCCACTGGGCGAGGGGCTGTTCGGGGTGCCCTATGGCATCCCGCAGTACGGTCGGTACGCCCTCACGAGCCTGGTCCTCGAACAGGAGGGGATCGCGGTGCCCGAGACATGGGACCAGTTGGTCGAGGCCCTGCGCTCGCTGGGCACGGGCGCGTGGCGCGTCGACGAGACCGAGGGGCCGCTCCTCGGCCACGCTGTCCCCCGGGCGTGGGCCACCGCGCCTGACACGGCCCAGCTGCACCCGTACGATCCGGAGCTGGCTCGCCAGTTGCTGGAGGAGGCCGGGTTCATCATCGAGTCGTAGGCGGCAGGCCTCGTTGGACCCGGGGCGGCGTCACGGCGGGCCGCTGGGCGTCCGCGACGGCCGGCCTCGGGGGCGTGGCGATCGAGCTGGCACAGTACCCCTGCTAGCATCGGACGGTGCCCGACCCGATCCAGGACGGCTTCGATTGGCCGGAGCTGCCGCCACCCCCTGAGCCGCTCCCGGACGATGGTGCCGCGGAGCCGGAGGAGTCTGCCGACCCGCGGGCGTCCCAGCGACGCCGGGGTGGCCGGAAGCACGCGGGCGGAGCCGAGCTGGAGCGTCAGCCGCCCGACGACGAGGCCGAGGCTGCCTGGTTCTCGGCGGTCGCGCAGGTCGGCGAGCACGGAGCCGCGCGGGCGCCCGTGGCGGTGCCCACGGGCACGGAGGACGCCCACGAGCTCGCCGCGCGCATCGTCAGCCGGCTCAACCCCGAGCAGGCGCGTGCCGTCACCACGACCGAGGGCCCGCTGCTCATCCTGGCCGGCGCGGGGTCGGGCAAGACCCGGGTGCTCGCCCATCGCATCGCGTATCTCATGGGGGTCAGGGGAGTGCCGCCCTGGAGGATCCTCGCGGTCACCTTCACCAACAAGGCCGCGGGCGAGATGCGCGAGCGCATCCTCGGGCTCGTGGGCGAGGCGGGCCGGGACGTCGCGATGGGCACGTTCCACTCGCTGTGCGCCCGGGTCCTACGCCGCGATGGAGCGGCCATCGGCGTCGACCCGCGCTTCACGGTCTACGACGCGGACGACCAGGCGGGCCTCATGCGCCAGGTGCTCCGCGACCTCGAGCTCCAGGGGACCGGCGAGTTGCGACCCGCTGCGGTGCTGTCGGCCGTCGGTCGCTGGAAGAGCGACCTGGTGGACCCCGCGGAGGCAGTCGATCTCGCCCAGGGGTACCTCGAGCAGACCTACGCCCGCGCCTACGCCGCCTACGCCCGCCGCCTCCGGGAGGCGTCGGCCCTCGACTTCGACGACCTGCTCAACGAGGGGCTGCGCCTGTTCGAGCAGGCGCCCGCCGTGCTCGCCCGCTACCAGGAGCGCTGGCGGTACCTCCACATCGACGAGTACCAGGACACCAACAGGGCGCAGTACCTGTGGGTCCGCGCGCTCGCCAAGCGGCATCGGAACCTGGCCGTGGTGGGCGACGACGACCAGGGCATCTACTCCTGGCGGGGCGCGGACATCCGCAACATCCTCGACTTCGAGCGGGACTACCCCGACGCCACCGTGGTCAAGCTGGAGCAGAACTACCGCTCCACCCAACTCATCCTGGACGCGGCGCATGCGGTCGTGTCCCGCAACGAGGGCCGCACGGACAAGCGGCTGTGGACGCAGAACGCGCGTGGGGTGCTCATCGAGCGGTTCGAGGCGGACCGGGAGGACGAGGAGGCCGAGTGGGTCGCGCGCCAGGTCGAGGCGCTGATCGCCGGCCGCGGCTCCGCGGGCAGCGTGCTCGCACGCCGTGCCGACGACGGCGACGAACGGACGTATCGGCCGCAGGACATCGCGGTGATGTACCGCACCAACGCCCAGAGCCGGGCCATCGAGGAGGCGTTCCTGCGCTACGCCATCCGCTACCAGCTGGTCGGCGGCACCCGCTTCTACCAACGCCGCGAGGTCAAGGACGCCCTCGCGTACCTGCGTACCCTGCGCGGCGACCACGACGTGGCAGCGTTCGAGCGGGTCATCAACGTGCCCGCGCGTGCCATCGGCGAGCGGACCATCGAGGCCGTGCGCGAGCTCACCGCGGTTCGTGGCGGTGACGTCTGGGCGGCGCTCCGTGCCGCGGCAGCGGGCGAGGGGGGCCTCGCCACGCGCGCCCGCGCGGCGGTCGGGGGGTTCGTCGCGCTCGTCACCCGCCTGCGCGCCCGCGTGGGCCTGCTGGCGCTGCCCGAGCTGCTCGACCTGGTGCTCGAGGAGTCGGGCTACCGGGCCATGCTGATGGACGGCTCGCAGGAGGGGGAGGACCGCTGGGCCAACCTGCTGGAGCTGCGCGAGGTGGTCGACCGCTACGCGGACCTGTCGCCCGGGGACGCGCTCGACCGGCTGCTCGAGGAGACCGCCCTGGTGGCTGACCAGGACGCCTACGCGTCGGGCTCGGACGCGGTGACGCTCATCACGCTCCACGCCGCCAAGGGGCTCGAGTTCGACGTGGTGTTCATCGCGGGGCTCGAGGAGGGGGTGTTCCCGCACGCGCGCGCGCTCGACGACCAGCGCCAGATGGAGGAGGAGCGCCGGCTCGCCTACGTGGGCCTCACGCGGGCGCGCCACCGGCTGTACCTGACCCACGCCCAGCAGCGAGCGACCTGGGGGCGGGGCGGCTTCTCGGTGCCGTCGCGGTTCCTGCTGGAGATCCCGGCGGACCTGATGCACGGTCCGCGGGTCCTGACCGAGGATGACCCGGACGACGACCAGCGACCCGACGACGAGCGCGACTTCCTGGGCCACCTCCTGGGCGGGCGACGGCGGGCCGCGCGGGCGCTGGGCGGCCGCGGGTCCGGCGTGGTGGGTCCTCGGCACCTGCCGCCCGGCGGGGGGCTCGTGACGCCGCCGGGGGCGCCACGCGCGGGCGAGCGGTTCGCACCGACGCGCGACCTCGCGGCCAAGCGCCAGGCCTACTACGGCCGCGTGCCCGTGGGACCGGGCCGACCGGAGTCGGACGAGGACGAGCCTCTGGCGCTCCCGGCGCCGGCCCCGTCGGCGGTGCCGCCGCGCCCCGTGGTCCCGGGCGAGCGGCGCTACCGGGACGGCGATCGTGTCCGCCACGAGCGCTTCGGGCTGGGGACCGTGGTCACCTCGAGGCTCACCCGCGACGACGAGGAGGTCACCGTGGCGTTCCCCGACCAGGGCGTCAAGCGCCTCCTCGCGAGCCTCGCCAACCTCGAGCTGCTGGGCTAGGGTGCCTGGTCGCCCAAGACGACCA
>DAOTUX010000095.1:0-30481 GCA_034436475.1 Chloroflexota bacterium | reverse complement strand
GTCCGTGGGCATCGCGTCACGGGTCGGCGCGGGCATCACGCTCGCGCCCGGGACGCCACTGCTCGCGGCACTGACAGGGGGTGTGCCGCTCGTGGTGCGACCGCCTGCCGTGGTCGTGGTGGTCTCGAAGCCGCGGAGCACGAGATAGCCCACGATGCCGGCGATGACCACGATGGAGACGAGCCCCAGGAGGGCGGCGATGCCGGCCCCGCGGTCCGACGGGAGCTCGGCGCGCCGCCGGGTGGTGCCTCGGACCGGGACCCGCGGGCCACCGAGGGGCAGGCCGCAGTCCCGGCAGAAGCGCGCGGTGATGTCATTGCGCAGACGGCACGCGGGGCAGACGATGAACGGAGGGGTCTGCGCCTGGCCCTTGGCCGTCGGCGTCACCCGCCGACCGGGGAGCCTCATCGCGGGCATGGTGCCACACGCGGGCGGGCGGGCTCGGTGAAGATGGCGTTGTGTCCCGTTGATCAGGCGGCGCGGCGAGCCGCGGCCCAGGTCAGTTCGCCCGGGCTCCCGCGAGGACAGGGATGATGGCCCGGCCGTAGGCCTCCAACTGGTCCTCCTCGTCGCCGTTCATGAGGTAGATGTTGAACTGGTCGACGCCGGCGTCCGAGAGCTCCTGGAGGCGCGCGATGTGCTCCTCCGGTGCGCCCAGCACACAGAAGCGATCGACGACGTCGTCAGACACGAAGCCCGCGTTGTCCGAGCCCACCTCCGCGTGGTGCAGGTAGTCGTATCCCTGTCGGTCACGGATGTACCCGGTCAGTGTCTCGGGCAGCTCCTCGCGCGGGTACCTGTTGACGAGATCGACCACGTGGTTGCTGACGAGCGCCGGGAACCAGCGCACGCGGTCCCGGCTCGCTTCGCGCGGCCCGACGTGGGCGGGGGCGGCTGCCTGCACGCGGATGCTCGAGGGGTCGCGCCCCGCGGCCGTGGCTGCCTCGCGCATCATGGTCGTCATCCAGCGGATGAGGTCGGGGTCCGCCAGCTGGAGGATGAGCCCGTCCGCGACCCGGCCGGTCATGGCGAGCGCCATCGGACCATAGCCCGCGACCCAGACCGGGAGTCGCCAGGACCCCACCCAGGGAAGCCGGAGCTCGGCACCCTCCCACATGTGCGACCGCCCCTCCACGAGGTCCCGGATGAGACCGATGGCCTCCTCCAGAGTCTGCATCGTGGTGGGCGGCTTGCCCAGCACCCGGCGTGCGCTGTCGCCACGGCCGATGCCCAGGTCCATCCGGCCACCGGAGAGCTCGTCCAGCGTCGCGAGCGCGCTTGCCGTCACGGTCGGCTCTCGCGTGGCGGGGTTGGTGACGCATGTCCCCAGGCGCATCGTGGTCGTGGCCTGGGCCATGAGCGTCAGCTCGGGATACGGGTCCCGCCAGATGACATGGGAATCGAACATCCAGCCGTAGCCGAACCCCGCCGCCTCCGCCTGGCGCGCGAGGGCGACCGTCCGCTTGATCGGATGGTCGGGCCGGAGCGTGAAACCGAAGTCCATGGCCCAGCAGGGTACACCGTGGCGCGGTCTCCCTCAGGCGTTCCTCGGGCACCGACGAGCGCGGCCGACCCACGCGCGGCGCCGTTGACGGGTCCCCCACAATGCGCACGAGGTCGGGAGGGCCGGCCAGCATGCGACACGGAGGGACCAGGGGTGGCATCTGTCGATGTCCGATCAGCGCTCGCGGAGCTCATCGGCACGTTCGTGTTCCTGTTCGTCGGGTTCCTGGGCGTCACCGCCATGTTCGCGTTCGTGGGTGGGACAGGGGCGCCACAGATCATCAACATCGCGCTCGCGTTCGGCTTGGGCCTGTTCGCGGCCATCCACTTCGCGGGCGTCGTGTCCGGCGGTCACTTCAACCCGGCGGTCACCATCGCCGCCCTGGCGGACCGGCGGATTGACGTCACGAACGGCGTCCTCTACATCGCCGCCCAGGTGGTGGGAGGCGTGGTCGCCGCACTGGTCCTGGGTGCGATCTTCGACCAGGCGACCGTGCAGCAGGTCATCACCAAGCCCGGAGACGGCATCACGGACATCGAGGCACTGGTCCTCGAGACGCTGTTCACGGCCGTCTTCATCGCGGTCATCCTGACCGTGACCAAGCGCAGCGCGACCCAGGCGGCGGTCGCCATCAGCCTGACGCTCGTGGCCATCCATTTCGCGCTCGTGCCGTTCACGGGGTCGTCGGTCAACCCGGCGCGATCGATCGGGCCGGCCCTGGTGGGTGGCCAGGTCACGAGCCTCTGGATCTACCTCGTGGGACCGGTGGTCGGCGGTCTGGTCGGCTGGGCGGTGTACCGGTACCTCACACCACCCGAGACGGCCTGAGGCGACTGCGATGACCGGCGGGGTGAGCGATCGCCCCGCCGGGGAATCGACACGGCGTCAGTCGCGGGGCCCGTGCCGGGCGTGACCCTGGGTCAGGGCGCGACGAGCTCGTCGTACATGTCCGGGCGGCGGTCGCGGTAGAACTGCCAGGTCTGGCGGACCTGCTCGATCATCGCGAGGTCCATGTCACGCACCAGCAGCTCCTCCTTGTGGGCGTCGCCCACCGCGCCCACGAACTGGCCGCGCGGGTCCACGAAGTAGCTCTGGCCGTAGAAGTCGTCATCACCCAGGGGCTCGACGCCCACTCGGTTGATGGTGCCCACGAAGTAGCCGTTGGCGACTGCGTGCGAGGGCTGCTCGATGCGCCACAGGTACTCGGAGAGACCGCGTGACGTGGCGCTGGGGATGAACACCATCTCCGCGCCGTTGAGGCCCAGGGCCCGGGCGCCCTCGGGGAAGTGACGGTCGTAGCAGATGTAGACCCCGACCTTGCCCACCGCGGTCTGGAACACCGGGTAGCCGAGGTTGCCGGGCCGGAAGTAGTACTTCTCCCAGAACCCCTTGACCTGCGGGATGTGGGTCTTGCGGTACTTGCCCAGATACGTGCCGTCCGCGTCGATGACGGCCGCGGTGTTGTAGTAGATCCCCGACGCCTGGGAGTCCTCCTCGTACATCGGGGCGATGACGACCATGCCCGTCTGCTTGGCCAGGTCCTGCATCCGCTGGGTGGTGGGGCCGTCCGGGATGAGCTCGGTGTAGGAGAAGTACTGCGGGTCCTGCACCTGGCAGAAGTACGGGCCGTAGAACAGCTCCTGGAACAGGATGATCTGGGCTCCCTGCCCCGCTGCCTCGTGCGCGTATCGCTCGTGCTTCTGGATCATCGACTCCTTGTCGCCGGTCCAGGTGGCCTGGACCAGGGCTCCGCGAACGACCCGGGACATGCTCCGTTCCTCCGATGTCTGACGGCCCTCACCGGCGTGCTCGATGGGCAGGCTCGCCGGTCGCATCACGCTCGTCGTGCGTCCGCAGCGTACACCGCTCCCCGACGACGAGGACGGCGCCCGGTGGTCCGGGCGCCGTGGTGGATGCGTGTGCCCCGTGCCGCGGGGTGGGTCAGGGCTTGGCCTTGACCTTGTAGCTGAGCCAGGAGCCGACACCGGCCAGTGCGCCGCCGGCCCACCAGCAGAGCATGGACAGCCAGTCGAGCCCGCTCAGGAACGACATGCTGTGGCGCAGGGTCATCAGCAGCGAGTACACGGCGCCCATCGCCAGGATCGCGCCCAGGAGCACCAGGACGACCTTGTACCAGGTGCCGAACCCCTGGGTGCTGGTCCGCTCGAGCCCGATGAACAGGAGCAGCAGCCCGCTGACCACGACCGCGGCCTCCGTGGGGCCTCGGGTGCCGAGCAGGAACGAGAGCAGCAGGAACGAGGCGCCGAGGATGAGCAGGGCACCGCCGCCCAGCAGCAGCTCCGGCCCGCTGAGGCGCTCCTTGAGGGTGGTCGCTACACCACTGATGGCGGCCGCGACCTGTGCGCCGGGCGGCGGGCCCTCCGGTGCGGCGGGTGCCGCGGGCGGGGCCCCGGCACCGACTGGCGCCGGGGGCACGGGGGCCGCCGGCGGGGGCGCCGGGGGCGTCGCCGGGGGCGTCGCCGCAGCCCGGGGCGCGGGCGCCGCTGGCGGAGGCGTCGGGGGGGACGCCGCAGCCTCGCTGGCGGCCTGCTCGACCGGGGCGGCCTCGGACGGGGCGCGCGACCGGGTCTTCCGCGGTTCGGTCATCGATCTCACCTCCGGCAGACAGGTATGACACGGCGGAGCACCGGTCCCTCCCCGGCTGCGTCCACCGCGACCGTATCACGACCTGCAAGGCGCGCCACCCGCCCACGGTACCCCTGTGACGGCACGATGGTCGGGCACAGGCCTTCCACACCGATCCGGTGGCGTGCGGTGGGCGTGGATGGCGTCCGGGGTGGTGGTCCGAGGACCATCGGATGCTCGGGCGATGGGTCCGAGGTGGGATGCGGACCGGTGCCAGGGGGCCTAAGGTTGTCCTCAGGCGCCGGTTCATCCAGGCAGGCGGATGAGCGGCGCTACGGACTCATCCCCATATGGTCCGGCCCGGCAGGCCGGTACTGCACTCATCCGGAGAAGCGGCCGGGGTATCCCGGCCGCCGGGCGATCATCCTTCATGAGCGGGGCGCGAACGAGGCGCCCCGTTCGTGTGTCCGGGCCATGTGCGTGACCTCCGCCGCTCGGCGCCGAGCGGCGCGGCGTGCGACACTCACGTGCACCGAGACCAGGAGGAGGGACGGGGATGGCCATCGACACCAGGCCGAGCCTGACGCAGGACGAGATCGTGTCGCTCAGCAAGCGGCACTCCCTGTACGAGTGGTCGGCGCAGAGCGCGGTGGACCCGATCCCGGTGGAGCGCGCCGAGGGCGTCTACTTCTACTCCCCCGATGGCACCCGCTACCTGGACTTCAACAGCCAGCTGATGTCCGTGAACATCGGCCACGGCGACCGGCGGGTCATCGATGCCATCAGCGCGCAGCTGTCCACGCTCGCGTACGCCAACCCCTTCATGGCCACCGAGGCCCGGGCGCGCCTTGGCCAGAAGCTGGCCCAGGTCACGCCGGGTGACATCGACGTGTTCTTCTTCACCAACGGTGGGGCGGAGGCCAACGAGAACGCCATCAAGCTGGCCCGGCAGGTCACCGGCCGCCAGAAGATCCTGACGCGCTACCGCTCGTACCACGGCGCCACGGGCCAGGCCATCGTGGCCACCGGGGACCCTCGCCGTTGGGCGGCCGAGACCGGCGTGTCGGGCATCGTGCGCTTCCCGGACTTCCATCGTTGGGGGCGCAAGGACCCCGAGCCTGTCGAGGAGAGCCTCGCCGCGCTCGAGGAGGTGATCATGTTCGAGGGCCCGCAGACCATCGCGGGCATCCTCGTCGAGACCGTGGTGGGCACGAACGGCCTGCTCATCCCACCCGACGGGTACATGCAGGGCCTGCGCGCGATCTGCGACCGGCACGGCATCCTGCTCATCGCCGACGAGGTCATGGCGGGCTTCGGACGGACCGGCCGATGGTTCGCCATCGACCACTGGGACGTGGTCCCCGACCTCATCACCATGGCCAAGGGCCTCACGGCGTCCTACGTGCCGCTGGGCGCGGTGGGCATGCGCCGGAGCATCGCGGATGTGTTCGCCGATCGTCCGTTCTATGGGGGTCTCACCTACAACTCCCACCCTGTGGGATGCGCTGGCGCCCTGGCCACCATCGCGGTGTACGAGGAGGACGGTCTCATCGAGCGCGCCGCGCGCATGGGGGAGACGCTCCGGGCCCATCACGAGGAGCTGTATCGGAAGCACCCCAGCCTGGGTGCCGGCCGGAGCATCGGCATGTTCGGCATCCTGGAGCTCGTCCGCGACCGGTCCACGTACGAGCCGCTGGCGCCCTTCAACGGGGCCAGTGACGAGACCAAGGCGGTCGGCAGGTTCCTGCGCGACCACGGCCTGTACACGTTCGTGCGCTGGAACACCATCATGACCAACCCACCGCTCACCATCACGGAGGACCAGTTGGCCGAGGGCTTCGCGATCATCGACCAGGCCCTCGACATCGCCGACCAGGGCGTCCGCGCCTGACCCGGGCCCGATCTCGGGGCGTCGCGTGACCGAGGGTCGCTCCGCTGTCCGGAGCGTGGCACGCACCGTCCTGCTGATGGTGGCGTTCCTGGTCATCGTGGTGGTGATCTGGGAGGCCTTCAAATGGCTGTTCGGCGACCCGTGGCGTCTGGACGACGTGCTGGGCACGGGTGCGAGCTACTACCACCGCCCGCCCTTCCGGTTGCTGCAGGCCAATGACATCCAGCTCCCCCACGTGTGGTCGATTGCCAGCGCGCTCCTCGAGCCGGTGCAGCGCAACCAGGAGCAGACGCTCCTGGGCTTCCTGGTCGGGGCAGCGGCGTACACCTGGGCGGAGGCGCTCATCGGCTTCGCTATCGGCGCGCTCATCGGCATCACGCTCGCCGCGATCTTCGTGCACTCGCTGTTCACGGAGCGCGCCTTCATGCCCTACGTGATCGCGAGCCAGGCGATCCCCATCGTGGCGCTGGCCCCGATCATCGTGGTCGGGTTCGGGCGCGGCCTGACATCGGTCGTCATCATCGCCACGTACCTGACGTTCTTCCCGGTGACCATCTCGCAGATGCGCGGGCTCCGGTCCCCCGACCCGCGCTCCCTGGAGCTCATGCGCTCGTACGCCGCGAGCCGCTGGCAGGTGCTCTGGAAGGTGCGCATGCCCGCGTCGCTGCCGTACCTGTTCACGGCACTCAAGGTCGCCGCCGCCGCGGCCATCGTGGGCGCCATCATCGGCGAGGGACCCGGTGGCGTGAAGGACGGTCTGGGCCGCGCCATCGTCAACTTCAACCAGGCGTACATCACCGCACCGGAGAAGCTGTGGGCGACCATCCTCATCGCCTCCCTGACGGGCATCCTGTTCTTCCTGTGCGTGCGGGTGGCCGAGGCCATCACGCTGCGCCGGCGAGGGTCCGTGCGTGTCTGAGCCGATGACCGCCGGACCGCTCGGAGCACCCGCGCCCGAATCCCCAGGCGCCGCCGCGGTCCGCTTGGCCGGCATCCACAAGTCGTTCCCCGTCAAGGGGGGCTCGGTGACCGTGGCGCTCGAGGACATCTCGCTGGTCGTCGGTCGCGGGGAGTTCGTGTCGCTCATCGGCCCGTCCGGGTGCGGCAAGTCCACCCTGCTGCGCATCGTGGGCGACCTGATCGAGCCGAGCGCGGGCACCGTCCAGGTCAACGACAAACCTGCCCATCAGGCGCGCCTGGACCGTGACTATGGGATGGTCTTCCAGGCCCCGGTCCTGTTCGACTGGCGGACCGTGGAGGCCAACGTCCGGCTGCCGCTCGAGCTCATGGGGGACGGTGGCGGCACCGAGCGCGATCGACGGGTCCGCGAGATGCTCGACCTGGTGGGCCTCGCGGACTTCGCGCGGCATCACCCCCATCAACTGTCGGGGGGCATGCAGCAGCGCGTGGCGATCGCGCGCGCGCTGGTGTTCGAGCCCACGCTCCTGCTCATGGACGAGCCCTTTGGTGCGCTCGACGAGATGACCCGCGAGCGGCTCAACAGCGAGGTCCTCAAGATCTGGGGCGGCACTGGCACGACCGTCATCTTCGTGACCCATTCCATCCCGGAGGCGGTGTTCCTGTCCACGCGCGTCGTGGTCATGAGCCCGCGACCGGGCCGGGTCAGCGATGTCATCGACATCGACCTGCCACAGCCACGCACCGAGGCGACCCGCGAGAGCGAGCGGTACTTCGAGCTGGTCACCCGCGTCCGCGAGGCACTGCGCGCCCAGCACGGAGGCGCCGCCTCCGCGGCGCGCGCCCGCGCGGAGGGCGGCATCGGATGACGGCGGTGGCGCGGCCGAGCCCATCAGGCACGCGGGCACGCGGGACGCGGGACCTTGGCTCCTCCCTGGCGCGTCTGGTCCCGCCGGTGCTGGTGTTCCTGGGTGCCATCGTCATCTGGGAGGTCGCCACCGCGGGGCAGGGACGCCGGGTCATCCCGCCACCGTCAGCCATCCTCGCGGCGGCTGGCCGCGAGTCAGGGCTGCTCCTGCGCGCCGCGATCGCGACCTTCACGGAGGCGATCGGGGGCCTCGCCATCGGCACCACCGCGGGCATCGTGGTGGGCTTCGCGACGGCTCGCTGGGCGGTGGCGCGGGACATCCTGGTGCCGCTCGCGGTCGGCGCCAGCACCATCCCGCTCATCGCGGTCGCCCCCATCATCGGCAACTGGTTCGGGGTGCTCAACCCGCTGTCCAAGATGATGATGGCCGCGCTGCTCGTGTTCTTCCCCGTGGTCATCAACGTCATCCGGGGTCTGGTCGAGGTGCAGCCCTCGCAGCTGGAGCTCATGCGCTCGTATGCCTCGGGCGAGTCGGTGGTGCTGCGCAAGGTGCGTGTCCCGAACATGCTGCCGTTCCTGTTCACGGCGCTCAAGGTGGCAGCCACGCTCGCGTTCATCGGGGCCATCGTGGCGGAGTACTTCGGGGGCACGTCGGCCGTCATCGGGCGGGTCGTGCTCACATCCATGAGCTCGGGGAGCTTCGACGTCGCCTGGGCGGGCATCCTCATCGGTGCCCTGGGTGCCATGGCGGCCTACATCGCGGTGATCCTCGTGGAGCGCATCGTCATCCCCTGGAGCCCGTCCTTCCGCGCCTGACCACCGACGGCGTCGGCGGTCAGGCGGCGGCGTGGCTCGTGGCCTCGGCGGGTGCGGTATCGTGCGACGCACCGTACCGCAGGGCGCCGGAGGAGCGCCCCGGGTCAGGGTCCGGGACCCGGTGCCCGGAGCAGACGAGGAGTGCACATGAGGAGCACACGCAAGGCACTGGTCCCCGTCGTGGCGGGTGGCCTGGTGCTCATGTCCGTGGCGGGGGTCGGGGCGCAGGATGCCTCCCCGGCCGGCGAGATGACCCCAGTGAGCCTCCAGCTCCAGTGGGCGCCGCAGGCGCAGTTCGCGGGCTACTTCGCGGCACGCGACGAGGGGTTCTGGGCGGCCCAGGGTCTCGACGTCACCATCATCGACGGCGGCCCGGATGTCATCCCCCAGGTCGTCGGGTCGGACCCCGCCGGCCCTGAGTTCACCATCAGCTGGGTGCCCAAGGTGCTCGAGGTCCGTGACAAGGGCCAGTCGGACCTAGTGGACATCGCCCAGGTGTTCCAGCGCTCGGGGACCCTCTCGGTCTCCTGGAAGGACACGGGCGTGACCAGCCCCGCGGACTTCAAGGGCAAGAAGATCGGCGTCTGGGACTTCGGCAACGAGTACGAGGTCACCGCCGCGGCCAAGGCGGCCGGCCTCACCCAGGGGACGGACTACGAGAAGGTCATCCAGCCGTTCGACATGTCGCTCCTCCTCAACAAGGAGATCGACGTCGCCGAGGCGATGATCTACAACGAGTACGCCCAGGTGCTCGAGGCCACGAACCCCGAGACGGGCGCGCTGTACCAGCCCGAGGACCTCAACGTCATCGACTACAACCAGGTGGGCACGGCCATGCTCCAGGACGCGATCTTCGCCCGCGAGGCGTGGCTCGCTGAGGAGGGCAACGCGGACGTCGCCACCCGGTTCCTGGTGGGTGCGTTCCAGGGCTGGCAGTTCTGCCGTGACAACCCGGACGCGTGCATCCAGCACACGGTCGACGCGGGTTCGACCCTGCCTGCCGGCCATCAGGCGTGGATGATGAACGAGATCAACCCGCTCATCTGGCCGTCCGAGGGTGGCATCGGCGCCATGCCCACCGCGACGTGGGATCAGACCGTGGCCATCTCGACTGACGCGGGCATCATCGCGGCGCCTCCGGCCGAGGGTGCGTTCCGCACCGACCTCGCGGACGCCGCGCGTGCCCAGGTGGGTGGTGACGTCAACGGCGCGGACTTCGTCAAGGGCACCGTCACGGTGACCCCCGGCGGCGAGTAACCCCGGTCGCGTCAGGTCACTCGAGGGGTCGGGTCCGACAGGGTCCGGCCCCTTCCCTACTACGCGCCTCCCGTGCCGAACTGGCGGTCCCCCGCGTCACCCAGGCCGGGCATGATGTAGCCACGCTCGTTGAGCTGGCGGTCCAAGGCCGCGCAGTAGATGCCCACGTCCGGGTGGGCCGCGGTCACCGTCCGCACGCCCTCGGGCGCGGCGATGAGGTTGATGAGCTTGATCCGAACGGCGCCCCAGTGCTTGAGCACCTCGATGGCGGCCGTGGCGGAGCCACCGGTGGCGAGCATGGGGTCGAGGATGAGGCACACGTCGACGGTCGCCTGGTCCGGCAGCTTGTTGTAGTACTCGACGGGGCGCAGGGTCCGCTCGTCCCGGAACAGGCCGAGATGCCACACCTGGGCCGTGGGCATCAGTTCCAGCATGGCGTCCACCATGCCCAGCCCGGCGCGCAGGATGGGCACGAGACCGATGCGGTCCGCAAGCTTGTGGCCCGTCATCTCCTCGAGTGGCGTCCGGACGGTCACCGGCACGAGCCGTGCGTCCGCGAGCGCCTCATAGCCCACCAGCCAGCTGATCTCACGCACGAGCTCCCGGAACTTCTTGTGCTCCGTGGCCTGGTCTCGCAGGAGGGCGAGCTTGTGCTGGACCGCGGGGTGGGCCGAGACATGGAGCGTGGGATGCTCAGGGTGGCTGGACACGGACGCATGGTATCGCCGGAGACCGCGACCTGTGCGCCGCGCGGTACCATCCGAGGCGTGCCCAGACCCACAGGCGCGACAGCCGTGCGCGCCACCCGACGGACGTCGTCGACCGGTCCCCGATACCCGCGCGCGGCGGCCCCACCGGTCCTCGTCGAGGTGCGACGAGGCGACCTCGTGGAGAGCCGCCATCGGGGCCACGTGGTCCAGGTCGATGCCAACGGCGATGTGGAGCGGGCCATCGGGGACCCCGCCGTCGAGGTGACGCTCCGCTCGTCGGTCAAGCCCTTCGCGCTCGTCGCGCTCATCGAGTCGGGCGCCGCCGATGAGTTGCGCCTGTCCCAGGCGGAGCTCGCGGTCATGGCCGCGTCCCACGCGGGCGAGGACCGGCATGTGCGCACGCTCCAGGGCGTCTTCCGACGGGCCGGCGTCAGCCAGTCGCTGCTGCGCTGTGGCGCTGCGATGCCTGCCGACCGGCGCACGGCGGCACGACTGGCACGGGACGGCGAGGAGCCGGGCGCCATCCGCCACCAGTGCTCGGGCTTCCACGCGGCGAGCATCCTCCTGTCCCGTCACGCGGACTGGCCGCTCGAGGACTACGACCGACCAGGGCATCCCAGCCAGGCGGCCGTGCGGGACGTGGTCTCGAAGGCGTTCGGGGTGCAGTCATCCTCGCTGCGCGTGGCGACCGATGACTGTGGCCTCCAGACCTACCTGTTCCCCTTGGTCGATGTGGCTCGTGCCTACGCGTTCCTGGCGGACCCGAGGGGCCCCGGTTCCGGGACGACCGAGGGACGGATCTCCATGGCCCCCGCCCTCACGCGGGTCCGGGACGCCATGCTGGCCGCCCCGGACATGGTGGGTGGCACCGATGGCGTGCTGGACACGCTCCTGATGCAGAGCCTGGCCGGCAGGGTCGTGTCCAAGGGTGGGGCGGAGGGACTGCGCGGCGTGGGCCTGCTACCCGGTGCGCGGGGCTCGGGGCGGCCGGCGGCCGGCATCGCGGTGCGCATCGAGGACGGCGACCTCGGGGCGCGCGCCAACCGGGCGGTGACCGTCGAGGCCCTCGGTCAGCTGGGCGTCCTGGATGACCGCGCCCGGCGACTCCTCGCGCTCCACCATCGGCCACAGAGCCGGGCACCGGGCGGGGAGGTGATCGCCACGGTCACGGCAGGCTTCGAACTGGCGCCGATATCGGAGCTGGGATAGCGTTCCGCCGGTGAGCGGCATGCGACAGCCACACGACCCGTACCGCGAGTTGGGCGTGCCCCGCGGCGCGACCGATGCCCAGATCAAGACCGCTCACAGGCGCCTCGCCAAGCGGTATCACCCCGATTCCTCGTCGGGTGAGCGCGAGCGGTTCCTGGCCATCCAGGATGCGTACCTCCTGCTCTCCGACCCGCTGCGTCGTCGGGACTGGGATGCGCGCCATGCGCCCGGACCCGTGCGCGCCCCCACGGGCCCTGCCCAGGGGGCGCCCATGGCGCGCAGCCGTCGTGGCACGCCGCCTCGACCGGACGTGACCGGCACCACCGCGCGGACCTCGCGAGGGACGACCCATGGCGCATCGGCCACCGGGCGTGCCTCGGCCACCGGGCGCGCCTCGGCCGCGCCACCCCGTGAGCCAGGGACGCAGGCGTATACCTGGTCCGCCGCCGGCGTGCCGTGGTGGGAGGACTTCCAGCCCAAGGGGCCCGGGGCAGGCGGTGGGAGCGCGGCCCCGACGGCAGCGCCTCCCCAGGACCCCCAAGGGGCCCAGGGCCACCCTCCTATTCCCCAGGGCGGTCAGCAAGAGCCGGACCCGATGGGCAGGTCGAGCGGCACGGCCTGGTCGAGCGCCGCCCGTCGCTACTTCCGTCAGGGCGACGAGGACCTCGCGCGGGGCGGCCAGTTCCGCTATCGGGGCACTCAGGTGGTCACGGGCGCCGCGGCCCGCCGCGTCGCGGATGAGGAGCGGCGCAGAGGTCAGGGGGCCCCGCGGCCAGCCACCGAGCCGCCACCGCCTGCGCCCACGCGGTCCGGGCCTGATGCGCCGATCGGCTGGGTGGCGCGCCTCCGGCGTCTCCTGGGCGGCTGAGGACTCGCCGCCGCGTGCCGGCGTGGCGCCTCCCTCTGGCACACTTGCGAGCCATGTCCATCCGCTGCCGTATCGCGCCCAGCCCCACCGGGCCCCTGCACATCGGCACCGCGCGCACCGCGCTGTTCAACATCCTGTTCGCGCGCCGCCATGGCGGCAGCTTCATCCTCCGGCTGGAGGACACGGATGCGGCACGCTCCACCGTGGCCTACGAGCGTGACATCCTCGAGGGGCTCCACTGGCTGGGCATCGAGTGGGACGAGGGGCCGGCCATCGGGGAGCTCGGTGAGCGGGGGCCATATGGCCCGTATCGTCAGATGCAGCGGCTGGCCTCCTACCGGGAGGCCGCCGAGCGGCTGCTCGTCGCGGACCGGGCGTACGAGTGCTACTGCACCCCCCAGGAGCTGGCCGCCGACCGCGCGGCGCAGGAGGCCGCCCACGAGGCCCCCCGGTATGTCGGGCGCTGCGCTCGCCTGACCCCGCAGCAGCGCGCTGGGCGACGGGCCGAGGGTCGTCGCCCGGTCATCCGATTCCGCGTGGGCGAGGGGCGCGTGGACTTCCGCGACCTGGTCCGTGGCGACGTCTCGATCGATGCCGACGCGCTGGGGGGCGACCTGGTCATCGTCCGCTCCGATGGCACCCCTCTGTACCACTTCACGGTCGTGGTGGATGACGCCGCGATGGCCATCAGCCATGTCATCCGGGGCGAGGATCACCTGTCCAACACGCCCAAGCACATCCTGCTGTTCCGGGCGCTCGGGGCGAGCGTGCCCGCGTTCGCGCACCTGCCGCTCATCCTCAACCCGGACAGGACCAAGATGAGCAAGCGCAAGAGCCAGACCGCCGTCGCGGACTACATCGCCCAGGGGTACGTGCGGGAGGCCATCGTCAACCACCTGGCGCTGCTGGGCTGGTCGTCAGGCGACGAGGAGGAGATCCTCTCGTTCGAGGAACTGGGCAGGCGCTTCGACCTCGATCGCGTCCAGCCCAACGGGGCGGTCTTCGACCGGGAGCGGCTGGACTGGCTGAACGGCCAGTGGATCCGCCGACTCCCGGACGCCGAGCTGGTCGACCGGGCGCTGCCGTTCCTCCAGCGAGCGATGCGGGACGAGGCCGGCGGTGGCAGGCGGGTGCGGACGCCGGACGCCGACACGCTCACCGACCTGCTCCCGCTGGTGCGCGAGCGACTGCCCCGGCTCGACGCCATCGGGCCCCTCGTCGACTTCCTGTTCCTCGATGCCGTGGTCGTGGACCCGTCCCTCGTGGTGCCGAGACGCTGGGACGTCCCCACCACCCGGGAGGGCCTCCGCGCGGCACGTGCCGCGATCGCGGCACTGGGGGAGGTGAGCTTCGAGGCCGATGAGCTGGAGGCCGCGCTGCGCGCCCTGTGCGAGGAGCGCGCCTGGAAGGCGGGCGACCTGTTCATGGCCATCCGCGTCGCCATCACCGGACGCACCGCCACGCCCCCGCTGTTCGACACCATGGTCAGCCTGGGCCACGCTCGCACGCTTGCCCGGCTCGACGCCGCATGCGCCGCCCTCGACGAGGTCCGGACCTGACGATCCCTGTCAGGTGCCACGGGCATCCTCTGGGTCACCCGAACGGCCGAAGGAGGATGGCACCCATGACCACGCTCACGCACGCAGACTTCCAGGCGTGGCTCGACCGCTATGTCGCGGCCTGGAAGGCCTATGAGCCGGACGCCATCGGGGACCTGTTCGGCGAGGGAGCCACGTACCGCTACCACCCCGAGGACGACCCGATCGTGGGTCGGGACGCCATCGTGGCGGAGTGGCTCCGCGACCCGGACCAGACCGGCACCTACGAGGCGCGCTACCAGCCGCTGGCGATCGACCCCACCAACGGCAGCCACGTGGCGAGTGGCTGGACCCGCTACCTCACCGCAGACGGTGAAGCGCGGGACGAGTACTGGAACGTGTTCCACGTGACCTTTGACGCTGAGGGTCGCGCCACGGCCTTCACCGAATGGTGGATGCGCGATCGCGAGTTCGCCCACATGGCGCAGGCGGCGGCCGTGGACCGGGCCCTCGCCCAGGCGGCGGGCTCCGCCTGATCGTCAGCGGTTGCGCAGTTCCGACGTGTCCACGACCTCGAAGTCGGAGCCCCGGATGCCGTGGAGCTCGTGCAGCGCATCGTCATCCCAGTGGGGGTCCGGAGCGCCCGTGACGTACCACGGCGAGCCGTTGTCGGCGAGGATCATGCCGTAGCGCTTGAGCGCGGTCAGGATGACGCGGGCCTGGCGAGGGTAGCCACTGATGTCCACCGAGGCCCGCAGGCGCACCCGCAGCCCCATGGGTGGCAGCGCGCCCGACGACGACTCGCCGGCCTGGTGCCGCGCGGGGTAGATGTAGCTGGTCCGGGTGCGGGGTGCCGTGAACCGGAGCGCGTGCCGGATCTCGCCGGCGCGCACCTCGTCATAGCGCACCAGGCCGGGCAGGATGGGCAGGCCGGCAGCGTCCGCGCTGGTCCAGCCGGCCGGTCGCAGCCGGTTCGAGTCCATGTCCCAGACCGCGCCAGAGCCCGCGCGCCATCTGCCGTCGACCTTGCGCGCGTCGAACAGCTCGTACAGCTTGCAGCTGCTCTTGTCGATCATCAGGATGTGCCGGTCCGAGCCACCCTCGCGCTTGACCCGCGACGGGATGGGGTACCGGACGCGGTCGGACTCGCTGGGCCAGCGGAACCTGACGCTGCTCCGAGGTGTCGATCGGGAGACCACGTTGTACGGGATGCCGTAGCCGCTGTACGACCCGAAGTCCGGGTGGAGATATCGGTCCAGACCGATGCTGGCCTTGAGCCGCTCGGAGTCCTCCCGGACCGGGAGCGTGTCCACCCGGCGGTTCCAGACGTTGCCGGACGGGAACACGCGACACCCGGGCGCCCCTGGGACCCGGACCGCCGCGGCCGTCGGCGCGCCCACGGACAGCACGAGACTCGTGGCGGGCGCGAGGATGGTCATCGACCGTGGGAGCGGGATGGGGCGGGTGCGTGACATGCACGGAATGGTGGGCATGGAACTCGGCGCGTGCGATGCCACGTCGGTCCCATCGCGATCGGTACCGGTCGCCCCCTCGCCGGTGCGACGTGGTGGGGTCGGGTCGGATGCAGGGTCGTGAGCCCTGTTCAGGACCGTCGGCCTCGGTAGAGTAGTCACACCCATGGCCAGCCTTGCCGCCCGATGACGACCATCGCCAACCCCATCATCAACTCCGCGTTCCGGGAGCCCGCTCGCCACTTCCGGTTCGACGAGGACGGCATCACCACCGAGGTCGTGGAGGGTCGCCGCCTGTCCACGTACTTCGTGCCCGTCCCGCGCCCCAGGAAGCGTGGCGGGCAGCTCTCCCTGGGCATGCAGGAGGGCTGGGGCGCCGAGCGGATGACGGCGAACGACTTCATCAACGACATCCGTCGTCACGTGGCCGTGTTCCGTGGGTCAGGCTATCCCGGCGTCACCGCGACCACGCGCGACCTGCTCCGCCACTGGACCGACCCCGAGCGCGAGCGACCCTTGTTCTTCTGCCAGGTCGAGGCGCTCGAGACCGCGATCTTCATCCTCGAGGTGGCCCAGCACCGCGAGCCCTGGATCGAGGCGCGCCTCCGGGAGGAGGCCGAGTCCCGCAACGCCGGGCTGTACCGGATCGCGCTCAAGATGGCGACCGGCTCGGGCAAGACCGTGGTGATGGCGATGCTCATCGCCTGGCAGGCGCTCAACAAGCTGGCGAACCCACAGGACAGGCGCTTTGCCGACGCGTTCCTGGTGGTCACCCCGGGCATCACCATCCGTGACCGGCTCCGCGTGCTGCTGCCCAACGACCCCGGCAACTACTACCAGGAACGTGACCTGCTGCCCGCGGAGCAGCTGCGCCAGCTCCAGCAGGCGAAGGTCCTCATCACCAACTTCCACGCGTTCCTCCAGCGGGAGACGCTCCAGGCATCGAGCGCCACCAAGCGGCTCCTGGCGCCTGACGACCCCGACCGCTTCAAGGAGACGCCCGACCAGGTGGTGAGACGCGTGTGCCGGGCCCTGGGCAGCAAGCGCAACATCGTGGTCCTCAACGACGAGGCGCATCACTGCTACCAGTCGGCGGGCAAACCGGTCGACGATGCGGAGAGGGTCTCCGCCGACGAGCGCGCCGCGGCCAGGGAGCGCGAGCGTGAGGCGCGGGTCTGGCTCGACGGGCTCCGATGGGTCAGGGCCAAGCTGGGCATCCGGGCCATCTTCGACCTCTCGGCCACGCCCTTCTACCTGAGGGGATCGGGCTATCGCGAGGGCGACCTGTTCCCGTGGGTGGTGTCGGACTTCGGCCTCATCGACGCCATCGAATCGGGCATCGTCAAGATCCCCCGGGTGCCCGTGGCGGACGACACCATGGCGACCACGGGCCCCGTGTTCCGGGAGCTGTGGCCGCGCATCGGCGACGAGCTCCGGGGCATCACCCGCGACCGCGTGACGTCCGGTGCCGACCGGCCGCTCCCCGCGGAGCTCGAGGACGCGCTCCACCAGCTCTACGGCCACTACCAGCGCTCGTACGCGGCGTGGCAGGCGGCCGGCAAGGGCGTCCCGCCGGTGTTCATCGTGGTGTGCCAGAACACGGCCATCAGCAAGCTCGTGTTCGACTGGGTCGCGGGCTATGAGAGGGACGACGGCGCCACCCTGGTCCCGGGCAACCTGCCGCTGTTCTCCAACGTGGCCCAGGGCGCGGTGGGCGAGAACCGCTGGCTGGACCGTCCGAACACCCTGCTCATCGACTCCGCGCAGCTCGAGTCCGGGGAGGCGATGGACGCCGCCTTCAAGCGCATCGCGGCGCGCGAGATCGCGGAGTTCAAGCGCGAGCTCATCGCGCGTGGCCGGGATGCGACGTCCGTGGAGGAGGTCACCGACGAGGACCTGCTGCGCGAGGTGATGAACACCGTGGGGCGCAAGGGGCGCCTAGGCGAGCAGGTGCGCTGCGTGGTGTCCGTGTCGATGCTCACGGAGGGCTGGGACGCCACCACGGTGACGCACATCCTGGGCGTGCGCGCGTTCGGGACCCAGCTCCTGTGCGAGCAGGTCGTGGGTCGTGGTCTCCGGCGGGTGAGCTACGAGGCGGACGCGGACGGCATGTTCGCGCCCGAGTACGCCGAGGTGTATGGCGTCCCGTTCTCGTTCATCCCCACGACGGGCGCCGCGGCGGAGCCATCACCCCTCCGGGAGGTCCACCGAGTCCTCGCGCTCCCCGAGCGGGCGCACCTGGAGTTGACCTTCCCGCACCTGCTGGGCTACCGCTTCGAGCTGCCCACCGAGCGCCTGACCGCGTCCCTCGACGACCAGGCGGTCATGACCCTGTCCACCGCGGAGCTCCCCACCCGGACCGAGCTGGACCCCATCGTGGGCGAGCGGGTGGTCCACGACCTCGACGAGCTCAAGGGCCGCCGGATGCAGCAGGTCGCGTTCCGCATCGCCAGCCGGACGCTCTCGAGGTACTTCGCGCATGCCGATGGCGCGGAGCCCCGGCCCTGGCTGTTCCCGCAGCTCCTGGGCATCACCCAGCGATGGCTGGAGCGCTGCGTGGTGCTCAAGGACGGCACGTTCCCGCAGATGCTGCTGCTGTCGCAGTGGGAGCACGAGGCGGCCGAGCACATCCACGGCGCCATCGCACGCGGCGCGGTGGGGCCCGGTGGCCCCCCGCGCCTGCTGCCCGTCCTGCGGCCGTATGACCCGCTGGGCTCCACCCATGACGTGGACTTCACCACGACCCGCGAGGTGTACCAGACGGTCCGCAGCCACCTCAACTACGTGGTCCTGGACTCGGTCTGGGAGGCCAAGGTGGCGCAGGTGCTCGACGGCATCGAGCGCGTCGTCGCGTACGCCAAGAACGACCACCTGGGGCTCAAGGTGCCGTACACGCTGGAGGGTCGGTCGGCCAACTACGTCCCGGACCTCCTCGTGCGCCTGGACGACGGTGGGACGGAGCCCCTCGACGTCCTCATCGAGGTGACCGGCGAGCGCAAGAGGGAGAAGGCCGCCAAGGTCGCGGCGGCGCGTGACCTGTGGGTCGCCGCCGTCAACAACGACGGGCGCTTCGGCCGCTGGGCGTTCCTGGAGGTCACGGACCCGCACGACGCGGGCAACCGCATCCGCTCGGCGCTCCTGTCACCTGAGAAGTCGTGGCTGTGACGGGCCGGCCGGGTCGTCCTACGCGGGCCAGTCGATCCGCGCGGCCAGCTCGGCGCTACTGAGTCCCAGGAGCGCGCTCCCGTCCGCGGCCTGGAACGCGCCCGAATCTCGTACGAGCCACTCCACCGTGCGATCCTCGGGATCGACCAACGCGACCTCCTCGACACGGTGGCGGAAGTAGAAGTCGAACTTCAGACGGCTCTCGTCCCAGGCTCGCGGGGATGCTCGCCCCGACAGCGACATCGACCTCCTGATCGTGGTGCCGGACGGGACGCCCACCGGTGGGCTGAGCGCGGAGATGCGAAGCGAGCTGTGGGACGTCGAGGTCCCCGTGGATATCGTGGTCACGACGCCCGCACAGGTAGCTCGATACGGCTCCCTGGTCGGGACCGCGCTGCGCCCGGCGCTGCGAGAGGGCAGGACGATCCACGCCGCATCCTGACCCGGTCCACGAGCTCGTCGCGGCATGGCTCCGGCTTGCGGAGGCGGACCTCGCCATGTGTCGCCTGGGGATCGGCTCGCTCGACGAGGTACGTGGCCCCGTGGCGTTCCATGCGCAGCAGGCCGTCCGCCGCGAGGCGGCAGGCGCGATGTACGCGAGCCTCTGCGGCATCCCGGCCGCCACGCATATCCACGTCGTGAGCGCCGCGGATGTCGAGCGCTACCACGACTCGATCGGGACGATCGTCCGCCCGGCGCTCTCCGAAGGCGTCCTCCTCTGTGACCGAACCTGACTGGCCATCGCGAATGATCCGGAGGTAAGGGGTGGCGCGTAAGGTGAACGAGCCCGCCACGGCCGGGTCGCCCGTGCGTGCGACCCGCCACACCGGTGAGGCGCGCGTGAACATCCCGACCGCGGAACTGGAGTCGTCCGCCGCCGCGACGCGTGCGACCCATTGACGCGCTAGCCAGGATCAGCCTAGAGTCATGGGGACGCGCCCGGAGCCGAGACGCCAAGTCGACTTGACACGGGCGCCTCTTCATGCCCCACGACCCGCGGACAGGCTCTGGATCCTCTATGTGGATGAGTCCGGAGTCCCGGAACGTCATCCGAGCCAGGCCGGCCATTTCGTGCTCGCGGGCGCGGCGATCCCAGCGACGAGTTGGGCGTCGAAGGCGAGGGACATCGAGACCGTGCGCGGAGCATTCGGCGTGGAGGGCGAGGAGCTGCACGTCGCTTGGTTGCTGCGGCCCTACCCGGAGCAAGCGGCGATCCCGGACTTCGACACGCGCGACCACGACTGGCGTCGAGCGCGTGTCCGACGAGCGCGCGCCGCGACGCTCCATCGCCTCAAGGCCCTCGGCAACATGCGCGTGCTCGGTGAGACAAAGCGGTCGTTCGCTAGGACGACAGCCTATGTTCACCTGACCTTCGATGAGCGTCGATCGTTCGTCCGCGAGGTCGCCGATGTGGTCGGGGCCTGGGACGACGTCCGCATCTTCGCCGAGGTCTTCGACAAGGCCGTGCCGTTCGGTCGCGCAATCGAGGACGAGGCCTACGAACAGGTCGTCTCGCGGTTCGAGGCTTTCCTGGGTCGGGTCGATGGCCTCGGCGTGGTGGCGTACGACCAGAATGAATCGGTCGTCCGGAGGATCCTCAGGATGACCGCGGATCTCCAGGCGGGCGGTGGGGCGTGGCGCCGGTTCCACCGCCTTGCGGGCCATCCATTCTTCGTCGCCAGCCACTTGAGCGACATGATCCAGGTGGCCGACCTGGTGAGCTATGCACTTCGCAGGTACGCGGACCGCAACGAAACTGATCTGTACCTGCGCCTGGCGCCCCGATTCGACCGGATCGGCGAGCAATTGGTCGGCCTGAGGCACTACCGTGGTGGCCGACAGTGCCGATGCGCCATCTGCGCCGAGCCGCGGGTCCCTCGGTGAACGGTGCCAATGATCCGGAGGTAAGAGGTGGCGCGTAAGGTGAACGAGCCCGCCACGTCGGGGTCGCCCGTGCGTGCGACCCGCCACACTGGTGAGGCGCGCGTGAACATCCCCACCGCGGAGCTGGAGTCGTTCGCCGCCGCGGACGAGGCCGCGCCGCGCACCATGCTCTATCCCCGGGACCCGTCGCTCGACCCGCAGCTCGTGTGGAAGGGCAAGGACGAGCAGGACCGCGCGGACCTGGAGGTGCCGGTCGTGCCGGTCTACATCCAGGAGCAGGTCAGCCCCAAGGCCCTCATCGACGACCTGCGCGCCACGAGCGCCGCGCAGCGCGAGGCGCAGCTGGACCTGTTCGCGGACTTCGATGGGCTGCCGTTCGAGGAGCGCATCGAGTTCTACCAGCACCCGATGCACTGGACCAACCGGCTCATCCTGGGCGACTCGCTCCTGGTCATGACCAGCCTCGCCGAGAAGGAAGGGCTCAAGGGCAGGGTCCAGATGATCTACGTGGACCCGCCCTACGGCATCAAGTTCGGCAGCAACTGGCAGGTCAGCACGCGCAAGCGCGACGTCAAGGACGGCAAGGTGGACGACGCGACCCGCCAGCCGGAGCAGATCCGCGCCTTCCGCGACACGTGGGAGCTGGGCATCCACTCCTACCTGTCGTACCTGCGCGACCGGTTCACGGTGGCACGCGACCTGCTGACCGAGTCAGGCAGCATCTTCGTCCAGATCGGCGACGAGAACGTGCACCTCGTCCGGTCGGTGCTCGACGAGGTGTTCGGCGCCGAGAACTTCTGTACAATCATTACCTTCAAGAAGACGAGCGGCACTGGTAGCTTCGCGGGCAGGACTAACACCCTCTCCAGTGTCGTGGACTACATCCTGTGGTACGCCCACGACAAGGCCGCGGTCAACTACCGCCAGTTGTACCGTGCCAAGGCCGTGGCAGGCGCCGGTGCAGGTCAATACAACTGGCTCGAGCTGAGCGATGGGACCCGCCGATTGGCCAGCGAGGCCGAGCTGCTTTCGCCACCATCCGGCGGTCGGCTGTTTATGGCAAGCGACATGAGCTCGCAGACCGTACGAGAGGCGCGAACGACGGTCTTCCCGGTCAGGCTCGGCGACCGCGACTACCTGCCGCCGGGTATCAGAGGCTGGAGTACAAACGAGGTCGGCGTGGAACGCCTGAGCCTAGCCGGCCGACTCCATCCAATAGGCAATACACTCCGCTTCGTTCGCTACCTCGCGGATTTCGCGGCCTTTCCTCTGAACAACATTTGGGAGGATACGGTCGTCTCGGGATTTGCCGAGTCTCGCGTATACGTAGTCCAGACGGCGAGGCCAATCATAGAGCGCTGCATGCTGATGGCCACGGACCCGGGCGACGTCGTGCTCGACCCGACGTGCGGCTCGGGCACCACCGCGTATGTCGCGGAGCAGTGGGGCCGGCGCTGGATCACCATCGACACCAGCCGGGTCGCGCTCGCGCTCGCGCGGACGCGCATCATGAGTGCGCGCTACCCCTACTACCTCATGGCGGACACGCCCGAGGGCCAGCGCAAGGAGTCGCAGCTCACCGGCCAGGTGGTCAGCGGCCCCACCGCGTCGGACATCCGCAAGGGGTTCGTGTACGAGCGCGTGCCCCACGTGACCCTCAAGTCGATCGCCCAGAACCCGGACATCCGCGAGGGCATGAGCCGCGAGGAGATCGACGCCGCCATCGCGCGCCACGCGGACACCGAGCTGCTGTACGACCGGCCCTACCAGGACCCCAAGGTGGTGCGGGTCGCGGGCCCCTTCACGGTCGAGAGCCTGTCGCCCCACCGGGTCGTCGCGGACGGCCCCGAGGACCGCGCCGAGCCCACGCCCGACGTGCCCGTCGAGGATGCCGGGCGCTTCGTGGGCATGATCATCGACAACCTGCGCAGGGCGGGCGTCCAGGCGCGCGACCGCGAGGAGCGCCTCAGCTTCAGCGTGCTCGACCCGTATCCCGGTCGCTGGGTCCAGGCGACGGGCGAGTACCAGGAAGGGGAGACCGCACGGCGTGTCGCGGTCGCCATCGGCCCGGAGTACGGGACGGTCGGCGCCGAGCTCGTGCGCGAGGCCGCCAAGGAGTGCGGGGGCTGGTTCGACCTGCTGGTGGTGTGCGGCTTCGCCTTCGACTCGATGGCCGACGAGGAGCGATCCAAGGTCACCAAGCTCGGTCGCCTGACCATCCTCCAGGCGCGCATGAACCCGGACCTCCTTATGGGCGACGTGCTCAAGAAGACGGGCGCGGGCAACCTGTTCACGGTGTTCGGCCAGCCGGACATCGACCTGCGCACGCGACCCGACGGTCAGCTGGAGGTGGAGGTCCGCGGCGTCGACATCTTCGACCCCAACACCGGCACCATCCGCTCCTCGGGCCCCGACGACATCGCCTGCTGGTTCCTGGACACGGCATACGACGGCGAGGCGTTCTTCGTGCGCCACGCCTACTTCCTGGGCGGCGACCAGCCCTACGACAAGCTGAAGCGCGCGCTGCGGGCCGAGGTCGACGAGGCCGCCTGGGACTCGCTCTACTCCGCGGTGTCGCGACCGTTCCCGCGCCCGGGGTCGGGTCGCATCGCGGTCAAGGTCATCAACCACTACGGCGACGAGGTGCTCAAGGTCTACGAGGCGTGATGCCGGGCATCCCGGGGCATCGCGGGTGCGGCGCGGACACCCTTGGCGATGATCACCCGGTGGTAGGCTGTGTCACGAAAGTGTGCCGACCCATTTATTACGCCGGCATCGGCATACTTTCTTGTACTGGCAGACCAGTGGAGCCGTGACCCAGGCATCTCGGACCAGGCCGGCGTCGCCCCGTCCAGCACGATGCCATCCGCGCTCGTGGTCCGGTCCGAGACCGGGTCCGTGAGTCAGCGCCGCGTCGCGCGAACCGACCCCCGAGGCTGCGACGGTCTCACAGTGGCACTCCCCGCTGGCCATGGCCCCTGGCCCCGCCGACGCGAGCTACATGGAGATCGGGCTCATCAGCTGGAAGTAGTTGCCGTCAGGGTCCGCGAACGTGGCGATCCAGGCGTCCGGCATCTCGCCCGGGTGATACGGCTCGCGGACCACGGTGGCGCCCGCGTCCCGGAGCCGGGCGAACTCGGCGGGCACGTCCGCGCACTCGATGTTCCAGATGATGCGGCCTGGCTGCGTGTTGGGACCCACCACCTGGTCGTGCGGCCCGACCGTCACGAAGCCGGTGCCCAGTTGCCAGCCGGTGTAGCCACCATCGTCCCAGCCCGGCGTGCCGAGGAGGCGCGTGTAGTACGCGACCAGGCGCGAGGGGTCCGCCGAGCCGATCAGGATGCTGTTGAGGTTCATGTCGCTGCCTCCGTATGGGAGCCACGTCGCGTGCGTCGCCCATCCGCCACCAGCGTAGACCCTCCGCGGAGGCGGGGAGGGGCCATCGGCACAGCCGGGGGCGTCAGGTCGCCTTGTGGTACATCCGCTCCAGGACCTCGGCCGCGTCCTCGGCGCTGTCGATGGCCTCCTCGAGGTAGTGGTAGATGTCCCGCCACTTGATGACCTCGATGGCCTCGATGCCGTCCCGGAAGAGCCCCGCGATGGCGGCGCGCGAGCGGCCGTCCGCCTGGTTCTCGAGCGCGTGGACCTGCTTGAGCGGCGCCTCGACGCCCTTGAGGGAGTCCATCCCGCGGAGCGCCTCCAGCAGTCGCTCCGCCTGGGAGTCCAGGATCCCCGCCAGCTCCTTCGCCTCGCTGGTGGGCGCCGACACGTCATACAGCAGGAAGGTCTCGGCGATCTCCTGGACGCGGTCCACGATGTCGTCCACCCGCGACACCAGTTCGTGGATGTCCTCCCGGTCGAAGGGTGTGATGAAGGCCTTCTCCAGGCGCTCGATGATGTCATCGCTGATGACGTCGCCCTTGTGCTCCAGGTCCCGGATGCGCTGGACGCGGGCCTCCAGATCGTCATAGCGGGTGGTCATCTCCACCAGCTCGTTGGTGGTCGCCAGGAGGTTCTCGCCGTCCGCGACGAACAGCTCACCGAACTGCTCGTCACGGGGCATCAGGCGGATGGGGGACATGGGGGCTCCTGTGCTATCGGACCAGGCCGAGGGTGTGGATCACGACCCACGCGAGCGCCGCCATGAGGCCCGCGGCGGGGATGGTCAGCACCCATGCCACGAGGATGCTGCGAGCGACGCCCCAGCGCACGGCGTTCACGCCCTGGCTGGTGCCCACGCCCATGATGGCGCTGGAGATGACATGCGTGGTGGACACGGGCATCCCGAAGTGCGCGGTCCCCACGAGCACCGTGGCCGCGGTGGTCTCGGCCGCGAAGCCGTGGACCGGCTCCAGCTCGGCCACCCGGTGGCCCATGGTGCGCATGATGCGCCAACCGCCCACCGCGGTCCCCAGCGAGAGCGCCGTGGCCGACACCACGATCACCCACGTGGGAACCTCGATGGAGCCGATGGCACCGGCCGAGAACAACGCGAGCGTGATGATGCCCATGGTCTTCTGGGCGTCGTTCGAGCCGTGCGCGAACGCCATGAAGCCGGCGGACAGCACCTGGAGGCGGCGGAAGATGCGGGCCATGGGCTTGCGAGGGGTGCCCCGGAACAACCAGGCGAGGGCCACCATCAGGGTCAGCGCCCCCAGGAAGCCGATGACCGGCGAGGTGACCATGGGGATGAGCACCTTGTCCACGATGCCCTGGACCTTGAGCGCGCCGGTCCCCGCGGCGACGATCGTGGCGCCCAGCAGGCCGCCCACGAGGGCATGGGACGAGGAGCTGGGCAGGGACCACCACCAGGTCAGCAGGTTCCAGGCGATGGCGCCGATGAGCGCCGCCGCCACGATGGCCTGCGTGGTCGACTGCTCGTCGACCAGGCCCTTGCCGATGGTGGTGGCGACCGCGGTCCCCGCGAAGGCGCCGATGAAGTTGAAGGCCGCCGCCATGAGGACCGCGACCTGCGGCCGGAGCGCCCGGGTGGCGACCGAGGTCGCGATGGCGTTCGCGGTGTCGTGGAAGCCGTTGATGTAGTCGAAGACGACCGCCAGCGCCACCACGACCAGCAACGACAGGGTGAGGGCCTCGGGCACGCTGGGACCTTCCCTCTCCTGATCGGGTACGCGGGTTGAAACGGCCGACACATGCCGGGTGCGCGCCCGCGCAGCGTAGCGCGATCACCCGAATCGGCGCCCCACGAGACCCGCGGGCGCCCGGGTCAGCCGTCCTCGAGCAGCGCCTGGGTGCAGGCGGCCGGACCGTCGTCCTGTGCCGGGGTCATCACCTGTCAGCCAGCACCTCGGGTGGCACGAGCCAGCGGAGGACCCCGGCGCCGGGTCGCAGCGGACGGCGGATGTCGATGGTCGCGAGCGCGCCCTTGCGCATGACCTGGCCGCGGGCCCCCAGCAGAACCGACAGCAGCAGCGAGAGGTCAGGGTCATGACCCACGACCATGGGCTCCCGCGCGCCCGAGCCCTCGATCATGGCGTCGAGGTCCGCCAGGTCACAGCCCTGGGCCAGTCGGTCGTCCACCACGGGCGCGATGCCCAGCGCCGCACCCACGATGGTCGCGGTCTGGGCCGCGCGGACCTTGGGGCTGGTGAAGATCCGGTCCGGCCCGACACCGGCAGCAGCGAGGAGCGCGCCCAGGCGCTCGGCCTGGCGGCGGCCCTTGGGGCTCAGTGGCCGGACGTCATCGGGACCATCCCAGCGCTCGGGGTTCCCCGCATGGGCGTGTCGCAGCAGGTGGACAGCCTCCAGGCGCTCGACAGGTTGCTCGCGTGGGGTCATGCGACCAGCATGCCACCGATCGACTCACAGGGCGACCGCCTGCCACAATGGGACACCCCGGACACAGGGGCCGCCTCGTCTGGGGCGTCTCGAAGTCCGGTACCGGAGCGATGGGCGGCAGATGGCGAAGGACAGGCAGCGGGAGACCCGCGACCGGGTGGCGGGCAGGCTCGAGGGGCGGCCCAAGGCGCTCCGCCGCGAGTTGTCCGATCTCGAGGCGGAGCTGGAGCGGGCGCGCGATCGTCGCGACCGTGCCCAGGCCAGGGTGGAGGCGCTCGAGGCCATCGCGGAGCAGCTGACGATCGCGCTGGCGAGCGCGGAGGCGGCCCGTGAGCGGCGCCGTGCACGACGCGAGGAGGCCGAGGCGGTCACGACGGACCCCGGGGACGGCGCGATCGACCCGGCCATCGACGCCGCGGCCGAGCTCGACCCGGCCGATGCGGGCACGGCCCCCGACGCACCCTCCCCCGCGCCCAGGGATGGAGGCCGGTCAGGCTCCGCGTCCAGGCGCCGGTCGCGCGGTGATCGGATGGTGCCCGCCCCGGGCTGACACGCCCGGCTGACACGCCCGGCTGACACGCCCGGCGGTGCGGCTCAGGGCGCGGCGATGACCGCTGCGAGCATCCGCCTGGTGGCCGGCGCGGTGATTGGCCTCCACTGCGCGGACAGGCCGCGTCGCTGAGCGACGACGATCGCCTCGCGACTGGCCAGGTAGCGGCCCACCGCAGCCTGCGTGACCGCGGGCAGACGCGGACCGTTGGTCATGAGGTGCTCGCGTGCCAGATGTGCCGCGATGTCCGCATCGTTGAGGGTGCCCAGGTGGTCCTGGAGCGCCGTGGCACGGGCGATGAGGTCCTCGGCCGCGGGCGGCAGCACCTCGCGAAACGATTCCAGGGTGTAGCGCAGGCGCTTCGCATCGATGCGCACCGCATGGAGCGCCGGGATGTCGGCCCAGCCCAGGATGGTCTCGTGGGCCCGCAGCGCCTCGTACGCGGCCCAGATGCGCCCGCCCGCGGTGTGCCGCACCTGCACCGGGCTGCCGGGGGTCGATGACCGCTCCGCGGAGCCGGGTGCCTCGGTGAACTCCAGGTAGTCGCTCACGAAGTCCTGATAGCGCCGTGAGTCGAGCAGGTCGAGCAGCTCCCGCCGGGCGTCCTCGCGTCGCGAGGCAAGCTCGTCACGGAACGAGGTGACGGCTGCCGCGGCCTCGGGCGTCTCCGCCCACGCCTCGAGCGCCTCGAGCTGCACATCGAGGTCACGGACGGCACCCAGCGCCGCCGCCACGGTGCGCAGCTCGCGCACGTAGCGGCGCTGCACCCGGGGCCGGTAGGCGCCATCGAAGACCCGCCACACCGAGCGCATCCGGCGCGTGGCCACACGCATCCTGTGGAGCTCCTCGATGTCCTCGCCGGCACGCGTCCCGTCCTCGGCCGCGAGCATGCGGGCAAGGTGCATCCGCAGGACCTTGCGACCCGCCTCGGCGAGCGTGTCGTCAGCCACGACTCCCGGTGTCCGGGGCACACGCGGCAGTCGCCGTCGCCGCTCCTCGACGTGCTCCCGGTCCACCAGGGCGCGGGCCTGTGCCTCCTTGGACCCGGTGGCGGGCACCAGGAGCCCGGTCGCGATGAGCGCCCTGGCCACGCCTGCCAGCAGGTCGAGCGACCCACCCGTGGACTCGACCTCCAGCTCCGCGAAGGTGCCCACGACGCTTCGGCCGGCGATCACGCGCACCTCGTCGAGCGAGAGCTGCGCCGTGCCCCCGGACCCGCTCACCTCCCGGACCTCGCGCACCTGCCGGATGGTGAACAGGCCCCGGAGGCGCGCCGCGCCGCGCAGCTCGTCGATGAGCTCCCGGGCCGGCGACGACGGCCAGGTGCCCGGGTCCAGACGGCCACTCGCGGGTGCCTCGAGCTCGATGCGTCGATGGACCGCGTCCTCCGGGTCGTGTCCTGTGTCGTCGGGCCGGTCGGCGGCTGTCCGTTCCTCCCCGTCGAGCTCGTCGGGCGCCAGGGACTTCACGGTCACCAGGTGGCGTCCGCCCACGCGCCGCAGGCGGGCGGCGAAGCCGTGATGGCGGAGCGCCTCGCGTGCCGTGTCGAAGTACCGGTCCTCCACGGCCTTGCTGCGGGGCGGGCCGAGGGTCGCCCACGGCAGCGCCTCGGCCCATCCGCTCTCGAGCCATGCGCGGAGCGCGGCCACGTCCGTGACCCGGTACTTGAGCTCGACCTCGTGGGGCACCGCGGGGGCAGGGGAGATGGGCATCCTCTGTGGGACCTCAGGTTCCTGCGTGCTGCTCGAGCCGCGACGCTGTCACGAGGTCGGACAGCACGCGGAAGGTGTCATAGCCCGTCGGCGACTCGATCTGGGCCTCGACCCGGCGCCACTCGCCCTCGGCATCCATGGTCCAGGCGCGTCGGTCATCACGCAGCATGACATCCAGGATGTTCCGCAGACGGTCCTGGAGCAGCGGGTCATCGACCGGCACGACGGCCTCCACGCGACGGTCGAGGTTGCGTTCCATGATGTCGGCGGAGCCGATCAGGAAGCGCTCGCGCTCAGCGCGACCGAAGCACAGGATCCGGGAGTGCTCCAGGAACCTGCCCACCACCGAGCGGACCCGGATGGTCTCGCTGATGCCCGGCCGCCCCGGCACCAGGGAGCACGTGCCACGCACGATGAGGTCGATGGGCACGCCGGCCTGGCTCGCCCCGTACAGCGCCTCGATGATGCCCGGATCCACGATGGCGTTGACCTTCATCACGATGCGCCCGTCGCCGTGGCCCCGGTGGCGTTCGACCTCCTCGTCGATGAGCCGTAGCATCCCCGACCGCAGGCTCACCGGTGCCACCAGGAGGCGTCGATAGGCGTCCTTGCGCGCCACGCCCGTGAGCACGTTGAACAGGTCGGTCACGTCCGCGGTCAGCGCCGTGTCGTCGGTGAGCAGGCCCAGATCCGTGTAGACCCGCGCGGTCCTCGGGTTGTAGTTGCCAGTGCCGATGTGCGCGTACGAGCGCAGCCCACGGCCCTCGCGACGGACCACCAGCGCCGCCTTGCAGTGCGTCTTGAGGCCGACGAGACCGTACGCCACGTGGGCCCCGGCGCGTTCCAGGGCGCGTGCCCACACGATGTTGGCGCGCTCGTCGAAGCGTGCCTTGAGCTCCACCATGACCACGACCTGCTTGCCGTCCTCGGCAGCCTCGATGAGCGCGCGCACGATGGGCGAATCACCGCTGGTGCGATACAGGGTCATCTTGATGGACAGGACGCCCGGGTCCTCGGCCGCCTGCTCGATGAACCGCTGCACCGACCCGGTGAACGACTCGTAGGGGTGATGGACGAGCAGGTCGCCTGCCCGGATCGCGGCGAAGACGTCCGGCTGGGCAGTGCTGACGGGCACCAGGCGCGGTGGCTGGACGGGGTGCCAGGGGCGTGGTTGCAGGTGGGGCACGTCCAGGTCCGCGATGGACGCCAGGGCGGACAGGTCCAGCATGCCCGCGATCTCGTAGACGTCGGACTGCTCGAGGGCCAGCCCCTTCTGGAGCAGCGAGCGCGTGCGCCAGGGCATCGAGCGCTCGACCTCGAGCCGGACCACCTTGCCGAAGCGGCGCTTGTTGAGCTCCTCCTCCATGGCCACCAGGAGGTCGTCCGCCTCGTCCTCCTCGATGGAGATGTCGGCATTGCGGGTCACCCGGAACAGGTGGTGCTCGCGCAGCTCCATGCCCGGGAACAGGGTGTCCAGGTTCGCGGCGATGATCTGCTCCACCTGGATGTAGGTGCGCGTGCCCACCTCCCACAGCCGAGGCAGGATGGGTGGCACCTTGATGCGCGCGAACCGGTCCTCCCCCTCGGCTGGGTCACGCACCGTGACCGCGAGCGAGAGCGACAGGTCGCTGATGTACGGGAACGGGTGGGAGGGATCCACCGCCAGCGGCGTGAGGACCGGGAAGATCTCGTCGAGGAACCGCTGGCGCAGCTCCAGACAGCGCTCGGGCCGCT
>DAOTUX010000094.1:0-18046 GCA_034436475.1 Chloroflexota bacterium | reverse complement strand
CCATGCTCACGCTCGACGTTGACGGCGTGGAGCGGATTGCGCTGCTGCACGCGCCCGCATGTGGGACCTGTTCGTCGGCGAGCCGCCGGGCATGGGAGCCGTCGGGCATGGACGATCGCGCACCCTGTGAGCGTTACGGCGGTCGGGACGGTCGCACATGCCCTCGTGGCGCGTACGGGCCACCGTCCGAACGCTCCCCGCCGGTCGGCTGCGCAACACGCCTTCGTGGATCCCGCGAGACGACGGGCGGGATGCCCTGCAGTGACCGCCGCGGCCGTCGCTCGGGCTCCCCAACCGTCACAGTGCGCACCCGATGATCACCGCCCTCGGCGGGCCTCATCCGCACACGCGTTACGCTGTACGCATGAGCGACACGATCACACGGACACGACCCGTCGTGGGTGACCTGGCCCCCGACTTCACGCTCCCTGATGACACCGGCACCCCGCGCACGCTCTCAGCCGAGCGCGCACGGTGGCTGGTGCTCTACTTCTACCCGAAGGACGACACGCCCGGCTGCACGACCGAGTCCTGCTCCTTCCGTGACGCCTATGCCGAGTACCAGCGGACCGGCACCGAGGTGTGGGGCATCAGCGTCCTGGGCAGCGGCTCGAAGGCCGCGTTCAAGGCCAAGTTCGGTCTGCCGTTCACGCTCATCGCCGATGAGGACCACCGGGTCGCCGAGTCCTACGGGGTGTGGGCCGAGAAGCAGAGCTACGGCAGGACCTCGATGGGCATCGAGCGGACGACCTTCCTCATCGACCCGGAGGGACGCATCGCGAAGGTGTGGTCCAAGGTGAGCCCCGATGGCCACGCCGACGAGGTGCTCGAGGCACTTCGGGCGCTGGTGGCCGCCTGACGGGGCCTGGCGGATGACCGAGCCGACCCTGAGGCGCGAGGCCGGCGTGTCCGGGCGCACAGGGAGGCATCGCTCATGGGGGGATACGAGCGATGCCTCGGCCGCGAAGTGTAGCGAGGCCGACGACGATGCGTGAAAGCGCTCTCAGCGCGCGTGCCCGACGAGCCAGCGCGTGACAACCAGGAGTCAGGGCGTGGCCGCCACAGATGGCCCCACGCTGCACGAGGCACGACCCGACCGTGTGATGGTCATCGTCGCCCACCCCGACGACGCGGACTTCGGGCCCGCCGGCACGGTCGCGCGATGGGTCCGTGCGGGGAGCGTGGCGCACCTCGTCTGCTGCACCAGCGGTGATGCCGGCGCCGATGATGCCCGGACCGACCCGCTCGCGCTCGCGCGCACGCGGGAGGCGGAGCAGCGTGCCGCGGCACGCCACGTGGGCTACGCGGAGGTCACCTTCCTGCACCAGCCGGACGGGGCGCTGGCGAACGACCTTGCGCTCCGGGAGCAGCTGGTGCGCCTGATCCGCGTCTTCCGCCCCGACGCGGTGCTGGCGCCGGACCCGACGGTGGTCGTCACCCGCTCCGGGCGCATCCAGCACACCGATCATCGGGCCGCGGCCATGGCCGCGCTCGACGCGGTCTACCCGGCAGCCCGTAACGCGCTCGCGTTCCCCCACCTGGTCATCCACGAGGGCCTCGAGGCGCACACGGTCCCCTGGATGTACCTGTTCTGGACCGATCGCCCCGACGCCTGGGTCGATGTGTCGGACACCATGGACGCCAAGATCGCCGCGCTCCGGGAGCATGCCAGCCAGATCCGTGACCCCGATGGCCTCGAGTCGCGCGTCAGGGCATGGGCAGCCGAGGACGCCGATCCGTTCGGTGTCGTGGCCGTCGACTCGTTCCGCCTGCTCGACCTGGGCTGAGCTGCACGGGTCGCGACCGACCGGCTCGGGTCGGGACGGCCCGGTCCGGAGGGCCTAGGATCGGACCGAGGCGAGCGTCGCGTCGCCTCGGAGGAGCGCCCTGACGTCGGTCCAATGGTCCCAGACATCGGCGAGCGCGGGCGCCTGGATGCCTGCCAGCCGACGGATGTGATCCAGTTCCAGGCCGGGCGCATGCTCCGCGAGATACTCCACGGCGGCGACGCCGATGCTGTCGGGCAGTCGTCGCAGGTCCACGCTCGTGGGCATCGGGCGCAATGACACCGGTTCGATGCCCGCGAAGGCGAGCGCCTCTGCGAGGTCGCGCGGCCGCGGGGCCCGGTCGCCGTACCAGCCGTCGTGGGGGTCGTATCGGAAGCCCAGTCCGCGCAGCCAGCGCATCACCTCACGGGCCAGGTCCGGGGTCATCTGCGCCCACAGCGGGTTGGCCCGGTCGAACCGCAGCCGGTCCTCGGCGATCGCGGAGGCCACGATGATGTCACCCAGCGTCCGGAGCTGCAGCACCCAGCGCGATGCGGGGTCCCCGGTCAGCGTCGAGAGCTGGCGGGCCATGACACGGATGGCGTCGCCGCCATCGAGGAGGCCACGCAGCATGGGCATGTCCACCCGACCCACGCGCACCGCGCGAGCCGCGGCCTCTGCAGGGTCGTTCGAGCGGTCCGCGTCCAGCACCCGTCGGCGAGCCTCCGACGAGGCCTCCTCCGCGGACTCGGCACGTACCCGCTGCGCCGCGGCGCGCCACTCGGCATCGGTGACCTGACGCTCCAGCACCTCGAGGCGTGCCTTCCACAGCAGCGCCTGGCCGAGGGCCATGCGCGTGGTCCGGTTGAGCTGGTCGACGGTCACGAGCCATGACGCGGCGGCCATGCGTCGCTGCCCGGCGTCCCGCGCCGCGGCGAGCGCGGCGCGGTACTCGCGCCGCGCCGCCTCCTTGCGCTCCATGAGCCCCCACTGGTCGAGGGACTCCACGGCCGATCGCTGGTGGGCGCGCGCCTCCGCCAGCGCACGCCGCGCCTCACGGAGGGCAGCGTCGGTCGTGGCGAGACGCGCCCATTCCTGGCGTGCGTCGGGGCGTGCGGTCCCGACATGCCGTCCGGGCTCAGTGGCGACGAGCGTGACGGTGGTGTCGGAGGGATGATGGGCCTCCACGCCCGGCAGGCTGCGCCGTGGGCCGCTGCCGCGTCAATCGGATGTGGCACGATCGTGTCGCCGGCGCACACCGCTTCGTACGGCGGGGGAGGTACGTCAGTCGCCCGACCACGCCGCGGCGCGTGGCACGCGCGCCGGATGGTAGATTCTGGGGAGCCCATCGCACCCGCCCAGCGCGCCCCCCTCGCAAGCCCGTCCCCTTGGAGGCCCATCGCACCGCGTGGTCATCGAAGTCGATCAGGAGTTCCTCGTCCAGCCCGTGGACGCCTCCTGGCTCCAGTGCAACATCGAGTGCCAGGAAGGGTGCCCCGTCGGCACGAACTGCCGGGGCTACCTGAACCTCGCCGCGGAGGGACGCTTCGAGGAGGGGTACATCCTCACGCGGGAGCCCAATCCCGTGGCGGGGATGTGCGCCTATGTCTGCTCGGCGCCGTGCGAGCGCGCGTGTCGCCGCGGCGACATCGACCGCCCCCTCGCCATCCGGGCCATGAAGCGCTTCTTGGTGGAGTGGCACCGCGACTCGGGCATCCCTGATGACATGCCGGTCATCACGCCACGCGACACCACCGTGGCGGTCATCGGCGCGGGCCCGGCGGGCCTCGCGGTGGCTCGCGAGCTGGCGGTGGCGGGCCACCAGGTGACGGTCTTTGACGAGCTCCCCTTCGCGGGCGGCACGATGCTCATCGGCGTGCCCGCCTTCCGCCTGCCGCGGGAGGCCATCGAGATGGACTTCCGACTGGTCGAGCGGCTGGGTGTGACCTTCCACTTCGAGACCCGGGTGGGCCGGGACATCACCTTCGAGCAGCTCCAGGGGCGCTTCGACGCGATCGCCATCACGGCCGGGGCCATGGACCCCGTGGGCCTTGACGTGCCGGGTGGCGACCTGCCGGGCGTCCAATACGGCGTCGAGTTCATGAAGAAGGCCAACCTGGGCCAGCCCCTCGAGGTGGGCGAGGACGTGGTGGTCGTGGGCGGTGGCTACACGGCCATGGACTGCTCCCGCACCAGTCTGCGGCATGGCGCGAAGAACGTGACCATCTCGTATCGGCGCACCCGGTCCGAGCTGGTGGTGGACCAGGAGGAGCTGGGCGAGACCGAGCGCGAGGGCGTGCGGATGGAGTTCCTCACCAGCCCGCTCGAGGTGCTCGCGGACGAGGCCGGCAACGTGGTCGGCGTGCGCATGATCCGCAACCGGTTGGGCGAGCCGGATGCCACGGGTCGCCGCGCGCCGGTGCCCGTGCCCGGCACCGAGTTCGTGATCAAGGCCCAGACGGTCATCCCGGCCGTGAGCCAGTCCGCGGACAACACGTTCCTGCCCGTGGAGGCCAAGTTCGACGTCAACCGCGGGCGCGTCCGGGTGGACCCGGGGACCTACGCCACCAACGTCCGGGGCGTCTTCGCGTGCGGCGACTTCGTGACCGGCCCCACCACGCTCATCGAGAGCGCGGGCCACGGCAAGAAGTGCGCCTGGGCCATCGACCGCTACCTGTCGGGTCGGTCGAGCGTCCGCGTCGACACCAACACCCGCATCGTCAGCTCCTGGCGCCACGAGATGCCCGAGCAGTGGGACGTGATCCCGCGCCAGCACGTGCCCATGGTCCAGCTCTCGGCCCGGATGCCCAGCACGGACCCCCAGGTGAACTTCACGACCCCGGTGGAACTGGGCTATACCACCGAGCAGGCGATCACCGAGTCCACGCGCTGCCTCATGTGCAACTACAACATCTGGTTCGACCCGTTCCGGTGCGTCCTGTGCGGTGCCTGCGCCGACGTCTGCCCGGAGGGTGTCATCCACATGGTGGACCTCAACCAGATGAAGTCGGAGGGCCCCCTGCCCGAGCTGGTCGACGCGTACGGCTGGGAGCAGGGCGCGGCCATGGTGCTCGACGAGGAGCGCTGCATCCGATGCGCCCTGTGCGTCAAGCGCTGCCCGTACGACGCGATCACCATGGAGCGGTTCGAGCTGCAGGAGGTCAGCGCGGACGGTAGGCTCTACAAGGAGAGCTACCGCGACACCCAGTTGGGGCTCGCCGGGATCGGCAACCAGGCCCAGACGGGAGGGTACGTCAGGTGAGGAGGCAGAGAGGACAGCAGGTGGCGCGCAGGTGAGCTTCCTCGAGCGCATCGACGAGACCATCCGGCGGAGCGCCGCCTGGCGGTCGATCTTCCGCCAGCCCTATCCCAACGACGAGCGGTCGCGGGCCATGGCGGTCATGAACAACGTGTTCCTGCACCTCCATCCCGTGCGTGTCCGCCAGCATGCCGTCAAGTTCGCGTACACGTTCTGCCTGGGCGGGCTGTCGTTCTTCCTGTTCCTGGTGCTCACGGTCACGGGCGTCTACCTGATGTTCTTCTACGTGCCGTCAGCGACCGCGGCCTACACCAACATCCTGGAGATCGAGCGACAGGTGCCGTTCGGGCTGCTCACCCGGAACATCCACCGATGGGCGGCCCACCTCATGGTGTTCTTCGTGTTCCTGCACATGATGCGGGTGTTCTATCACGGCGCCTACAAGCCGCCCCGCGAGTTCAACTGGGTGGTGGGCGTGGTGCTCCTGTTCCTGACCATCATGCTGTCCTTCACGGGCTACCTGCTGCCGTGGGACCAGATCGCCTACTGGGCCATCACCATCGGCACCAACATGGCCAACTACGCGCCGCTCCTCAACAAGCCCTCCCAGCTGCTGCTGCTGGGCGGCATCGAGGTGGGCCAGAACACGCTGCTGCGGTTCTACGTCCTCCACGTGATCCTGATGCCGCTGGCCGCGGCCGTCTTCCTCGCCGTCCACTTTTGGCGGATCCGCAAGGACGGCGGTATCTCGGGGCCGCTATGAGCACCATCTGCTGCGTTCTGGCCTCCGCGGGCTCGCTCGCGCACGGACGTGCGCTCGCTTCGCCTGCTCGGCTCGGCCTTGCATCAGATGCTCCTATCGGCCCCGAGCCGACCAGCGGTATTCCCGGAGTGCTCGCGAGATGACCGACACGAAGTCCAACCTGCCGACGGCCCCCGCGGAGGCCGCCCCGGCACCGCCGCCCCGCACCGCGGTCCCGGCCGCGCCGCCCGAGCGACGCACCACCGAGATCGACAAGCAGCGCGTGCCCATGGCGGCCAAGCCCTATCGCCTGCTGGCGCTGGTCAAGCAGGACGCCGTGGTGCGGGTCCAGAAGGAGCCCGATGACACGGTCCTGACCTGGCCGCACCTGCTGACCATCGAGTTCTTCGCGGCGGCCATGATCAGCATCTTCCTGCTGTTCATGGGCATGTTCATCAACGCGCCGCTCGAGGAGCTGGCGAACGGCAACGTCACCCCCGCGGTCGCCAAGGCGCCGTGGTACTTCGTGGGGCTCCAGGAGCTGCTCGCGTACTTCCACCCCACGGTCGCGGGCGTGCTGGCCCCCACGGTCATCCTCGTGGGCGCAGCGCTCGTGCCGTACATCGACCGCGGCCCGCGGGGTGATGGCGGCTCGCCCCGTCCCTCGGACCGCAAGGCGGGCGTGCTGCTGTTCACCATCGTGTGTGGCGCGGGGCTCGCCATCACCTTCCTGGGCGCGTTCTTCCGCGGCCCGGGCTATGCCTGGACCCTGCCGTGGCAGGGCCTCTACTTCGCGCTGTAGACGATGGGGAACTGGAAGCTCACCCGAGCACAGGAGCCGACCACGCTCAGCGCCCAGGCGCGCCATGAGATGCGCAACGGCCAGCCGGCCGGGCTCTCCCGACGCCAGCTCATCCGCCGCTCCATTGGCGCGGGCGTCGGGCTGTGGCTGCTGGAGGTGGGAGCCGGGACCATCGGGTTCCTGTGGCCCAACCTGTCGAGCGGCTTCGGTGGCCAGATCACCCTGGGTGACATCGAGACCGTGTCCGCTAGCCCGGCGGTCCAGGGCATCACCCTCAAGGACGGGGCCCCCGCCTACTTCAGCGAGGCGCGCGCGTACATCCAGTTGGTGGACCCCTCGCTGGGCTTCCAGGATGGCGACAGCCCCGATGGCTCGGGGGACACCACGAACGTGCGCACGCTGTACCAGCGATGCCCGCACCTCGGCTGCAAGCCCAACTTCTGCGAGCGGAACTACTGGTTCGAGTGCCCCTGCCACGGGTCGCGCTATGACCGGCTGGGCATCAAGGTCCTGGAGTACGGGCCTGCGCCGCGGGGCATGGACCTGTTCGCGAGCAAGGTGGAGAACGGCGTCCTGACGCTGGACACCAGCAAGATCACCCTCGGCCCCCTGCCGGTGGCGCTGGGTCAGCCAGGGCTCATCCCCTCGCGCGGCGGATCGTGCATATGACCGACCCGACCACGGGCCGCGAGCTGACGCCCCACGAAGGGGCGCAGCCGCCGGCCCCGGCATCGAGCGCCTCGCTGACGCCCGAGCGGTTCTCCGCGGGTGAGCGGGCCCACGTCGTGGGCCTTGACGAGGGACGGTCAGCCCAAGTGGTGCGCCAGAGCGGCAACGCCCGCAAGGTCGCCTTCCTGGCCGTCCTCGTCATCGCGATCTTCATCCCGGTCTACTGGTTCTATGACATCGGGGTCCCCGCGCTGGGCGTCGAGGGTCGGATGAGCCAGGCCGCCGAGGAGCAGCTCGTGACGGACGTCGAGCGCGGCTATGCGCTGTACCTCGCCAACTGCGCCCGCTGCCACGGCGATGACGGCAAGGGTGGCGTGGGGCCGCCCCTCAACGACCAGGCCAAGCTGTACGACGCGATCAGTGCGACCGGGGGTACCGGCAAGGGCCACCTCAACCCGGACTACATCACCAAGGTCCTCGAGGTGGGCGGCCGGTACGTGTGCGGTGACCCCAACAGCGTGATGCCGGCATGGCGTGAGCCCGCGGGTCCGCTCAACTACCGGGAGGTGGAGGAGCTCGTCACGTTCCTCACCGCGAGCACGGACGTCTCGTTCACGTACGACCCGAACGCGGGCGGCCATGGGGTGGTCGTCCCGGGTGCGACCCCCCACGTCCAGACCGGCTGGCGTGACACGAGCTACGAGCCCGAGCCAGGCTCCACGCCGATCCCCGCATGCTGGCGCAACCCGAGCGGCGTCATCGGTGGCCCCGCGGCACCGGCCGCGACCCCCGCGCCCATCGAGTCGCCGGGCACCCCGGACGCGCCGCGCAAGGTCGCGCTCGACCTGACCGGCAGCATCACCATCACGGACCCGGATGGCAACGCGGTGCCGAGCATCGCGGTCCAGGCTGGCGAGACCATCGAGTTCGAGGTGACCAACACCGCCGGGTTCACGCACAACTTCTTCATCGGCCCGGAGTCGGAGCTCTCCACCACCACAGGAGACCTGCCCGACGCACCCGGCATCCCCGAGTTCACCGAGGGGACCCAGACGCTCACCTGGACCGTGCCCCAGGACGCGACGGGGCTCCAGTTCGCATGCACCGTGCCCGGACACTACCCCACGATGCATGGTGACTTCGTCATCAAGGAATAGGGAGAGCACGCACCTTGGCCCAGCCCGCACTGCCCGCCGGAGCCGTCCCCCGCCGAACCCTGTTCGGCCTGCTCGACGCGGATGGCTGGGGCTGGGCGGGTCTCAAGGCCACGTTCTGGTTCATCGCGTTCGTGTTCCTCCTGGGCGTCGTCCCCAACTACGCCTACTACTTCACCGTCTCGGACACCATCCAGGTGGGCTACAACGCCATCTCGCCCATCAACTGGTGCCCCGCGGCCAACCAGGACCTGCCATGCCCCGCGCCCGCGGGCGCCGTGGTGCCCTGGGAGCCGGGCCCGTCGGGGCTGGACCTCCCGTCGGCCGTCATCGCCCCCGCCGCCATCCAGTCGGGCGCCAACCTGTATGTCGTGGGCGGCCCGGTGGGCGGGACCGCCGTGGTGGACGTGAGCGTCACCGAGGTCGGCTCCGACGGCAATCTCACGGCATGGGTGGCAGGCCCTCCGCTCCCCGAGCCGCGCACTGATGCGACGGCCATCTCACTGGCGGGCGTCCCCTACATCGTGGGCGGCCTGGATGCCTCGGGCGCCCCCACCCGGACCGTCTACATGGGCGTCGTCGAGAACGGCGTGGTCCAGAGCTGGCAGCTCGCGAACGGCGAGAACCGGACCGTCGACCTGACCCTGCCAGTGGCCATCAGCGACGCGGCGGGCGTCGGCACCTCGGGCGGGCTGTATCTGCTCGGCGGCCGGACCGCGGACGGCCTGTCCGACCAGGTCCTGCTGGCCGCGACGGACGCGAATGGCGCCCTGAGCGGCTGGGCCGCCATCGGGGAGCTGCCGCTGCCCGAGCCACGCGCCGGGGCGACCGCCACAGCGGTGGGTGACTTCGTGTACGTGCTCGGGGGCGAGGGGCTCGCGGGCCCGAGCACGACCATCTATCGCCTGACCACCTCCGGCGGGGTCCCCGCGCGGAACGACCAGGACGTGCTCCTCGGCTGGGCCACGGCGCCCTCGTCGCAGCAGCTGCCGGCACCCCGGACGCAGGCCGCGACCTTCACCGTCAACGGTGCGGTGTACGTGATCGGCGGGCTCGACGCGACCGACGCGGTCACGGACACCCTGTACTGGGCGGTGCCCAACGGCACCACGGGCGACCTGCCCGGATGGCACCAGCTTGACCAGACGCAACTGCCCGAGCCGCGCGCCGAGGCCGGCATCGCGGCCATCGGCACCCACGTCTACGTGGTGGGTGGCCAGGCGGCGGATGGCGCGGCGCTGGCGAGCATCTCGCGCGCGAACCTGTCGCCACAGCCGCCGTTCTTCCAGCTGGGCATCCTGGGCGCGACGATCCCCGCGCTGTCCATCAAGGGCGAGATCGGGCAGCAGCTCGGCTACCTGAACGCCATGGGCGTGGGCATGGCCAACTTCGTGATCCTCGTCCTCATCGGGTACGCGATGTCGCACCGGCAGGGCACGCTACGGCTGCTGGAGCGGCTCACCCGCGGCCGGGTCAAGGCGCCACGCGAGGACGAGTTCGTCCCAGGGACGTGACCGGTCGGCTTGCCGGGCGATCGGTCGTCATCACCGGCGCGACCGGGATCGCCGCCGCCTCGGCACACCGATTCGCCGCCGAGGGCGCACGCCTGTTCCTCATCTCCCGGACCGAGGAGCATCTCCTGTCGCTCGTCGACGAGCTGGGGGCTGGCGGCACGAAGGTGGCGTGGGCGACGGCCGACCTGGTCGACGCCGATGCGACCGAGGCCGCGGTCGCCCAGGCGGAGCGGGCGCTGGGGCGTATCGACGGTCTGTTCGCGGTTGCCGGCGGCTCGGGCCGCCGCTTCGGCGATGGGCTGGCCCACGAACTGACGGCCGAGGGCTGGGATCGGACGATGGCCCTCAACGGCCGGAGCCAGGTGCTGACCATGGGTGCCGTGCTGCGTCGGATGCTCGCACAGGAGCCCGACGTGACCGGCGAACGGGGCGCCATCGTGGCCATGTCCAGCATCCTCGCGTCGTACCCGGAGCCGGTGCTCTTCCCGACCCACGCGTATGCGGCATCCAAGGGCGCCATCGCCACGCTGACGCGCGCCATGGCGGCGGCCTACGTCCGACAGGGCATCCGCGTGAACGCGGTGGCGCCGTCCTTGACCACGAGCCGGATGTCGGCGCGCGCCGCGGGTGACGAGGCTACCCAGCGGTTCGCCCGACGGCGCCAGCCACTCACTGACGGGTTCCTGCCCGCCGAGGAGGTCGCCAACGCGGCGCTGTTCCTGCTGTCGAGCGAATCTCGCGCCATCACCGGCCAGGTCCTGCTCGTGGACGGCGGTTGGTCGGTCACCAACACCGAGGAGGGGATGACGACATGACCAGCGCGCCGTTCCAGCCAACGCCCATGGCCACATCCGTCATCGGGTCGCACGCCCGGCCCGGCTGGCTCGACCTCGCGGTCGCGGCGATGGGTCGGGACGAGCTGGGTCCGGTGGACGTCCGCGAGGTCCAGGACGACGCGGTCGACGCCGCGCTCCGCGACCAGGAGGACGCGGGCATCGACATCCCGTCCGACGGGGAGATGCGACGCGCGGGGTTCTTCACGGCCGAGTTCTATCGGCATCTTACCGGCGTCGAGCCGCTTGGCTCCGACCGGCGCCTGGGTGCCGGCGGCCACGATCAGCAGCACCGGTTCAAGGTCCTGGCGCGGATCGAGGCGCCGGATGGCCTCGGGGTGGTCGAGGAGTTCCGATACGCGGCGGGCCGGACCACGCGACCGCTCAAGGTGACCATCCCCGGGCCATTCACCCTGTCCGGGCGGCTGACCTATGGTCCGGGTGAGGTCTATGCCGACCGGATCGCGGCGGCGCAGGCGTTCGTGCCGATCCTCGCGGCGGAGCTCCGGGGGCTGGTCGATGCGGGTGCCGTCTACATCCAGATCGATGAGCCATCCCCGGCCATCCACCCCGAGGCCTCGCACGAGTTCGCGGCACTCTTCAACGCCGCCGCCGCGGACGTCCAAGGGCGGGTGCGGCTCGCCGCTCACCTGTGCTTCGGCAACTATCTGGGTCGACCGCTCGCCGCGCGGGCGTATCGGCCGGTGCTCGCGCAGGCGCTCGCCTTCCAGGTGGAGGACCTCGTGCTGGAGTGGGCGAACCGGGAGATGGCCGAGTTGGACGTCGCCCGTGACATCGCGGCCGCTGGCCGTTCTCTGGGCGCGGGCGTGGTCGACGTGAAGAGCTATCACATCGAATCCGCCGACGAGGTGGCACGGCGCATCGAGCAGGTCCTGGCGGCGGGTGTGGCGCCCGAGCGGCTGACCCTTGTGCCCGACTGCGGCTTCAGTCAGACGGCGCGCTGGGCCACAAGGCCCAAGCTGCGCGCGCTCGTGAAGGGACAGGACCTGACCCTGAATCGGATGGCGCCCCGCTGATGGCGGGCGGCCAGCCGTGCCCCGCGAGCCGTGCCCCGCGAGCCGCGCCCCGCGAGCCGCGCCCCGCGAGCCGCCTGGCGCATGATCGGGCCGTCGGGCCGTCGGGCCGTCGGGCCGGGTGGGCCGGGCCGGACCGGGGCCGGGCAGGAGCCCGGGTCTGAGGCACCGCCGCCGGATCGGGTCGCTATCCTCGGACGGCGGCCATGAGCGCATCGGCGCGCTCCCGGAGTGCGGCCTCGTCAGGGGCGCCCACGAGCCAGCTGCCCACGCCCACCGCGACGGCACCCGCCTCGACGAGGGACCGGGCATTGTCCGCGGTGACGCCCCCGGTGGGCATGAGCGGGATGTCCGGGAACGGCCCGCGCAACTCCCGGAGGAGCGCCGGGCCACCGACGGACGCCGGGAACAGCTTGATGGCCGTCGCACCTGCACGCCATCCCAGGAGGACCTCGGTGGGGGAGAGCGCACCAGGGAACACAGGGACCCCGCGCTCGACCGCCCACGCGATGACCGCCGCATCGGTGACGGGCATGACTAGGAACGCGGCCCCGGCAGCCACTGCCGCAGCGGCGCCCTCGACGTCCAGCACGGTGCCCGCACCGACGAGCAGCCGATCGCCGAGCGCGACCCGCAGCGCACGGATGGCATCCAGGGCGCGGTCGCCCTGGAGGGTGACCTCGAACGCGGGGACGCCCGCGTCAGCGAGCAGGCCCCCGACACGCAGGGCGCGCTCGGGGTCCATGCCGCGGCCGATGGCGATGACACGACCGGTGGTGATGGCGGGCGGGATGGGCGGACGTTCCATGCGCACGATGATAGAGGCCCACCCAGGCCGCCTCAGGCCCCCTCGCGTCGGGCGACGAGCCGTCCTTGCCCGTCCGGCCCGGTGCTGACCTCGAGCACCCGCAGGCCGACGCCAGCCAGGGCGGCGAGCGCATCTCGGTCCCACGGCGTGCCCGCCTGGGATGCGATGACCCCTCCTCGATCGACGAGGCGCGCAAGGACGTCGATCTGGCCGCCCGAGAGGTCGATGACGAGTTGGAAGGCTGTCTCCGGGAGGCCCAGGCCCGCGACCTCGGGCGTCTCGATGACCACCCAGTCGAAGCCTGACGGGCGGTCAGCCTCACGCGTCCCGAGCCAGAGGGCCCGACCGCCCGGGGCGCGCCCTGCGGCGTCCCTGACCCATGCCGTGAGCGCGGCTCGCCCGGCGTCCATCCGGCCCTGCCGATCGGCGAGCACCCGGTCCCGCGCCTCGACCAGTGGGCGCAGGGCGTCGGGGTCCGCGCCCGCGGTGATTCCTAGCACGTCCGTGCCCGACCTGACCCAGCCATCGAGGGTGTCCACCTGATGCGCGAGCGGTGGCGTCTCGGCGATGAGGCCCATGGGTGCCCGCTCAGCGCCCATGGCGGTCTCCAGAGTCGACTGTGCCCGCGCCGCATCGGTCGCGTCTCGGATGTCGAGGAGCACGCCCGCGGCGCCCGTCGCCACCAGCGTGGCGACCATCTCGGCAAGCGGGGGCTCGCCGGCCGCGGACATCGGGATCGTGGTCCAGGTCGGCGTGCCCGTGTCCGCGGCGGCCTCGGTCGCCCACCGAGCGGCGTCGAGCGATGGGCGGCGCTCCACGAGGACCAGGTCCACTCCGGCATCCGCGAGGATGCCCGCCTGGTCGTGCGTGTCCCGTTCCATGGACGCCGATGCCGACAACCGCCGTCCGGTGGCGTGCTCCGGGCGTGCCGAGACATCGGGGAGCGGCCCGGCGACCAGGACCGCTCGCGCCTGACCGTCCTCGCGACGCTCCAGGCCCGCCTCGATCGCCTCGCGCGAGACCCGGACCGCCGCCATGGTCCATTCCCGCGCACGTCGCGACTCCCCCACGGCCCCCAGGGCGCGCCGGTGCGTCAGCCACGCCGGCGCCACCACGATGTCCGCCCCCGCAACCACCTGCGCGGCGATCTCGCCTCGTGCGACCTTCGGTTGTCGGATGTGGAACGGCTCGAACCAGCGGGCGACCGAGCCGGGGCGCGGGAACGCCCTGCGGTCGAGGGCTGTCGCGCCCGCCAGGATCCGCGGTGCGTCCGGTGCACGGAATCCAGTCATCACGCACGCGCCCTCAGACCAGCGCACCCTCCCCGGGCGCGAGGGGACCGGTCCGCACCGGCAGTCCGGCGGCGCTCCACGCGCTGATGCCGCCGGCCACGTTCACGGCTCCCGCATAGCCGTTGGTGAGCAGCATGTCAGTGGCCCGAGCGGAGCGTGCCCCGGCAGCGCACAGCAGGAGCAGGGGCCGGTCGAGTGGGAGCTCCTCTAGGCGCACGGCGAGGACCGACAGCGGCAGTGACACGGCCCCGGGGACGCGCATGATGCGGTACTCGTCGGGCTCGCGCACGTCCACGAGGAGCGGGGTCGGCGTGGCGGTCGCCCCCAATCGGAGGGCGGCCTCGGTGACGGTGACAGTGGGAGTGATCTCGGTCATGGGGCGAGAGTAGCGATCGCGCCCTGCGCGCGATGCCGGCGTGGCCGTAGAGTCATCGGGATGACCGAGATGACGCTGGCAGCCGGCCCCGACGGCAAGGTTCACGTGGGCTGGGAGGAGCTGGAGACCCTCGTCGAGCGGCTCGCCCGGTCGATCGGCAGCGGCTTCGACGTGATGCTCGTCATCACCCGCGGTGGCATGGTGCCCGCCGGCATGCTGGCGTACCAGCTCGGCATCCGCACCATCCTCGTGGCGCCGGTCGTGGCGTACGACGACGTGGGCACGATGCACGAGCAGCCGGTGGTCCTGGGCTTCCCCGATGCGGACCTGCTTGCTGGCCACGACGTCCTGGTCGTGGACGAGGTCTGGGAGACCGGCAATACCATCACCGCGGTGGTCGAGCGTGTCCGTGCGGCAGGTGGCCGACCCGTGACCGCGGTGCTGCACTACAAGCCCACCCGCTCGCGCACGGACCTGACACCCGACCACTTCGTCCATGAGACCGATCACTGGGTGGTCTACCCGTACAAGTACGGCCGGTAGGCCCAGGCGTCACCGGCGCCCGGCGAGGTCGGGTCAGGCCGCCAGGGGCTCGAAGCGCGCCGTGAAATGGCGCAGGGCCGCGGGCGCATCCACGATGCGGAAGCCGCGCAGCTCATCGGCACGTGCCGCGACCCGTTCCACCACCTCGATCACGTAGTCGACGTGGCTCTGGGTGTACGTCCGGCGCGGGATGGCCAGGCGGACCAGCTCCTGACGCGCCGCACGCTCGGAGCCGTCCGGCTGGCGACCGAACATGACCGTCCCGATCTCGCAGCCGCGGATTCCTCCCTCCTCGTAGAGCGCGCATGCGAGCGCCTGTCCGGGGTACTCCAGCGCCGGGACGTGCGGCAGCATCGCCCGAGCGTCCAGGTACACGGCATGGCCGCCGATGGGCTGGACCACGGGCACGCCACGTTCGGCCAGGGCCTCGCCCAGGTACGCGGTGGACCGGATTCGATAGCGCAGGTAGTCCTCGTCGACCACCTCCGCGAGGCCCTGCGCGATTGCCTCGAGGTCGCGTCCGGCGAGCCCGCCGTAGGTGGGGAAGCCCTCGGTCAGGATGAGCTGCGTGCGGCAGCGCTCGGCGAGGTCGTCGTCGTCCATCGCCAGCCAGCCGCCGATGTTGGCGAGGCCGTCCTTCTTGGCGGACATGGTCATGCCGTCGGCGAGCGCCGCCATGTCGTGGACGATGTCCGGGATCGGCCGCTCCGCCTGGCCGGGCTCCCGGAGCTTGATGAACCAGGCATTCTCGGCGAACCGGCACGCATCCAGGAACAGGGGCAGGCCATGCTGGTCGCACACCGAGCGGACCGCGCGCAGGTTGGCGAGGCTCACCGGCTGGCCGCCCATGGAGTTGTTGGTGACGGTCATGCACACGGCGGGGATGGCGTCGCGACCAAGCTCGGCGATGGTCGCCTCCAGGGCCCCGATGTCCATGTCACCCTTGAACGGGTGGACCTCGCCCGGCGGGTACACGGGTGCCAGGTCGACCGCCGTCGCCCCGCTCGCCTCCACGTTGGCGCGCGTGGTGTCGAAATGGGCGTTGCTGGGCACCACCTTGCCGGGCCCGCCGATGACGCTGAACAGGATCCGCTCGGCGGCGCGTCCCTGATGGGTGGGGATGACGTGCTGGAACGGGAACAGTGCCCGGACCGCGTCACGGAACCGGAACCAGGACGGCGAGCCGGCATACGACTCGTCGCCGTGCTGGACCGCGGCCCACTGGTCGCGGCTCATGGCACCGGTCCCCGAATCGGTCAGCAGGTCGATGATGACGTCGTCCGCGTGGAGCCCGAACAGGTTCCAGCCCGCATCTGCGAGCCACGTGCGGCGCTGCTCCCGGGTGGACATCCGGATGGGCTCCACCGAGTGGATCCGGAACGGCTCGATGATGGTCCGCCAGGCATCCATGGCGATGGCCTCAGGTCAGCTCGGCGAGCGGCTGCCTGCCGCCGAACCCCGTGTCCAGCTCATGCCACCAGCGGATGTCCTCCGGCTCGCCCAGGCGCCAGCACAGCCAGATGGGTCGGCCGTTGGCGAGCGCCGGGAGGTCGATGAGCCCGGTCCCGATGTCTCGCAGCTCCACGTCCCACTCCACCAGGCGCGTCACCGTGGCCCGCATGCGCGTGGCCAGGGTCCGGATGCGCGCGTCGGTCGCCGCGACCTCCCCCGCATGGCCCGCGGAGCCGTTGGTCGCGGCCCGCAGCTGCTGATCCTGCTGCGCGAGGGCGATCGCGTCTCGGTCGGCGCGCAGTTCCTCAAGGAGCGGCCGCACCTCGGCGACCCGGGCGTTCGCCTCGTCGATGGAGTAGTAGTGCACGGTGGGATGGTGGCACGATCGGGCACCCGGCCGTCGCCGCGGGACGCTAGCATCGCAGCTCATGCGGTTCAGCGAGCGCGTGAGGGACATCGGCACCGAGACCGCCTTCGAGGCGGCGGCGCGAGCGCGCGCCTTGGAGGCACAGGGTCGGGACATCATCCACCTGGAGATCGGCGAGCCCGACTTCGACACGCCGCCCAACGTCCGGGAGGCGGCGAAGCGGGCGCTCGACGCGGGTCTCACCCACTACGGGCCCCCGCTCGGCCTGCCCCAGCTGCGCGAGGCGATCGCGGCCGATGCGACGGCGCGCAAGGGGTTCCCGGTCGACCCGGCGAACGTGGTGGTGACCCCCGGTGCCAAGCCCATCATGAGCTTCACGCTCCTCGCGCTCGGAGAGCCGGGCGTGGAGGTCCTGGTGCCCGACCCGGGCTTCCCCATCTACGAGTCCATGGCGACGTTCGCCGGCGCCACGGCCGTGCCCGTGCCCTTGCGCCAGGAGCATGACTTCCGCATCGACATGGACGAGCTGCGCGCCCTGGTCACCGACCGGACGCGGCTGCTCATCATCAACAGCCCCCACAACCCGTGTGGCTCGGTCCTGACGCCCGATGACCTCCGGGCCATCGCGGACCTCGCCATCGAGCGTGACTTGGTGGTCCTGTCCGACGAGATCTACAGCCGCATCGTGTATGACGGGGAGTGGCGGTCCATCGCGGCCCTGCCCGGCATGGCGGAGCGCACCGTGGTCCTCGACGGCTTCTCCAAGACCTGGGCCATGACCGGCTGGCGGCTGGGGTACGCGATCGTGCCGCCTCCGTTCGTGCCCGTCTTCAGTCGGCTCATGATCAACACCGTGAGCTGCACCGCCACGTTCGCGCAGATGGCCGCCGTGGAGGCGCTGACCGGTTCCCAGGACGCGGTCGATGCCATGGTCGAGGAGTTCCGGGCCCGACGCACGCTCGTGGTCGACGGCCTGAACGCCTTGCCGGGGGTGACCTGCCGCATGCCCCAGGGCGCGTTCTACGCCTTCCCGGACGTGAGCGGGACGGGCTTCGATGGGCCCGCGCTCACGGAGCGCCTGCTGGTGGACGCCGGCGTGAGCGTGCTCTCGGGGACCGCGTTCGGGCGGGTCGGGCGGGATCACCTGCGGGTGTCGTACGCCAACTCGCGCGCCAACATCACGCGCGCCCTCCAGCGGATGGCGGAGCTGCTCGTGGCGGACCCGGCGGCATGACCCAGGCCCCCCACCGTCCGCGGGTGCTGGTGACGCGACGCATCCCAGAGGCGGGTCTCGACCTGTTGCGCGAGGTGGCCTATGTCGACGTGTGGGACCGGCCGGTGCCACCGCCCCGGGACGAGCTGCTGCGTCGCGTGGCGGGGGTCGCGGGGCTGTTGTCCCTGCTGACCGACCGGGTGGACGACGAGCTGCTCGATG
>DAOTUX010000093.1:0-1680 GCA_034436475.1 Chloroflexota bacterium | reverse complement strand
ACCTGCCGCCGTGCCTCCGCGTCGCCCACGAAGTCGAGCCACACGTGGTCAGCGGTGTGGCCGCCCAGGGTCATCCCGGCCGCGTGCAGGTCCGCGACCTGCCGCGCGTCCATGTGGAGCGCCGCCGCGACGTCCGGCTCGGGACCCACCAGCTCCTCGACGAGCGCCGACAGGATCGGCCCGGCGGCCGCCGCGAGGTCACGCTGGAGGACCCACTTGAGATCGTCCAGCGGGTCGCGGAACGGGTGACGCGCCTGCTCGGTCTCCGCGGCCCGAAAGCGTGCCCGATCGTCGGCGGGGAGCCGGTCGAGCACCGCCTCGCGCAACTGCCCGGGGGTGAGATGCGCCAGCACCACATGGATCCGATGCGCGACCGTCAGCCCCTCGGCGGGGTCGCGCGCCATGACGAAGAACGTGCCCGGCAGCCCTCGCGCCGCGAGCATCGGCAGGACGTACCGATGGTGGTCGTCCTCACCGTCGTCGAACGTCAGGAGCACCGCGTGCGGCGGCAGCGGCGGGCCATCCGTCATCGCGGCCGCGACATCGGGCCAGCCCACGACCCGCGCATGTCGCTGGAGGTCGTCGAGCTGCGCCGCGAACGTCGTCAGGTCCACGCTCCCGGCGCCCACGCGCATCGGCGCGTCGGGCGGCCGGACGTAGTGGTACATGAGCACAGCGAGGTCCGGGGGCAGTGCCACCGTGTCGGTCACCCGGGCCCCATCGGTCACGCGGGCGGCCCCAGGAGCAGCCACAGGAACCGATGACCGGTCCGGGTCTGGAGCCGTCCGACCAGGTTGGCGTCGATCACGTTGGGTCGCGCGAGCTCGCCGACGGGCGCCCAGCCGTCGTGCCCCAGGACGGAGAGGTGCCGCAGCTGGTGACCGGACCACGCGGGGTCGACCTCGATGGCGCACGTCGTGCCCACGAGCGCCCGGCCGTCAGGCAGCCGTCGGACCTCGACCGGACCAGGCTCGGCCGCGCGGAACGCCCCGACCACCTCGACCACCGACTCGATGGCGAGCCACACCGCCTCGGGGCCCACCCGCACCACGCGCAGCGCGGGCCCCCGGACGACCCAGCCACCGAGGGTCACCTCCGTGGGTGGCGCGGTGCCCACGGCCAACCGCGCCACCTCCCCTGACGCCAGCCGTAGGTCGATGGTGTCGGCGGACGTCCCCGTCACCTCGATCGCGGCCAGGTCCCCCCGCGGGTCCCGGTCCCCCACCCGCGCCACGTCCACGTGCGCCAGGAGGCGTGGCTCGGCCGAGAGGCCGTCCTCCACGATGGTCGGCTGCTCGCTCCACGCCTCGACCAGGTTGCGATCGGCCCCACCCCGAGCCGGACCCGACGCCACCGCCCGATCGAAGCCCACGAGCGCCCGGATGGCCACCCAGCGCGCACCATCGGTCGCCGCCTCGATGGCCGCGTCGCGGTCGCCCAGACGTCGGATGACCGCCGGGTCGTCCACGCCCAAGGGCAGGCTGCCCACCACCGCCCGCACGGGCCCGCGTGGTCGGAGCCCGGTCGCGCGGACCCATCCATCGCCCACCCGCATCGAGACCGTGGTCACGTCGTGTCGGCCGCCGTCCCCCACCACGCCATGACGCGTCCAGACCCAGTCGGGCCCGACACCGCCCTCCTCCACCAGCCCGCGATGCCCGATGCCACCACCGGGACCCT
>DAOTUX010000092.1:0-1605 GCA_034436475.1 Chloroflexota bacterium | reverse complement strand
CGGCGTGCTGTCGGCCGCCACGATCTCCACGGCGATGCCCACGTCCTCGAGCGCCTGCTTCACGTACTCGCCCGTCGCGGTGGTCTCGGGGAAGAAGGGCGCCGCGCGGAGGCGGAGCGAGAAGCGGGTCCCGTCTGCGCCGCGCGGGTAACCGGCTGCATCCAGCGCCGCCTCGGCAGCGGCCGTGTCGAACGTGTAGAGGGTCTTGTCCTCGGTGTAGAAGTCAGTGGCTGTCTTGGGGACGGGCCCGGTGGCGACATCCGCGCCGAATCCCAGGAAGATCGTGTCCACGATGAACTGCGGGTCCAATGCCTGGCGGATGGCCTTGCGCACGTCCACGTTGGCGAGGACCGGGTTGCGGTGATTGAAGTCGAGCGTGATCTGGTAAGGGAGACCCTCATATCCCGTGGTGGTGGCTGACACGCCATCCAGGTCATCGAGCCGCTGGAGGTCCACCCGCGGGACACCCGAGAAGACGGTCAGCTGGACCTCGCCCGTCTCGAGCGCAGCCGCCTTGGCGGCCGCGTCGGGCAGGATCTGGAACACGATCCCGTCGAGATAGGGCTTGTCCGGGTCCCAGTAGTTGGGATTGGCGCTCATGCGGATGACCTCACCGGGCTTGATCTCGTCGATGAGGTAGGGCCCGGTGCCCACGGGGTTCAGGTTGAGCGGATTGTCCGGGTTCGTGGCGAAGTCCGTGCCCTGATAGACGTGCGCGGGCAGGACCGCCGAGATGAACGGCAGCGCGTTCGCGATGAGGGACTCGGGGGTGGGCGCCGAGAAACGGAAGACGGCGGTCTGCGGGTCCGGCGTGTCCACGCCCTCGAGATTGACAAGGACGGTCTTGGCGAGGCTCTGGCCGACCTTCCAGGCCTCCTCGGCCGAGAACTTGACGTCCGCGGAGGTCATCGGCTGCCCGTCGCTCCAGGTGACCCCGTCACGCAGGTGGACGGTGAAGCTGAGCCCGTCCTCGGAGCCTTCCCAGCCCGTGGCGAGACGGGGCTGGAGCCCCTCGAAGCCCGCCTCCGCGAGCGTCTCGACGACCTTGCCCGAGATGTAGACGGCACCGTTGGAGGTGTTGATGGCCGGGTTGAGGTTGGTCGGGAACGAGGCCCCGTCCGCGGCCACGATGAGCGTCCCGCCGCGCTGGACCTCGTCCTGGGCGGTCACGCCTGTGGGCAAGATCGTGGCGGCCGCAAGGGCGAGCGCTGACAGGCCGACCACGGTGGATCGGCGGCGTGGGCGTGATGTCTGCATGCTTCCTCCTCCAGGGTCGTCACGACGCTGCCCATGGGGGTCGGCCCGTGGCCCACCGACGATACCCCATCGGCGACCTGCCGAGCCACCCCTCAGCCGGGCGCTCGATAGCGCGCTGCGCCCTTGGTGTGCTCCTCCGCCACCCAGGCGCGCAGCTCCGGGGGCTCCAGCACCTCCGCGGCCGAGCCCCAGCCCAGGACCCAGCCCCGGACCTCCAGCAGGCCCGACACCGTGGCCGTCCAGGTGAGCGTGCCGTCAGGGGCCGGGTCCACGTCCTGGGTGGGATGCCAACGGGTCTCTGCGACGCGCGCGGCGACCTCCCGGTCGAAGCGCACCACCACGCGCACC
>DAOTUX010000091.1:0-6852 GCA_034436475.1 Chloroflexota bacterium | reverse complement strand
GGTCGACTCACCCCACGCGGAGAGCGACACGGCGGAGGCGGCGAGCGTCGGAGACGAGCCCACGCATCCAGACCCTGACATGGCGGAGGCCGACGACGACAACCCCGAGGCGCCCGGGGCGACCCAGGCCGTTGCCGCCAGCCCAATCGAGTCGTCAAGCGGGGACCACGTGGCCGCCCTGGACCAGGCCGACTCGGCCATCGGCGGGCTCACCCAGAGCGCGGACGGATCGGGCGCGGACTCGGTGACCAGCGCCCTCGCGCGTCTCGCCGAGCTGCGTGACTCAGGTGCCATCACGGCGGCGGAGTTCGAGAGTCGCAAGCAGGAGCTGCTCGACCGGCTCTGAGCAGCCCAGAGGACATCTGACCACCCCGGACCTTCGTTCCACCACGCCCGAGGCGCCGACCGGGTAGGCTTCAGCACGCCCCCCTACCGGGAGGGCATCGATGTCCTGTCGTCCCAGATACGAGGAGACCCATGAGGATCCGCTCCCTCTCGACCGCCGCCCTGTCCTCCGCGCTGCTGCTGGGTGTCATCACGCCCGCCGCCGCGCAGGACGACCCCTACCAGCTCCTGACCACGGCGGTCACAGCCACTTCCAGCGCGACGTCCGTGCACTTGCTGGCCGAGGCGAACGGCACCCTGAACATGGGCGAGGCGATGGGCAACGTCGCGTTCCCCATCGACGGCACCAGGGCCGAGGGTGATGTCTCCATCAACCCGCCTGCCACGTCCATCATGTTCGAGGTCCCGATCCAGGGCCTCGCCATCTCGGGCGGCCTGATCGTGCCAGGGGACGGGAACGCGTACGTCAAGCTCGCGCTGCCCATGGGCTCGGTCGATGACCTGTGGCACATCATCCCGGTCGGTCCCATCAGCATCCCCACGCCTCTCGCCTCGCCGGAGCCCGCGACCGACATGGCCGCCAAGCTCAAGGCCGAGTTGGATGAGGCTGGGGCCACCCTCACCAACGAGGGCGAGACGAGCTGCACCGCGGGCACCTGCACCCGCCTTCGCCTGGAGGTCCCGGTGGACGCGTTCAAGGACGACCTGGGTGGCCTGGGCGCGGTCCTTCCGGACGCGTCCGCGGCACCTGACGCCTCCGCCGTGGCGGCTCCGCCGGTCCTGGTGGACATCCTGGTCGACAACGCGAGCGGTCGACTGGACTCGTTCCAGGTCGGGTACGCCGACCCGGCCAGCGGCACCGACCTCACGCTGACCATCACCCTCAGCGCGTACGACGCGCCTGTCACCGTCGCCGCACCGCCCGCCGACCAGACGACCGACGCGCCGCTCCTGGGTGGCGCCTTCGGCGGCTGACCTTCATCCCGCCGGCCGGCGCCGACCAGGCCGGCGTCCTCATCGCCACACCGAGCGCGGGTCCTTCCGGGACCCGCGCTCTTCGTCCTCCACGCACCAAGGAGAGGTGGTCCTCCCGCACCGATGTGCGGCCTTGGGGGCTCGCCCAACTGCCTCCGACCCAAGGGCCGCGCCCGAGCCTGGACGCCGCCTCAGCGTTGGCTGGGAGGCAGCGTCGCGGGGTCGTCCAGTCGAGCCAGGTCGGTGGGCTCCATGCCCCGCCATGCGGCGGTCGCGGTGATCGCCTCATAGGCGCGCCCGAGGCGGAACAGCGTCGGCTCCTGGAATGCCCCGCCGATGAACTGGAGACCCACGGGAAGCCCCTCCGACAGGCCGCACGGGACAGAGATCCCGGCCAACCCGGCCACGTTGACGGGCAGCGTGCAGGCATCGGAGAGGTACATGGCGACCGGATCGTCCATCCTGGCGCCAAACGGGAACGCCACCGTGGGGCTGGTCGGCGCCACCAGCGCGTCGACCGTCTCGAAGGCCCGGTCGAAGTCGGCCTTGATGAGGGTCCGCACCTTGAGCGCCTTGACGTAGTACGCGTCCCGGTAGCCCGCTGACAGCGCGTAGGTGCCGAGCATGATCCGGCGCTTGACCTCCGCACCGAACCCGCTGCCACGGGTCGCGAGGTAGTCGCCCAGGACGCCGCCCTCGCGCACGGCATGTCCGAACCGGATGCCGTCGTAGCGGGCGAGGTTCGCGGACGCCTCCGCCGGGGCCACGATGTAGTAGGTCGCGAGGCCATAGGCCGTGTGCGGCAGGTCGACCTCCAGGACCTCGGCACCCGCACGCTCGAGCTCCCCGATCGCCTCCCGGACGCGAACCTCCACCCCGGGCTCCATGCCCGCCACGAAGTACTGGCGGGGGATGCCCAGGCGCATCCCTCGAAGCGCGGCCGCGGCCGCATCGTCGTCCTCCGGGAGTGCCGCGGCGTAGTCGGGCACGGGCTCTGGCGCGGAGGTGGAATCCCGCGGGTCGTGGCCGGCGACCGCGCCCAGCAGGAGCGCCGCGTCGCGGACGTCCCGCGCGAAGGGCCCCACCTGGTCGAGCGACGAGGCGAACGCGATGATTCCGTGACGTGACACGCGGCCGTACGTCGGGCGGAGGCCCACGGTCCCCGTCAGGGCTGCCGGTTGACGGATGGACCCCCCGGTGTCGGTGCCGATGGCGAGCGGCACGTGGTATGCGGCGACCGCCGCCGCAGAGCCCCCCGACGACCCACCGGGCACCCGGTCGATGTCCCACGGGTTGGCCACGGGCCCCCACGCGCAGTGCTCGGTCGAGGAGCCCATGGCGAACTCGTCCATGTTGGTCTTGCCCACCACGACGGCTCCCGCGGCATCGAGGCGCTCGGCGATGTGGGCGTCGTACGCGCCGACGTAGCCCTCGAGGATGCGACTCCCCGCGGTCGAGGGCTGACCCCTGGTCACGACGAGGTCCTTGAGCGCCACCGGCACCCCCAGGAGGGGCGGCAGGGACGCCATCTCCGCGTCTCCCGCGCGACGCGCCGTGGCGAGGCGACGGTCGGCGCGCTCAGCCGCGGCGCGGGCACCGACCGGGTCACGCGACTGCCACGCGTTGAGCACGCGGCCCTGTCGTTCGACCTGCGCCTGATGCGCCTCGAGCAACTCCACCGAGCTCACCGAACCCGCGCGCAGGAGGGCACCCATCTCATGGGCGTGCAGGCGCGTCAGGTCGGTCGTCATGTCCGGTCGGTCGCCGGGCCGTCAGGCGTCCGAGCCGCCCAGGATGGCGGGCACCACCACATGGTCGCCGTAGCGCTCGGGGACGCCTGCGAGCGCCTGGTCCACGGTCAGGCCGGGCACCACCACGTCCTCGCGCAGGATGGTCTCCACCTCGATGGTCTGCGCCGTGGGCGGGATGTCGTCGGTGTCCAGCTGGGCGAGGATGGCGTACTGGTCGAGGATGTGGTTGAGCTGCCCTTGCAGCACGGCGGTCTCCTCCGCGCTGATGCCAAGGCGCGCAAGGTGGGCGACATGCGCGACATCCTCGCGCGACAGGGAGGCCATGAGCCCCAAGGATACCCGCGCGGCAGGTCCGAGGGTGCCGTGGCGGCCGCCGACCGCGCGCTGGCCCCCTGGTCGAGCCGCCGACCGCGCGCTGGCCCCTGGTCGAGCCGCCGACCGATACCATCGGCACCCCATGGACGAGCCGCCGCTGCTGCCGCTGTCCACGCCGCGCCTGGTGCTGCGCGCGCTCCGGGAGACGGACGCGCCCGTCATCCACGCGTACCGCAACGACCCGGTGGTGGCCCGTCACCAGGACTGGGGCCTCCCGTTCTCGCTCGGCGCCGCGGAGCGGCTCGTCGCGGAGCAGGCCGAGGTGGGCCGTGTCAGGCCCGGCGACTGGGTCCAACTGGGCGTGGAGCATGCTGGCACCCTCGTCGGCGATGTCGCCATCGGGCGCGACCGCGCGGGTACGGGGGCCACGGTGGGCTACACCCTCGGCGCGGCGCACTGGGGCAAGGGATATGCGACCGAGGCCGTCGGAGCCCTCATCGACCACCTGCTCGGGCACGGGGTCCAGCGGGTCGACGCCACCGTCGACCCCCTCAACCTCCGCTCGGCGAGACTGCTCGACAGACTCGGCTTCGACTACGCGGGCCGGGCGGTTCGGGCCACGCTCGTGCGCGGGGCGTGGACGGACGACGACCGGTACGCGCTCACGACGGAGGCGCGGGCTCGCTGGCTGGCGCGACCACGGAACCCCCCGTTGGCCGTGCGACTCGTCGAGGTCTCAGAGACGAACCGGTCCCTGGTCGCCGGTCTCACCACGCACCACACACAGGAGCGGTTCGTGGCCACCATGGCCGGCTCGTTTGCCGACGCCGCCGATCCCGAGATGCATGAGGGCGCGCCGGTGGTGCCGTGGATGCGTGCCATCGAGGCGGACGACGAGGTGGCCGGGTTCCTGATGACCGCCGAGCCTCGCTGGCCCGGTGAGGACCCCTACCTCTGGCGACTCCTCATCGACCGTCGCCACCAGCGACGGGGCATCGGCCGGCGGGCCATCGGGTCGTTGGTCGAGAGGCTGCGAGCGCAGGGCCATCGACGGCTGGTCACGAGCTGGGTCCGCGACGAGGGAGGCCCCGAGCCGTTCTACCTGGGCCTCGGCTTCCGGCTCACGGGCGAGATCGACGGAGGCGAGCATGTCGCCGAACTGCCGCTGTAGCGAATGCATCAGGGGAATCGGGGCTCACGCGCCCTCCCCTGCCAGGAGTCGTCGAAAGCTGGCCTCGTCAAGGACGGTCACACCCAGCTCCTGGGCCTTGGCCAGCTTGGAGCCTGCGTTCTCGCCCGCCACGAGGAAGTCGGTCTTCTTCGACACGGAGCCCGAGGCCTTGCCACCCGCGGCCCGGATGGCCTCCTCGGCGGCCTGTCGGTCGAAGCCCTCGAGCGTGCCCGTGACCACGAGCGTCCTGCCCGCCAATGGGCCGGTCGCGACCGCCTCCCCCATGGTGGTGCGCGGACGCACCACTGGCCGTGCAGGCTCCACGCCGGCGTCCACGAGGTCATCGAGGACCCCCGCGGTCTCGGGCGCGCCGAACCAGTTGGCCACGCTCGCTGCCACGGTCGGCCCGATGCCGCTGACCTCCTGGAACCGCTCGGGTGCCACCGACCCGAGCTCCCGCGAGATGCGCGCGAACCAGCCATCCGACCCACCCATCGGCTCGTCGTCCGCAGGAGGCCAGGTGGAGGCGACCCAGTCGGCCAGGTCGATGGCGGTCTGCTCGCCCACCTGGGGGATGCCGAGGGAGTTCAGGATGCGCGCCAAGGGCCGGATGCGGGACCGCATGATGGCCGCATGGAGGTTCTCGGCGCTCTTGCGTGCGAACCGGTCCAGCGACTCGAGGTCCTCCACCGAGAGACGGTAGAAGTCGCCGCGCGATCGCACCATCCCTCGCGCGAGGAGCTGCTGGACCACGACCCAGCCGGCGCCCTCGATGTCCATGCCTCCCCGACCCGCGAAGTGGCCGAACTCCTGGCCCACGCGCGCCGGGCATGCGAGGTTGGGGCAATAGTGCCGGACCGCGCCCTGGTCCTGGACCACGGTCGCGCCGCACACCGGGCAGGCCACGGGCATCTGGAACACCCGCTCCGTGCCGGTGCGACGGTCCGGGATCGGGCGGACCACCTCGGGGATGACGTCGCCGGCCTTGTGGAGCAGCACGTGGTCGCCGATTCGGATGTCCTTGCGGCGCACCTCGTCGAGGTTGTGGAGCGTGGCGCGCGCGACCGTGGACCCGGCGACCTTGACCGGGCTCATGTGAGCCACCGGGGTGAGGGTGCCGGTGCGCCCCACGTAGGGCACGATGTCCTCGATGACGGTCTCCACCTCCTCGGGCGGGAACTTGTAGGCGATGGCCCAGCGGGGCGCCCGGCTGACCATTCCCAGGCGGGCCTGGAGGTCGAATCGGTCGACCTTGACCACGACGCCATCGGTCTCGTACGCCAGATGGTGGCGTGGCTCCTGCCATTCCCCCAGGAACCCGATGACGCCGTCGATGTCCAGGTCACGACGCCGGTTGGGCTCGACCGGGAAGCCCAGGGCCTCGAGGCGGCCGAGGGCGTCGGACTGGCGCGAGGTGCTGGGGCGGCCGTCGCCGTCCTCCTCGATGAGGAGGTAGAACCACGCCGAGAGCCGACGGCTGGCGGTGACGGCGGGATCGATCTGGCGGAGGCTGCCCGCGCCGCTGTTGCGCGGGTTGGCGTACAGGGGCAGCCCGGACTCCTCGCGCTCGGCGTTGATGCGCGCGAACTCGGCCTTGGGCATGTAGACCTCGCCGCGGACCTCCAGCGTGACGGGCTCGGGGAGGCGCTCGGGGATCGCCGCGATCGTCCGCAGGTTGGCGGTGACATCCTCGCCGGTGGTGCCGTCGCCACGTGTCGCACCCTGGGCGAACCGGCCCCGCTCGTAACGCAGCGAGATGGCGAGACCATCGATCTTGAGCTCCGCGACATAGCTGGGTGGCGGCTCGTCGGGGCCTAGGAGGCGGCGGACCCGCGTGTCGAAGGCACGGAGCTCGTCGGTGCCGAACGCGTTGCCCAGGCTGAGCATGGGCGTCCGATGCGTGACCTCCTTGAGGGCACTGGTGGGCCTGCCGCCGACGCGATGGGTGGGCGAGTCAGGGTCGTCCAGCTCGGGATGGGCGGCCTCGAGGTCCTGGAGCTCGCGGAAGAGGGTGTCCCACTCGGCATCGGGCATCGTGGGCGCGTCCTGCTCGTAGTAGGCACGGCTGGCAGCGTCGATGACGGCGCGCAACTCGAGCACGCGGCGGGACGGATCGTCGACCATGTGCGAGATCATAGGCTGGGGGACCTGTCAGCGATCGTCAGGTGTGCGCCAGGTCCGGCGAACATCCGGGCAGATGCGGCGATCAGGCCGTCGGATGCGGCGATCGGGTGGTCCCGCCCGTCGGATGCGGCGATCGGGCCGTCGGATGCGGCGATCGGGCGGTCCCGCCCG
>DAOTUX010000090.1:0-4335 GCA_034436475.1 Chloroflexota bacterium | reverse complement strand
TCCGCGATGCCCCACAAGCGCAACCCCATCACGTCGGAGCGCCTGAGCGGGCTCGCGCGCCTCCTGCGCGGCTTCGCGGTCGCGGGGATGGAGGACCAGGCGCTGTGGCACGAGCGGGACATCAGCCACTCCTCGGTGGAGCGCGTGGCGCTGCCGGGCGCCACGACCCTGCTCCACTACATGCTGGTCCGCCTCCGGGGCCTGGTGGAGGGCCTGGTGGTGCGGCCCGACCGGATGACCGAGAACATCGAGCGCGGCCTGGGCCTCCACGCCTCCTCGCGGCTGCTCACCGCGCTGCTCGAGGACGGTGGGTTGTCCCGTGAGGCCGCCTATGCCATCGTCCAGCGCGCGGCCATGCGCGCCACCGACGAGCGCCGCCCGTTCCGGGACCTGGTGGTCGCGGACCCCGACGCCACCGCCGCGCTCACGGCCGAGCGCCTCGAGGCCGTGTTCGATGATGGGCCGTCGTTGCGCCACGTGGGCGCCATCCTCGGACGCCTGGACGCCATCGCGCCGGTCCGGGAGGCCGCACGTGTCGGTTGATGCGGCGGGGTTCCTGCGCTCAGGCAAGGTGCGGGACCTGTACCTCGTGGATGCGGGGCAGCTGCTGCTGGTGGCTTCGGACCGCCTGTCCGCCTTCGACGTGGTGCTCCCCACGCCGATCCCCGACAAGGGCCGGGTGCTCACGGGCCTCACCCGGTTCTGGCTGGCGCACACGACCGACCTGGCGACCGACCACCTCCTGGCCACCGACCCCGCCGCCCTGCCGGCCGGCCTGGCCGCCCGTCTGGGCCTGGACCCCGCGGACCTGCGAGGCCGGATGATGCTGTGCCGACGGGTCGAGCCGCTGCCCGCGGAGCTGGTGGTGCGAGGCTACCTGGCGGGTGGCGGCTGGGCCGACTACCAGCGCAGTGGCGTGGTGTCCGGGGTCCGGCTGCCTGCCGGTCTGCGCGAGGCGGACCGCCTCGCGGAGCCGGTGCTCACGCCCTCCACCAAGGCGCAGGCAGGGCATGACGAGCCCATCGCGTTCGACGACCTGGCGACGCTCGTGGGGCCGCTCGTGGCGGAGCGGGCACGGGACATCGCGCTCGCCGTGTATGCTCGTGGGGCGGCCATCGCGGAGCGATCCGGTCTGGTGCTGGCTGACACGAAGCTGGAACTGGGGGTCGCGCCACGCGACGCCGCGGACGACGCGCCCGACGACGACGCCGCGCGGGCCGCGCGGCTCGTCCTCATCGACGAGGTCCTGACACCCGACTCGTCGCGTCTCTGGGATGCCTCGACCTGGCGGCCCGGGCACGCCCAGCCCTCGTTCGACAAGCAGTTCGTGCGTGACTGGCTGCTCGCGAGCGGCTGGGACCGCACGCCACCGGGGCCCCCGCTCCCCGCAGACGTGGTGGAGGGCACCCGCGCCCGGTATGTGGAGGCCTTCGAGCGGCTCACCCGCACCCGCTTCGCCGACTATGTCGCCACCGACCGACTCGCCATCGCCGCAGGAGCCAGCGCGTGACCAGCTACCGGTTCATCGTGTCCGTGATGCCCCGTGAGGGGATCCTCGACCCCCAGGGTCGCGCCGTGGAGACCAGCCTGCCGCACCTGGGTGTCACGAGCGTGCATGGCGTCCGGGTCGGGCGCCGGGTGGAGCTGTCGGTGGAGGCGACGGACGCCGACGAGGCGCGGGGCGTCGTGGACCGGCTGGCGGGCGAGCTGTTCGCCAACCCGCTCATCGAGGCCTGGACCGTGGAGGCCGTGGGGCCGGCGGCATGAGAGTGGGCGTGGTGGTGTTCCCGGGCTCGAACTGCGACCGTGACGCGCTCGCGGCGGCGCGCCTCGCGGGCACCGACGCATCCCTGGTGTGGCACGAGTCGACCGACCTCGCGGGCGCGGACCTGGTCATCGTGCCGGGTGGCTTCGCGTACGGCGACTACCTGCGCGCCGGGGTGCTCGCGCGCTTCAGCCCGGTCATGGGCGCCGTCCGGGAGCACGCCGCCCGTGGCGGTCTGGTGCTGGGCATCTGCAATGGCTTCCAGGTGCTCGCGGAGGCGCATCTGGTGCCCGGGGCGCTGCTGCGCAACGCGAGCCTCCGCTTCGAGCATCGCTGGGTGACCGTGTCGGTCGAGCGCACCGACACGCCGTTCACGCGGGCGGTCCCGACTGGGCGCGTCCTGCGCATGCCCATCGCCCATGGCGAGGGCAACTACTTCCTGCCCGAGCGTGACCTCGACGCGCTCGAGGCGCGCCGAGGCGTGCTGTTCCGGTACGCCGCGCCCGTGGGCAACCCCAACGGCTCGGCGCGGGACATCGCGGGGGTCATCGACGAGCGGGGCACCGTGGCGGGCCTGATGCCGCATCCCGAACGGGCCGCGGAGGCGCTCCTGGGCAGCGACGACGGGATGCTGCTCTTCCGCTCGCTGGTCGAGAGCGCCGCGGCGGGGGTGGCGGCGTGATCGCGCCGCCCACGGGCACGACGGTCGCCACGGGCACGACAGCTGCCGGGGTGGTGCCGCTGCACCGCGCGCTCGGGCTCACCGACCAGGAGCTGGTCGCGGTCGGCGAGCGCTTGGGTCGGGCGCCCAACGACCTGGAGCTCGCCATGTTCAGCGTCATGTGGAGCGAGCACTGCTCCTACAAGTCGTCCAGGCCGCTGCTCGCCACGCTGCCGACCGGTGGCGGTGACGTGGTCGCGGGCCCCGGCGAGAACGCGGGCGTGGTGCGCATCGGGGGCGGTCTCGCCGTCGCCTTCAAGCTCGAGTCGCACAACCACCCGAGCGCCGTCGAGCCCTACCAGGGAGCGGCGACCGGGGTGGGTGGCATCCTGCGTGACATCTTCACGATGGGCGCCCGACCCGTCGCGGTGCTCGACGCGCTGCGCTTCGGCGACCCGGCGCTGGCGCGGACCCGGCACTTGGTGCGGGGGGTCGTGCGGGGCGTGGGTGGCTACGGGAACTGCGTGGGCGTGCCCACCGTGGGGGGCGAGCTGGCGTTCCACCCGTCCTATGGTGAGAACCCGCTCGTGAACGTCATGGCGGTCGGCATCCTGCGCGAGGACCAGCTGACGCGCGCTGCCGCGCCCGGGCCGGGCAACCTCGCGGTCCTGTTCGGCTCGACCACGGGGCGGGACGGGATCGGCGGTGCGTCCGTGCTCGCGTCGGCCACCTTCGGGGAGGGGGCCGGCACCAAGCGACCCAGCGTCCAGGTGGGCGACCCGTTCGCGGAGAAGCTGCTCATCGAGGCCAGCCTGGAGCTCATCGCCAGCGGCCTGGTGGAGGGGCTCCAGGACCTGGGCGCGGCGGGCATCACGTGCGCCGTCTCGGAGACCGCCGACCGCTCGGGGACGGGCATCGCGGTCGACCTGGACGCCGTCCCGCTGCGCGAGTCGGACATGGAGCCCTTCGAGGTCATGATCTCCGAGTCGCAGGAGCGGATGCTGGCCATCGTCCGCCCGGAGCGGCTGGACGACGTGCTCGCGGTGTGCCGTCGCTGGGACCTGCCAGCGGCGGTCATCGGCCGTGTCACGACGGAGCCGGTCATCGCGGTCATCGCGGGTGGCATCACCGATGACGGGGCGCCGGCCCCCGGCGCCCGCGAGCTCGCCCGGGTCCCTGCGGCGGCCCTCACCAGCGACGCGATCGTGCATCGACGGGTGTCCCAGGCGCCGACCCGCCGTCGACACGCGCCGGCACCCGGCGAGGCGACGCTCACGGCGGTCCTGCCGGAGCGCGGCGTGGACCCGTCCGTGGTGCTCCAGGCCCTGCTGGGGCATCCCAACCTGGCGTCGCGCGCCTGGCTGACCAGCCAGTACGACTCCACGGTGGGCGCGGCGACCATTGAGGGGAGCGCGCATGGTGCCGCGGTGCTGCGCGTGCCGGGCACCGGCCAGGGGTTGGCCATCGCCACGGACGCCAACGAGCGCGTCGGCCTGCTCGACCCGTGGAAGGGCGCCGCGCTCGCGGTCGCGGAGTGCACCCTCAACGTCGCCGTGACCGGCGCGCGCCCGCTGGGCGTGACCAACTGCCTCAACTACCCGGACCCCGAGCGCCCGGAGGGGTTCTGGTTGCTCGAGCGAGGGGTCGCGGGCCTCGGCGACGCGTGCCGGGCGCTCGGTCTGCCCATCACGGGCGGCAATGTCAGCCTGTACAACGAGTCGGTCGCCAACGGGCCCATCGCCCCCACGTGCCAGGTGGGGGTCGTGGGCCTGCTCGATGACGTCACGCGTCGTGTCGCTCCTCCCTTCAAAGGGCCCGGGGATGTGGTCGGCGTCCTGGGCGCCCTCCAGCCGGGCCTCGGGGGCTCGGTGTATGCGGAGCTGGCGGGTCAGGAGCCCGACGACCGGGC